>NZ_CP067169.1:2097500-2400000 GCF_028553885.1 Paracoccus aestuarii
AAGGGACAATCATGAACCTCCGCAAGACCTCGATCCTGGCCGTCTGCGGCCTGACCCTGCTGGGCGCCTGCGCCCCGGCGATGACCGATCCCGGCGATCCGGGCATGAGCCGCACGGCTCAGGGCGCGCTGGCCGGTGCCGCGGTCGGCGCCGCGGTCCGCGGCGTACGCGACGGCGACAGCCGCTCGGCGGCGCGCGGCGCCGTGGTGGGTGCCGCGGCCGGTGCCATCGCGGGCAACATCCTGGACCGCCAGGCCCAGGCTCTGCAGCAGTCGATCAGCAACCCCAATGTCCAGATCGTGAACCATGGCAGCTATCTGCAGGTGGTCATGCCCGATGGCATCCTGTTCGCGACCGGATCGGCCGCCGTCTCCGGCCCGGCCCAGAGCGATCTCTATGCCGTCGCGCGCAACCTGAACCAGTATCCCAACAGCCGCGTCGAGGTGATCGGCCATACCGACAACACCGGCAGCGCCGCGCTGAACCAGGACCTGTCGCAGCGCCGCGCCCAGTCCGTGGCGGGCATCCTGGCCGCCGCCGGCGTCGCCCAGAACCGCCTGGCCGCGACCGGCCGCGGCTTCAACCAGCCCGTCGCCTCGAACGCGACCGAGGCCGGCCGCGCCCAGAACCGCCGGGTCGAGATCCTGATCCGTCCCACGCAGTAAGCCCCTGATCGGGCCGGGCCATCACGCCCGGCCCTTTCGCCCGCCGGGCCTTTCGCCTGCCAGTCCGCGCGCCTAGGATGGGGTGACCCATCCCGACACCGGACCCGACCATGCCCCCCGCCGACAATCCCTTCCAGCCCATCGACGCCGCCCGGCTGTCCGATGCGGTCGTGGCCCAGATCGAGCTGCTGATCCTGCAGGGCGTGCTGCGCCCCGGCGAAAGGCTGCCCGGCGAACGGGACCTGGCCGAGCGTCTGGCCGTCAGCCGCCCGTCCCTTCGCGAGGCCTTGGCCGCGATGCAGGCCGACGGGCTGTTGGTGGCGCGGCCCGGATCGGGGGTCTTTGTCGCCGATGTGCTGGGTAGCGCCTTTTCGCCCGCGCTGGTGCGGCTGATCGCGCGCCATCCGCAGGCGACCGACGATTATCTGGCCTTCCGCAAGGATCTGGAGGGGCTGGCCGCCGAACGCGCGGCCACCGCCGCGGGCCGCCCGAATCTGGAGGTGCTGGACCGCATCATCCAGGCGATGCGCCATGCCCATGCCAGCCCCGACCCCCAGGCCGAGGCCGCGCTGGACGCCGATTTCCACATGGCCATCGTCGAGGCCAGCCACAACCTGATCGCGCTGCACATGATGCGCGCGATGCAGGACCTGCTGCGCCAGGGGATGCTGTTCAACCGCCCCCGCATCTTTGCCGCGCCGGAGCTGCGCGACCGCCTGCTGGACCAGCACATCGCCATCAACGACGCGCTGCAGTCGCGCGACGGCCCCGCCGCCCGCGCCGCGCTGGAGGATCACCTGGACCTGGTCGCCCGCACCCTGTCCGCGCAGCGCCGCGCCGACGATCACGACGCCGTCGCCGCCCTGCGCCTGCGCAACCGGCCCGGCCCTTGATCGACGCTGCCCCGAATAGCGAACGGGCCCCCGATGCGGCTGCATCGGGGGCCCGTCGCGATCACTGTCCGTGATACTGTCAGTTCAGGCGACGCGCCACGTCTTCGATGGCGTCGTCGATGCCGGCCGAGCGGTCGCCCGCACGGACCTGCTGGGCCAGGATGTCCGCGGCCGCGGCGATCGAGGCCTGGACGGCGCTGTTGCGGATGGCCCGCACGGCGTCGTTCTCGGCGCTGGCGATCTGGTCCTGGGCCGCCTGGAGGCGACGGTCGATCGACCGGGACAGATCCTCGCGGGCCTTGGCGGCCTGGGCCTCGGCCTCGCGCTTGGCATTGGCCACGATCTGGTCGGCCTGGGTCTTGACCTCGCGCGAGCGGCGCTCGTAGCTGGCATAGATCTCCTGCGCTTCCTCGCGCAGGCGACGGGCCTCGTCCAGGTCGTTGCGGATGCCCTCGGCGCGCTTGTCCAGCAGCCCGCCAATCAGGCCCGGCACCTTGTAATAGACCAGGATGCCGATGAAGCCCAGAAAGGCCAGCAACACGATGAAGTCGGTGTTGCGCAGCGAAAAGAAGCCGTAATCCCCGGGGGCGGCTGCGGCGGGACCGGCCAGCAGGGCCAGGCCCATGGCCGAGGCGATCAGGCGGTTCATTGCATCACCCCTTTCATGCGCCCGTCCAGCGCGTTCCGGATGGCCGCGTCATCGGCTTGACCGCCGAAGCTGCGGACCAGTTCGGCCGTCACGTCCTGGGCGACCTCGCGCGCGCTGGCATCGGCCGAGGCGCGGATCTCGCGGATGCGGATCTCGGATTCCGCAGTGCGGGCGGCGATTTCGGCATCGGCCTTGGCGATGGCCTCGTCCAGCTGCGCCTGGATCTCGGCGCGGTTCCGGGCGACGATGGACTGCGCCTCGGCGCGGGCATCGGCCAGGGCCTTGTCATAGGCAGCCTCGGCCTCGCGGGCCTTCAGCTTGAATTCCTCGGCGGCCATCAGATCGCCGGTGACGGCGCCCTGGCGGTCCGACAGAACGGCCGCGATGCGCGGCAGGGCCACGCGCGACAGGACCAGGTACAGCACCACCAGCGTGACGACCAGCCAGAAGATCTGGTTGCCGAAGGTGGCGATATCCAGCTGCGGCAGACCCGCAGCCTCTCCGGCATGGCCCGCTGCATCGACCCCGTAGGTGGTCGCGGCATCGGCGCCGTGGGTCGCGGCATCGTCCACGACGATCGCGCCCTCAGAATGTTCGACCGCGGTGGTGGCGGCCTCTTGCAACAGGCTGAACATATCCTACCCCATGGCCTTGAAAGTCACGATGGGGTGGGGGTCAGGCCCCCACCCCGCCGCAAGGATGGCCGTGGATCAGACCGCGAACATCAGCAGAAGCGCGACGAGGAACGAGAAGATCCCCAGAGCTTCGGCGAATGCCATGCCGATGAACAGCGTGGCGGTCTGGCCGGCAGCGGCCGAGGGGTTGCGCAGCGCGCCGGCCAGGAAGTTGCCGGCGACGTTGCCCACGCCCAGGGCTGCGAAGCCCATGCCGAACGCGGTCAGGCCGACGCCGATGTACTGGCCCAGTTCTGCGATATCACCAGTCATAATTAGTCTCCTTGCGGTTGGTAGTTTGGCGATCTTGGTGGATGCGACCCCATCGGGGGCCGCGCGGGGGCCGCAGCCGTCAGTGCGACGGGTGCAGCGCATCCTTGAGATAGACGCAGGTCAGGATGGTGAACACATAGGCCTGCACGAAGGCGACCAGCACCTCGAAGGCATACATGCCGATGACCGCGACGATGGCGACGGGGGCGACGGCGGCGATGGCCGCGAAGCCTGCGAAAACCTTGATGACCGCGTGGCCGGCGATCATGTTGCCCGCCAGACGAATGGAAAGCGACAGCGGACGCACGAAGTAGCTGATGACCTCGATCACGGCCAGGATCGGACGCACGGCCAGGGGCGCCGAGCGCACCCAGAACAGGTCCAGGAAATGCGCGCCGTTCTTGATGAAGCCGATCGCGGTGACGCCCACAAAGACCATCATCGCCAGCACGCCGGTCACGGCGATATGCGAGGTCACGGTGAAAGCCATCGGCACCAGGCCCAGCAGGTTCGCGAAGACCACGAACATGAACAGCGTCAGCACATAGGGGAAATAGCGCAGCCCGTCCTTGCCGGCGATGTCCTCGATCATCTTGTGGACCAGGCCATAGGCCATCTCGGCCACGGACTGGGCGCGGTTCGGCACGATGGCGCGGCCGCGGGTGCCCAGCACCAGCAGCGCGATCGCGGCCAGCGCCGTCAGGGCCAGCCACAGCGTCACGTTCGTGGGGGTGTACCAGCTGACGGCACCGTCACCGAACAGCGGCCGGACCACGAACTGGTCCATCGGATGGAATTCAAGGCCGCCGCCAGTCGCTTCCGTCGCCACGATCAATCCCTCTCGTCACTGCCCGGCGCGGGGCCGGATTTCCTGTCAAGCTCGGCCGCGGTGCGCATCATCGACTTGATGCCGGCCGCGAGGCCGAGGAATAAGAAGATGACCATCAGCAGCGGGTTCGTACCCAGCAGATAGTCCAGACCGTAACCGACCGCGAAACCCAGCCCCAGGCCGGTCACAAGCTCGATCACCATCCGCCAGGCAAGGTTCGCCTGTTCGTATTTGCCCATCGGGCCGGGGCCCTGGGGTTTCGGGGTCAGGCGGGCCAGCTTTTCCTCCAGCGCGCGCAGCCGGTCGGCATCCGCCGCCCTGTCCGCATCGCCCCGGGGTCTGTCGGCCATTCTGTCTGCCCCCGTCATCGTTGGGCGCTGTCTAGGGGCAGACGCCCCCCAAGTCAAGCAACTGAGAGGATCGTGCAACCCTTTGACCATGCGCGGTATTTTTGCGCGGACGCCGCGGGGCGCGGTCTTGCAATCCCCGACCGGGCGGGCCATCATTCAACCGCCCGGTTGACCGACACCCCTGCGGACAGGACCAGAATGACCCCCGAACGGCTGGATCTGATCTTTGCGGCGCTGGCCGACCAGACGCGCAGGCGGGTGCTGTCCATGCTGCTGGAGGACGACATGGCCGTCAGCGACGTGGCCCAGCCCTTCGCCATCAGCCTGGCGGCCGTGTCCAAGCATCTGGCGGTGCTTGCAGCCGCCGGCCTGATCCGGCAAGAGCGGCGCGGCCGGATCACCTGGTGCAAGCTGGACCCTGACGGGATGCGCGCGGCCTCGATCTGGATGCAGGGCTTCGGGCAGTTCGACCCGGTGGACCTGGACGATTTCGAACGGTTCCTGGAAACCGAACTGAGAGGCGACGATGACACCAGCTCCTGACATCCTGTGCATCGGGGCCATGCTGTGGGACGTGATCGGCCGCGCGCCGCGCCGCATGGCGCCGGGCGCCGACGTGCCGGGCCGCATCCGCCACCTGCCGGGCGGCGTGGCGCTGAACGTGGCCGTGGCGCTGGCGCGGTGGGGGCTGGTCCCGTCGGTCCTGTCGGCCGTGGGCCGCGATGCCGAGGGCGAGGCGCTGATCGCCGAGGCGCATCGCTTCGGCGTGCGCACCGATCTGCTGTGCCGCGATGCGGGCCTGCCGACCGATTGCTACATGGCCATCGAGGACAGCGAGGGGCTGATCGCCGCCATCGCCGACGCGCTGAGCCTGGAACTGGCGGGTGCGGCCATCCTGGCGCCCCTGGACATGATGCCCGAATGGTCCGGGCCGGTCGTGCTGGACGGCAACCTGACCGAGGATCTGCTGGCCTCGATCGCGCGGGATGCGCGGCTGGCCCGCGCCGATCTGCGCGTGGTGCCCGCCAGCCCCGGCAAGGCCGAGCGCCTTGAGCCGCTGATCGCGGCGCGGCGCGGCTGCTTCTACCTGAACCGGCTGGAGGCCGAGATCCTGGCCGGGCGCGCCTGCAGCGATGCCGCCCAGGCCGCCGAGGCGGTCGTGGCGCGCGGCGCGGCCCGTGTGCTGGTCACCGACGGCCCCCACCCCGCCGCCGAGGCGATGGCGGGCCAGCCCACCCTGACCCATCAGCCCCCCGCCGTCACCGTGGCCCGCGTCACCGGCGCGGGCGACTGCTTCCTGGCCGCCCATCTGGCCGCCGAGTTGAAGGAAATGCCGCGCGATGCGGCGCTGCGCCAGGCCGTCCGGGCCTCGGCCGCGCATGTCTCTGGAAAGGACGTCCCGTGACCCACTCCGCCCCCCTCACCTTCGCCCCCGAGGTCCGCGACGCGCTGGATCGCGGTCTGCCGGTCGTGGCGCTGGAATCGACCATCATCACCCATGGCATGCCCTGGCCCCAGAACCTGGAGATGGCCGAAAAGGTCGAGGCCACCATCCGCGAGGGCGGCGCCGTCCCCGCGACCATCGCCGTCATGGGCGGCCGGATCCATATCGGCCTGACGCCCGAGGCGCTGCGCGCCCTGGCCCAGACCCCGCCCGCGGCGGCGATGAAGCTGAGCCGCGCCGACCTGGCCGTCTGCATCGCCAACGGCCGCACCGGGGCCACCACGGTGGCGGCCACGATGATCTGCGCCCATCTGGCGGGCATCCGCGTCTTTGCCACCGGCGGCATCGGCGGCGTGCATCGCGGGGCCGAGGACAGCTTCGACATCTCGGCCGACCTGCAGGAACTGGCCCAGACCCCGGTGACGGTGGTCGCGGCGGGCGCCAAGGCAATCCTGGACCTGCCCAAGACCTGGGAGGTGCTGGAGACCTTGGGCGTGCCCGTCATCGCTTATGGCCAGGACGAGCTGCCGGCCTTCTGGTCGCGCGCCTCGGGCATCAAGGCGCCCTTGCGCATGGACAGCCCCGACCAGATCGCCGCCGCCGCCGCCATGCGCGCAGCCTTGGGCCTCAAGGGCGGCCAGCTGGTCGCCAACCCCATCCCCGAGGATGCCGAGATCCCGCAGGACCGGATCATGCCGGTGATCGAACAGGCCCTGTCCGAGGCCGCGGCCCAAGGCATCGCCGCCAAGGCGGTGACGCCCTTCCTGCTGGGCCGCATCTTCGAGCTGACCGAGGGCCGGTCGCTGGACAGCAACATCGCGCTGGTCCTGAACAATGCGCGGCTGGCGGCCCGGATCGCGGCGGCGATGACGACGGCGATCGCGGCGGCCTAACCGTCGGCGTGGGTGAAGCTGCGCTTGAACATCTCGGTCATGTCGAAGCTGTCCTCGCGGTTCAGCTTGTCGGCATGCGCGTCCAGGAACTGGTCGGCCGCGGCGCGGCCCGCCTCCTTCATGCGCGCCAGCTTGTGCCCGCCGGGCATCAGCTTGGACCGCGCGTTCAGGTCGTTCATCAGCGCGTCATCCATGATCATGTGGATCAGGACGTTCTTCATCGAACTGTCCTTCAGCCGGTCCTCCTGATACAGACGCTTGACGAAGTTGATCGCGCGCAGCTGCGACATCAGGCTGCTGTTGAAGCTGACCTCGTTCACGCGGTCGGAAATCTCGACCGGGGTGCGGGGCAGTGTCTCGCGGATCAGCGGGTTCAGCGCGACGATGACGATGTCGCGCGGGAACCGCGCCGGATAGAGCGGATAAAGCGCCGGATTGCCCGTATAGCCGCCATCCCAATAGGCCTCGATCCGGCCCGATTTCGGGTCGAAGATCTCGATCGCCTGGAACAGCGTCGGCAGGCAGGCCGAGGCCAGGACCGCATCCGTATCCGCCTCGGCGCCGGTGAAGACGCGGATCTGGCCGGACCGGACATTGGTGGCGGCCACGAACAGCTCCGGCCCCCGGTCGCAGGCGAATTCGGGATAGGGCAGATCGCGCAGCACATTGGCCAGGGGATTGGTGTAGAACGGCCCGTAATCATAGGGGCTGACCAGCCGGGTCAGGTTGTCCAGCCAGGCGGCGGGGGAAAACATCTCGGTCAGGCGCTGAAAGCCGCGGCCCATGGGCATCAGCGAATTCATCCAGCGGATCAGACGGTTGTCGCTCATGTCGCCGACCTCGGTCCACAGCACGTGCAGGTTCTCGCGCGCGGCCTCGCGACCGGCGCGACCCTTGGCCGAGGCCAGCCCGGCCTTCAGCGCGGCCCCGTTCAGCGCCCCGGCCGAGGTGCCGCTGATGCCGCCGATCTCCAGCCATTCCTCATCCAGCAGGCGGTCGATGACGCCCCAGGTGAAGGCGCCATGCGCGCCGCCACCCTGCAGCGCCAGATTGATCGTCTTGCTTTCCATGGCCCAGACCCCCGGTTGTTTGCAGTTGCAGCATCATAGAAGCGCATGGGCGCATGGCAAGTTCCGCCTGCGATGCTGCGCCGCAGCATGACCGCCGGGCGGCGATCTGCTAGGCTGGCCCGGCCATCACCCTGGAGGCCGTCATGCGCATCGCCACCTTCAACATCGAGAACCTGGATCACAACGCCGTCCCGCCGCGCCCGTCCGACGCGGATTTCGCCACCCGCGCCCGCATCCTGCGGCCCATGCTGGAACGGCTGCGCGCGCGGATCATCTGCTTTCAGGAGGTTCACGGCCAGACCCCGCCCGGCGGCGGGCCGCGCGACCTGCTGGCCCTGCGCGACCTGCTGGCCGGGACGCGCTACGAGGGCTATTCGCTGTCCTCGACCCGGCTGGCGAATGGCCGCGACGTGTGGCGGTTCCGCAACCTGGTCGTCGCCGCCCATCCCGATTATGCCGTCGAGGAGGTGCGCAGCATCGGCAACACGCTGGTCAACCCGCCGCGCTATTCGCTGGTCACCTCGAACCGGCCCGATCCGCTGGTCGAGGTGTCATGGGAACGCCCGGCGCTCTATGTCCGGCTGCGGCGAGGGGATGACGCGCCGCTGCATGTGCTGAACGTGCATTTCAAGTCCAAGCACCCCTCGCCCGTGCCGGGCCAGGGGCCGGTCAACCACGAATGGGCCACCGTATCGGGCTGGGCCGAGGGCTATTTCCTGTCATCCATGAAACGCGTCGGCGCCGCGCTGGAGACGCGGCTGTTCATCGACGCGATCTTCGATGCCGAGCCGGAGCCGAACATCCTGATCTGCGGCGATTTCAACGCCGAGCCGCATGAGGTCCCCGTCATGGCCATCCGCGGCCGGGTCGAGGAGACGGGCAATGCCGCCTTGGTCCACCGCGTCATGCATCCCGTGGCCCTGTCGGTGGCCGAAAGCCTGCGCTTCACGCTCTATCATCACGGGCGGCCGAACCTCTTGGATCACATGCTGGTCTCGCGCCGGATGATGTCCTGCTTCCGCCAGGCTGAGATCCATAACGAGATGCTGCATGACGAAAGCGTGGCCTTCGCGACGGATCGCAAATACCCCGAATCCGATCACGCGCCGATGCTGGCGGAATTCGACATGCAGGCGAACCTGCTGGGGGCCTGACCGGGCGGGTCAGTCCTCGGCATTGGCCTCGGCGCGCGACTTGCCGGCAACGTCCAGCGCCAGGGTCGCGGCCATGAAGGCGTCCAGATCGCCGTCCAGCACACCTTGGGTGTCGCTGGTTTCCTCGCCGGTGCGCAGGTCCTTGACCATCTGATAGGGGTGCAGGACATAGCTGCGGATCTGGTTGCCCCAGCCCGCGTCGCCCTTGGCGGCGTGCTGGGCGTTGATCTCGGCGTTCCGCTTGTCCAGCTCCATCTGATAGAGACGCGCCTTCAGCGCGGCCATGGCATTGGCGCGGTTCTGGTGCTGGGATTTTTCCGAACTGGTCACGACGATGTTCGTGGGCAGGTGGGTGATGCGCACGGCGGAATCGGTCGTGTTGACGTGCTGGCCGCCCGCCCCCGAGGAGCGATAGGTGTCGATGCGGATGTCGCGGTCGGGGATGTCGATCTCGATATTCTCGTCCACCACCGGATAGACCCAGACCGAGCTGAAGGACGTGTGCCGCCGCGCCGCGCTGTCATAGGGGCTGATCCGGACCAGCCGGTGCACGCCCGATTCCGATTTCAGCCAGCCATAGGCATTGTGGCCCGTCACCTTGTAGGCGGCGCTGCGGATGCCCGCCTCGTCGCCGCCGGTCTCGGAGAGCAGCTCGACCTCGTAGCCCTTCTTTTCCGCCCAACGCACATACATGCGCGCCAGCATCGACGCCCAATCGCAGCTTTCCGTGCCGCCCGCGCCCGCGTTGATCTCCAGGAAGGTGTCGTTGCCGTCGGCCTCGCCGTTCAGCAGGGCCTCCAGCTCCTTCTGGGCGGCCAGTTGGGCCAGGGTCTTCAGGTTCGCCTCGGCCTCGGCCACCAGATCGGGGTCGCCCTCCTCCTCGGCCAGCTCGACCATCTCGGCATTGGCGGTCAGGTCGCCCTCGATCCGGCGATAGGTGTCGATCGCGTCGGACAGGGACTGGCGCTCGCGCATCAGCTTCTGCGCGCGGGCGGGGTCGGACCACAGGTCGCCATCCTCGATCATGGCGTTCATCTCTTCCAGGCGATGCGGCGCCGTCTCCCAGTCCAGGCGCTGGCCCAGCAGGGTCAGCGAACGGCGAATGGCCTCGATGGTGGACTGCGTCTCGGCGCGCATGGGCAGGCTTCCTTCGGCTTGGCGTCAGGTCCGGGGTGATACAGCGAAGGACCGCGCGGGGCAAGGGCGCGGCCCGCCTGTGGGGCCCGCCTGTGGGGCCCGCCTGTGGGGGCAGCCGAACCGTCGGGCCCCGGCCCGCGTTGCCCCCCCATGACCGAGATCCTGGAACAGACCTTCATGCCGCTGGAATCCATGTCGCTCGGGACGGCATCGGCGCGGCTGGCCTTGGCGCTGATCCTGGGCGCGGCGATCGGGTGGGAACGCGAACATTCGTCCCGGGCGGCGGGGCTGCGCACGCATATGCTGATCGCGATGGCCGCAGCCCTCTTCACCGTCATCGCCTCCGAGCTGACCCATATGCGCGCCGCATCCTCGGCCGAGGTCCAGACCGACCCGCTGCGCCTGATCGAGGCGGTGACGGCGGGCGTGGCCTTTTTGGCGGCGGGGTCGATCATCATGCGCCGCGGATCGGTCAAGGGTCTGACCACCGGCGCGTCCATGTGGCTGGCGGGCGCGATCGGGCTGGCGGCGGGGGTGGGCAACGGCACGCTGGCCGCGATCGCGGCGGGGTTCGGGTTGCTGGTGCTGGAGCTGTCGCGCCTGACCGCGCGCGGTCAGTAGAGCCCGCCCGAGGACATCGTCCCGAAATCCGTACGCGCCGGGATCACCCGCCTTTCGCCCGTGGTGGTGGTGATCGCCCGGCCCGATCCGCTGCCCGCCCCCGCCTCCCATGGCAGGATCGTCACCTGTTCGCCAAAGCCCGAGATGATGACCGGGGCCAGCCAGTCGGGGTCCATCCCCTCGCGGAAATATTCCGAGATGACGTTCGGCCCGCTGGCGCTGTCGGGCAGGCGCTGGCCGGTCAGGCGGTCGATCTTGACCCAGAAGCCGCCCGGCGGGACCTTGAATTCCGTGCCGCCATATTCCTTGACCGCCTCGCGCATGAAGGCGTTGAAGACCGGCACGCAGAGCGTCCCGCCAAACGCCCGCTCGCCCAGGGATCGCGGCTGGTCGAAACCCAGATAGCAGCCCGCCACGATATTGCTGGAATAGCCGATGAACCACACGTCCTTGGCGTCGTTCGTGGTGCCGGTCTTGCCCGCGATGGGCACGGGCAGGTTCACCCCGGACCCCGACCCGCGCTGGACCGCGCCCTGCAGCATCGAGGTCAGCTGATAGGCCGTCACCGCATCCATCACCCGTTCGCGGTTGTTGTCGATGGCGGGCGCCTGGCCCGAGGGCAGGGCCTGCATCGCGCAGGTCTGGCAGACGCGCCGGTCATGGCGATAGACGGTGCGCCCGCGCCGGTCCTGGACGCGGTCGACCAGCGTGGGCTCCACCCGCTCGCCGCCATTGGCGAACATCGCATAGGCGGCGACCATCTTGAACAGCGTCGTCTCCTGCGCGCCCAAGGCATTGGCCAGAAAGGGCGACAGCCGGTCATAGACGCCGAACTTCTCGGCATAGCGGGCGACCTGGTCCATGCCGATATCGTCGGCGATGCGGATGGTCATCAGGTTGCGCGACTGTTCGATCCCGGTGCGGAGCGGCGTCGGGCCGTAATGGCGGCCCGAGCTGTTCTTGGGCTCCCACAGTCCCTGGGGCGTGTTGATGCGGATCGGCTCGTCCACGACGATGGTCGCGGGGGTGTAGTTGTTGTCCAGCGCCGCGGCATAGACGAAGGGCTTGAAGCTGGAGCCCGGCTGGCGCTGCGCCTGCGTGGCGCGGTTGAAGACGCTGCTTTCATAGCTGAACCCCCCCTGCATCGCCAGCACGCGGCCCGTGTTCACGTCCATTGCCATGAAGCCGCCCTGGACCTCGGGCACCTGGCGCAGGGTCCAGCGGATGAAGCCGCCATCCCCGTCCCGGGTCATCGCGCGCACCAGCACCACGTCGCCCGGCCGGACCAGATCGCCCGCGACCTGGGCGCGCGCGCCCAGCCTGCCCGTCTCGCGGTCCAGGGGGCGGGCCCATTGCACGTCGGCGGCGGGGATCCAATGGCCGCGGGCGGTCTCCTCGATGCCCTCGATGCCGATGCGGGCATCCGCGGGACCGACCTCCAGCACCACGGCGGGGCGCCAGCCGGGAATGTCGCGCGGCAGGCGCAGATCCCACAGCGCGCCGCGCCAGGCGGCCTCGTCGGACAGGGCGGCGGGGTCGATCGCCTCGCCCGTGCCGCGCCAGATGCCGCGATTGCGGTCGTAATCCTCCAGCGCCTGCTGCAATGCGCTGGCGGCCTGGGATTGCAGGTCGGGATCGACGGTGGCGCGGATGGTCAGCCCGCCGCCGAAGAATTCCTCCTGGCCGAATTCACGGCTCAGCTGGCGGCGGATCTCGTCGGTGAAATAGTCGCGCGGCGGCAGCGACCGGCGAAAGGACGGGAAATCGCCGTTCTGCACCGATCGCAGCGGCAGCGCGGCCTCGGCCTCGTAGCTCGCTTGGTCGATGAAGCCGTTTTGCCACATCTCGCGCAGGACATAGTTGCGCCGTTCCGTGACGCGGTCCTTGGCATGGACGGGGTGATAGCGGCCCGGCGCCTGCGGCATGGCGGCCAGCATCGCGGCCTCGTGCGGGGCCAGTTCCGACAGCGACTTGTTGAAATAGGTCTGGGCCGCGGCCACCACGCCAAAGCTGTTCTGGCCCAGGAAGATCTCGTTCAGGTACAGCTCCAGGATCTGGTCCTTGGTCAGGGTCCGTTCCAGCCGGGCGGCCAGGATCAGCTCCTTGACCTTGCGTTCCACGCTGCGGTCGCTGGACAGCAGGAAGTTCTTCATCACCTGCTGGGTGATGGTGGATGCGCCGCGCACGCTGGCCCCGCGCGAGGCCAGCGCCTGATAGGCCGCCGATCCGATCCCGCGCAGGTCATAGCCGGGATGGCTGTAGAAGTTCTTGTCCTCGGCGCTGATGAAGGCCTGCTTGACCAGGTCCGGCACCTCGTCGATGGGCACGAAGATGCGGCGCTCCTCGGCGAATTCGTCGATCAGCTGGCCCTCGGCGGAATAGATGCGGCTGATGGTCTTGGGCGCGTACTGGGCCAGCGTCTCGTGGCTGGGCAGGTCGCGCGAATAGATCCAGAAGACCCCGCCCACGGTCAGCGCGGCAAAGACCAGGGCGGTGACCACCCAGGAAAAGATCGCACCGAAGAAGGACAGGATGGGTCGCAGCACGTCGAGGGGCCTTTCCGCTTTCGCCCGTCTATAGACGCGCGGCCGGTCCCGGTCAAAACAACATGCGGTGTCAGCGCCGCAAAAGCGTGGCCCGCGCGCCCTCGTCGCGCCACCATCCGGTGACGGCCTCGGCCACCGCCTCGACCATGCCGGCGCGCCATGCGGGATCGGTCAGGTTGGCCAGATCCGTGCGGTCCGAGATGAAGCCCAGCTCCAGCAGGACCGAGGGGATGTCGGGCGATTTCAGCACCGAGAACGCCGCCCCCTGCACCGGACGGCCATGCAGCCCGATGCCCCGCAGCGCCATGCGCGAGGTCAGCAGCCGCGCGAAGGCCTCGGACCGGGGCTGGGTGTCGGTGCGGGCGAAATCCATCAGGGTCAGCGCCAGCGCGTCGTCCTGGCCGCGCAGATCCAGCCCGCCCAGCAGGTCGTCGCGCGGATGGCGCAGCGCCAGCTGGGCCGAGGCGCGCGCATTCGCCCCGCTGTTCCAGACATAGACCGTGGCCCCCGCCGCCTGCCCCTGCGGCAGCGCATCGGCATGCAGCGACAGCAGCAGATGCGCCCCCGCCTGCCGCGCGGCGGTCATGCGGTCCTCCAGCCGGACATAGACATCCTCGTCGCGGGTCATGGCGACGGTGACGCCGCGGGCCTCCAGCGCGCGGCGCAGTTCCAGCGCGAAGGTCAGGACCAGCGCGGCCTCGGTCTCGCCATCAGCCTGGGCGCCGGGGTCGAAGCCGCCATGGCCGGGATCCAGCGTGATGACCATGCCATCGGCGCGGGGCGGCGGGGGCGGCACATCGGCCGGGTCCGGCAGGTTGCGCAGCGCCGCCGCGGCCGAGGGGCGGGGCGCGAAATCATCGGGCGCGACCGGGACCAGCAGCGCCTGCAGCCGCGTCTCGGGGCCGTCGGTGCGCATCCCGGCTTGGTGCAGGCGGAACGGCCCCGGCAGCTCGACCACGACGCGGGCCCAGCCCTCGCGGAAGCTGCCCCACCGGATCGCGGGGGCCAGATCGGCGCCGAACAGCCGGGCCGGGTCCTGGCCCGACAGGTCCACCCCCTTCAGGTCGATGACCAGCCGCGCCGGATCGCCCACCAGAAAGGCGCGCCACTGGACCGGGCGGTCCAGCGCCATGTCCAGCCGCAGCGGCACCGGGTCGAACAGCCGGTGCCACCAGCCCTGCGGCGCCTCGGTCAGGGCCGACCCGCCCAAGGCCAGCCGTGCGGGCTGGGCCGCCGCAGGCCAGGCCAGCAGCAGCGTCAGCACCAAGGCCCAGATTGCGCCTGCCCTCATCGCGCCGCCATGAAATCCGTCAGGCGGCGCAGCCCTTCGGCGATGTCCTCGGTCGCGCGCGCATAGGAAAAGCGCAGCGTCCGCCCCCCGCGCGCCGCGTCGAAATCCAGACCCGGCGTGACGGCGACACCGGCCTTCTCCAGGATCTCGGCGGCGAAGGCGCGGGAATCGTCCGTCAGATGGGCGACATCGGCATAGACATAGAAGGCCCCCTCGGGCGGGGCGATGCGGTCAAAACCCGCGCGGGGCAGACCCTCCAGCATCAGGCGGCGGTTTTCCGAATAGACACGTAGGTTTGCCTCGGCTTCCTCGACGCAGTCCAAGGCCGCCAGCGCCGCCACCTGGCTGGCATGGGGCGGGCAGATGAACAGGTTCTGGGCCAGACGCTCGACCGTGCGGATCATGGGGTCGGGCACGACCATCCAGCCGACCCGCCATCCGGTCATCGAGAAATACTTGCTGAAGGAGTTGATGACGATCACCTCGTCGCCCACTTCCAGCGCGGAATGGCAGCGCGCGCCATAGGACAGGCCGTGATAGATCTCGTCCGAGATGACGGTCATGCCCCGCGCGGCGGCCGCATCCATCAGCGCGCGCAGCTCGGCCAGGGAAAGCACAGTCCCCGAAGGATTGCCGGGCGAGGCCAGGATCAGCCCCTGGGCATCGGGCAGATCGGTGGGACGCGGCTGATAGCGATCCTCGGCCCGCGTCGGGATGCCCACCGGGGTCAGCGACATGGCCCGCAGGATCTGGCGATAGCTGGGATAGCCGGGATCGCCCATCGCCACCCGGTCCCCCGCATCGAAGAGCGCGGAAAAGGCCAGGATGAAGGCCCCGCTGCTGCCCGGCGTCACTACCACCCGCGCCGGGTCCAGATCGACCCCGTACCAGCGGTGATAGAGATCCGCGATCCCCTGCCGCAGCGCCGGCAGGCCAAGCGCGACCGTATAGCCCAAAGGCTGTTCCAGCGCCCGCGCCAGCGCGTCGCGCGCGCCTTGGGGGGCGGGGGTGCCGGGCTGGCCGACCTCCATGTGGATGATGTGGCGCCCTTGGGCCTCGGCCCGGGCGGCCGCCTGCATCACGTCCATCACGATGAACGGGTCCACCTGTCCGCGCAGGGAAGTTCGCATCGCTCTCGCCTCGTCGTTTTTCCAAGGGTGATAGCGCGCCCGCCCGCCGCGGGCCAGTTCTTTAGCGGGCCCCGTCACGCAGGGTTGTGGTTGCGCCCGCCCGCGCGCGGGTCCACCCTGCGGGTCAAACGCTTGGGGAATGATGCCATGACTCGCCTGCTGACCGCCGCCGCCTTGGGTGCCCTGCTGCTGCCCGCCCTGCCCGCGCGATCCTTCGACATCGGCGCGATGAGCGACGAGGAACGCGCCGCCTTCGGCCAGGCCGTGCGCGACTATCTGATGGAGAACCCCGAGGTGCTGGTCGAATCCATCACCGTGCTGGAGGCCCGCCAGGCCGAGGCCGGGGTCCAGAACGACCTGGCCTTGGTCCAGGCCCATCGCGAGGCGCTGTTCGATGACGGCCATTCCTGGGTCGGCGGCAATCCCGATGGCGACCTGACCATGGTGGAATTCATCGACTATCGCTGCGGCGTCTGCCGGCAATTCGCGCCTGAGGTCTTCGACGCCGTCGAGGAAGACGGCAATATCCGCCTGATCCTGAAGGAACTTCCGATCCTTGGCCAGGACAGCGAGATGTCGGGCCGCTTCGCCGTCGCCGTCCTGCAGGAGGCGGGCGACGAGGCCTATCAGCGCGCCCATGACGCGCTGATGGCGCTGCGCGGCCCCGCAACCATCCCCGCGCTGGAGGAGCTGGCCCGCGGCATCGACCTGGACCCCGCGCCGATCATTGCCCGGATGACCAGCGAATCCGTGACCGATGTCCTGCGCAGCAACCGCCAGCTGGCCGAGGCGATGGCGATCCAGGGAACCCCCACCTTCGTCATCGGCGACCAGATGCTGCGCGGCGTGCCGCGGGCGGGCGTGGCCGCGACCATCGCCCAGATCCGCGAGGCCGGTTAATCGGCCGAGCTGCGGGAATAGACATCCTCGTAGCGGATGATGTCATCCTCGCCCAGATAGCTGCCGGTCTGGACCTCGATCAGCACCATCGGCACCTTGCCCGGATTTTCCATCCGGTGCACGGCGCCGAGCGGGACATAGATCGACTGGTTCTCGGTCACCAAGGTCACCGAATCGTCCACCGTCACCCGGGCCGTGCCCGAGACGACGATCCAATGTTCGGACCGGTGCACATGGCTTTGCAGCGACAGGGCGGCGCCGGGCTTGACGACGATGCGCTTGACCTGGAAGCGGTCGGCCAGGGCCAGGGTCTCGAACCAGCCCCAAGGGCGGTGGTCGCGCGGAAAGGATTCCGCCTGCTTGGCGCGGGTCTGCTTCAGCGCGGTGACGGCCTTACGGACCTCCTGCGCGCGGCCGCGATCGGCGACCAGGACCGCATCCGAGGTCGCCACCACCATCACGTCGCGCAGCCCGATCCCCACCACCTTCAGATCGTCGCTGTCCGACCGCAGCAGCACGTCGTGACAGTCGATCGCGGTGGAATTGTCGTCGCAGACCACCCCCTCGGCCGAAGGCGTCCGGTCCAACGCCTCGCGCCAGACCGCGTCCCACCCGCCCAGATCGGACCAGCGCCCCGAAAAGCGCACCACGGTCAGGTTGTCGGCCTTTTCCATCACGGCATAGTCGATGGACTGATCCTCGACCTCCAGCCAAGGCTGCTTGGCCAGCCGCAGAAAGCCCAGGTCGGTCTGCGCCCCGGACAGCGAGGCCTGCACCGGGTCCAGGTAGTGCGGCGCATGATCGCGGAAGGCCTGAATCATCACATCCGCGCGGAACAGGAAGATCCCCGCATTCCACAGGAAATTCCCCGCCTCCAGCATCCGGGCGGCGCGATCGGCATCGGGTTTCTCGACGAACCGGGCCAAGGGCTGCGGGCCCGCGCCCGCCCCCGCCAGCTCCAGATAGCCATAGCCCGTCTCGGGGCGGTCCGGGGTGATGCCGAAGGTCACGATGCGCCCCTCTGCGGCGGGGCCCGTCCCCTCGGCCACGGCGGCGGCAAAGGCCGCGGCATCGGGGATCACGTGATCGGACGGCGCAACCAGGACCATTCCCTGTGCGTCGGTCTCGGCCACCATCAGCGCGGCGGCCAGGATGGCGGGGGCGGTGTTGCGGCCGGCAGGCTCGATGACGATGCGGCCGGCCTGGATCCCCGCCTGCTCCAGCTGCTCGGCGACGATGAAGCGGAAATCGGAATTGGTCATCACCACCGGATCGGCGAAGCCCTCACCCGACAGCCGCCTGGCCGAAGCTTGGAACAGCGTCTCGTCCCCCACCAAGGCCGCGAACTGCTTGGGAAAGCTCTTGCGCGAGACGGGCCAGAGCCGCGTCCCCGAACCGCCTGCCATCAGAACCGGTGTGATCGTCGTCATCCCATACCCCCTGGACCGAACATGCCCTTTTGAGTCCGTCACTGCGGACCATGCACCGTGGTCAACCGTTAATCACAGACGGCTAGCCGGTCGCCGTAAAAATTTCCATAAGAACCAGCAAGAAAATTTGTCTTTCGCCAGCGGTTCCTCACGGCGTGCAGGACATCACCCAGACATCATAGCGCGCATCGTCCAGCGCCGAGAGCGCGGGCGAGCTGGCGATCATCCAGCCGCTGAAGGCGGTGACGTTCTGGCGCAGATCGGTGATGGTCAGCTGGGCGAAGGCGTCCGAGCTGGGATCGCCCGCGGGATAGCGGCATTCCCCAAGCCGGATGTCCAGCCGCCCGTAGCGCACCGCCGAGCCGACCTGGATGGGCAGATCCGTGATCCGCCCCGAGACCTTGTCCAGGCCCCGCAGCATCGCCGCCGAGGCGCGCAGCGTGTCCTGCGCCGCGGCCGGCCCGGCCATCAGCAGCAGGACCGCCAACGCCGATCGCAGTCGGGACATCGTCCTATTCGGGGCGCCAGGCGTCATAATCGCGACGCTCGACCGGCTTGGCGCGATAGAGCGAGCCCGCAGGCAGATAGGCCTCGGGCGTGCCGGTCATGTTCGGACGGTGCGGCTGTTCCCAGACCTTGCGCGGCAGGGGCTGCTCGGTCGGCGCCTCCTTCCAAGTGTGGTGCAGCCAGCCATGCCATTCCGGGCTGATCAGGCTGGCCTCGGATTCACCCTTGTAGATGACCCACCGGCGCTTGGCGTCTTCGGACTGGTAGAACAGGTTGCCCTGCTCGTCCTCGCCCACCTTGACGCCGTGGCGCCAGGTCCAGAACTGGGTGTTGAGGGTCTGGCTGTTCCACCAGGTCAGAAAGCGCAGCAGAAACGACATCGAGGGCATCCCACAGGGTCAGAGTGTCAGCGATATGCCCCAGATCGCGCGCGAGGTCCAGCCTCGCGCGCGAGGACCGTCACCCGGCCGAGGCGCTTTCCTTCTTGGAATCCACGTGGATCAGCAGGGGCTTGGCCTGGCTGCTTTCCACCGCATCCTCGTTGACCACGACCTCCTCGACACTGTCCATGCCGGGCAGCTCGAACATGGTATCCAGCAGGATCTCCTCCATGATCGAGCGCAGCCCGCGGGCGCCGGTCTTGCGCTTGATGGCGCGTTTGGCGATGGCGGTCAGGGCGTCGTCGGTGAAGGTCAGCTGCACCCCCTCCAGGTCGAACAGGCGCTGATACTGCTTGACCAGCGCGTTCTTCGGCTTGGTCAGGATGATGATCAGCGCTTCCTCGTCCAAGTCGGTCAGCGTGGCGATCACCGGCAGACGGCCGACGAATTCCGGAATCAGGCCGAATTTCAGCAGATCCTCGGGCTCCAGCTGCTTGAACAGCTCGCCCACGCCCTGATCGGTGTTCTCCTTGACCGAGGCACCGAAGCCCATCGCCGTGCCCTTGTTGCGCTGCGAGATGATCCGGTCCAGTCCCGCGAAGGCGCCGCCGCAGATGAACAGGATGTTCGTCGTGTCGACCTGCAGGAATTCCTGTTGCGGATGCTTGCGACCGCCCTGCGGCGGGACCGAGGCGACGGTGCCCTCCATGATCTTCAGCAGGGCCTGCTGCACGCCCTCGCCCGACACGTCGCGGGTGATCGAGGGGTTGTCGGACTTGCGCGTAATCTTGTCGACCTCGTCGATATAGACGATGCCACGCTGCGCGCGTTCGACGTTGTATTCGCTGGCCTGCAGCAGCTTGAGAATGATATTCTCGACATCCTCGCCCACATAGCCCGCCTCGGTCAGCGTGGTCGCGTCCGCCATGGTGAAGGGCACGTCCAGGATGCGGGCCAGGGTCTGGGCCAGCAGCGTCTTGCCGCAGCCGGTCGGGCCGATCAGCAGGATGTTGGACTTCGCCAACTCGATATCGGTCTTGGACCCGTGGTTCAGGCGCTTGTAGTGGTTGTGCACCGCGACCGACAGGACCCGCTTGGCATGTTCCTGACCGATCACGTAATCGTCCAGCACGCCGCAGATCTCGCGCGGGGTGGGCACGCCGTCGCCGGATTTCAGGCCGCTGGTCTTGGTCTCCTCGCGGATGATGTCCATGCACAGTTCGACGCATTCATCGCAGATGAACACGGTGGGTCCCGCAATCAGCTTGCGGACCTCGTGCTGGCTCTTGCCGCAGAAGCTGCAATAGAGCGTGTTCTTGCTGTCGCCGGACTGGTTCGCCATCGTCCATTTCCTTCATCTCCGCCCCGCGACCCTGCGGAACGGGCGGCGGGGGTCCGGGACCCGCGCGCCGCAACTTCGGTTTCCCGCGGCGGCCGTCATGCCGCGGGCATTCCTGTCATGTTACGGGGCAGCCCGCCCCGTCACAATCCCCAAGCCGCCTATTTCTTCTCGGGCTCGGCCTTGCCGCGGGGCGACAGGACCTCGTCGATCAGACCCCAGTCCTTCGCCTCCTCCGGGGACATGAAGCGGTCGCGTTCCAGCGCCTCCTCGACCTCCTCCAGCGTCTGGCCGGTATGGGTGACGTAGATCTCGTTCAGGCGGCGCTTCAGCTTCTCGGTCTCGCGCGCGTGGATCAGGATGTCGGTCGCCTGGCCCTGGAACCCGCCCGAGGGCTGGTGCACCATCACCCGGCTGTTGGGCAGCGAATAGCGAAGGCCCTTTTCGCCCGCCGCCAGCAGCAGCGACCCCATCGAGGCCGCCTGCCCTACGACCAGCGTCGAGACGCGCGGCTTGATGTACTGCATCGTGTCATAGATCGACAGGCCCGAGGTCACAACACCGCCGGGGCTGTTGATATACATGCTGATGTCCTTGGTGGGGTTCTCGGCCTCCAGGAACAGCAGCTGCGCGCAGATCAGGGTGGACATGCCGTCATGCACCGGCCCCGAGACGAAGATGATCCGTTCCTTCAGCAGCCGCGAAAAGATGTCATAGGCCCGTTCCCCGCGCGAGGTCTGTTCGACCACCATGGGAACCAGGGTATTCATGTAGAATTCTGCCGGATCGCTCATCTTCTGTCCTTGCCTGTCTGTCCCTGTCCCCGCGATTCGTCCGGGTCTTGATCCCTGTCTTAGCCGCGATAGGTTGACAGAGTCTTAGTAACGGGCAAGGACAGCCGCAAGGGATGGATCGCAAATCGCTCGGCCGAGCGGGCAGGAGGCAGCCGTGAAACTGATCGTGGGTCTGGGCAATCCCGGTGCGAAATATGCGGCAAATCGTCACAATATTGGCTTCATGGCGCTGGACCAGATCGCCGCCGATCACGGGTTTTCGCCTTGGCGCGCGCGGTTTCAGGGGCTGGTGGCCGAGGGCCGCCTTGGCGATGTGCGCGCGACCCTGCTGAAGCCGCAGACCTTCATGAACCTGTCGGGCCAGGCGGTGGGCGAGGCGATGCGCTATCTGAAGCTGAGCCCGGCCGATATCATCGTGCTGCATGACGAACTGGACCTGGCGCCGGGCAAGTGCCGCGTCAAGCAGGGCGGCGGGCATGCGGGCCATAACGGGCTGCGCTCGATGCACCAGCATATCGGCGCGGATTACGCTCGCGTGCGCATCGGGATCGGCCATCCCGGCCACAAGGACAAGGTCGCCCCCTGGGTCCTGTCGGATTTCGCCAAGGCCGATCAGGACTGGCTGGAAGACCTGCTGCGCGGCATCTCGGACGGGGCCGAGGCGCTGGCCGGGGGCGATGGCGGGCGGTTCCAGAACGCGGTCGCGAACCGCACCGCCCCCGCCCGCAACAGCGGCAGCGCACCCCCGAAAAGCCCGCGAAACCCGCCCCGCCCAAAGCCCCGTCCGAACCGCCGAGACCCGAGGCACCGACATCCCTGGCCGACCGGCTGCGCGCCCTGTCGGACCGGTTCCGGTGAGGGCCGCCGTCGCCCGGGCCTTTGCCGGCCAGGCGCGGTCCTGCCTGGCCTTGGGGTCGCCCTTCACCGCGGCCCTCTGCCGCGATCTGCCCGCAGCCTTGGCCCGGGCGCCCGCGGCCCTGCGCGACCGCGTCGCGGATTGGCCGGGCGATCCGTCATCGGCGGGGGCCTCGGTGCCGCTGCGGCTCTGCGGGGCGCTGCACGGGATCGTGCTGGCGGGCGAGGATGGCGAACTGGCGCGCGCCTATGCCGACCGCGACCTGCCGGTGGCGGGGCTGGCCCGCGCGCTGGACCGGCATGCCGCCACGATCCTCGACTGGCTGGACCGCCCGCCCCAGACCAACGAGGTCGCCCGATCCGCGCCCCTGATCCTGGCCGCGCGGTTTCTGGCGACGCTTTGCCCCCTGCCCCTGCGCCTGCGCGAGCCGGGCGCCTCGGCGGGGCTGAACCTGAATTTCGACTGATACGACCTGGGCGGAATGCTGGAGCCGCAGATCCGCGGCGCGATCCCTGAGGGCGAGCCGAAGGTGGCGGACCGGCGGGGCGTGGACCTGACGCCCCTTGACCCGCGGCGCGATGCGCGGCGCCTGCAGGCCTATTGCTGGGCGGACCAGCCCGCCCGCCTGGCGCGGCTGCGCGCCGCGCTGGCCATCGCCGCGGATCATCCCGCCCCCGTCGATCAGGGCGATGCGGCAGCCTGGCTGGCGGCACAGCTGCGCGACCCGGTCCCGGGCCGGCTGACCGTGGTCTTCCATACCGTCGCCGCCCAGTATTTCCCGCCCGAGGCGCGCGCGGCCTGCAGCGACAGCCTGCTGCGGGCGGGGGCGGCGGCCGGGCCGGACGCGCCCTTGGCCCATCTGGCGATGGAGGCCGATGGCGGTGACGGGGCGGGGCTGACCCTGACGCTCTGGGACGGGGCGCGGCGGGACTGGGACCTGGGGCGGGCCGATTTCCACGGGCGCTGGATCGACTGGTCGCCGCAGCCGCGCGCCCCGGGGGGCCTTCCCATGCCGCCCGCCGCGTCCCAACCTGCCGCAACAAGGAAAGGGTGCCGATGGAGCCTTCGATCAATGTCCTGGGCGGCAGCTTGCAGCCCTGTTCGACCAGCCCCGTGACGGGGTTCTTTCGCAACGGATGCTGCGATACCGGCCCCGAGGATCGGGGCAGCCACACGGTCTGCGTCGTGCTGACCGACGAATTCCTGGCCATGTCGCGCTATCTGGGCAACGACCTGACCACGCCGCGCCCCGAATGGGGCTTTCCGGGGCTGAAGGCGGGGGACCGCTGGTGTCTCTGCGCCAGCCGCTTCCTGCAGGCGGCGCAGGAATATGCCGCCCCCCGCGTGGTGCTGGAATCCACCCATCGCCGCGCCCTCGACCTGATCCCGCTGGAGCTGCTGCGCCGTCATGCGACCCAAGACTGAGACCATCGCCCTGCTGGCCGCGCTGCTGGCCCCCCTGCCCGCGCTGTCGGATCCCGCGGACCTGTCCGACCGGATCCGCCCCGACGACCGCGCGCGGATGGAGCGTTACGACGAGACCGCGGGCCGCGCGCTGACCGGCGCGCTGGCTCAAGGCGATGGCGGCGACGTGGCGGTGATGGTCGCGGGCCTTGCGGGCGCAGCCCTGCCCCCGGCCGAGGCCACGCCCCTGCTGGCGGGCGACTGGTCCTGCCGTGTGCTGAAGCTGGGCGGCGGCCTGCCCTTGGTCGCCTATCAGCCCTTCCGCTGCCGGATTGGCGCGGATGGCGCGTTCGAGAAGCTGACCGGATCGCAGCGGATGCTGGGCCGGATCGGGCTGGTGGACGGCCAGATGACCTATCTGGGCACGGCCTTCGTGGCGGGCGAGACGCCGCCCGACTATGCCGATCTGCCGCCCGAGATCGATCCCACGGCCACCCCGCAATTCATGCCCGAGGTGGGCCGGGTCGAGGTCGTGGATGGCGGCGCCGCCCGCATCATCCTGCCCCTGCCGCACCTGGAATCGGACCTGAACATCGTCCTGCTGGGCCGCTGAGCGCGGCCCCCAGGGTCAGGTGCGGATGTCGTGGCCCAGATGCTTGGCCACGGTGAAGATGTCCTTGTCGCCGCGACCGCACATGTTCATCACGATGATGTGGTCTGCGGGCAGGTCGGGGGCGATCTTCATCACATGGGCCAGGGCGTGGCTGGGCTCCAGCGCGGGGATGATGCCTTCGGTCGCGCAGCACAGCTGGAACGCCTCCAGCGCCTCGGCATCGGTGATGCTGACATATTCGGCCCGGCCCATATCCTTCAGCCAGGCATGTTCCGGCCCGATGCCCGGATAATCAAGGCCCGCGCTGATCGAATGCCCCTCCAGGATCTGGCCGTCATCGTCCTGGAGCAGATAGGTGCGGTTGCCATGCAGCACGCCCGCCCGCCCGCCCGACAGGCTGGCGCAGTGCTGCATCTCGTCATTCACGCCCTTGCCACCGGCCTCGACGCCGATGATGCGGACCTCCTTGTCGTCGAGGAAGGGATAGAACAGCCCCATCGCGTTCGACCCGCCGCCGATCGCGGCCACGATCGTGTCGGGCAGGCGCCCCTCGCGCGGCATGATCTGTTCGCGGACCTCCTTGCCGATGATCGACTGGAAATCGCGCACCATCGCCGGATAGGGATGCGGCCCCGCCACCGTGCCGATGCAGTAGAAGGTGTCGCGCACATTGGTCACCCAATCGCGCAGCGCGTCGTTCATCGCATCCTTCAGCGTGCCGCGACCGCTGGTGACGGGCAAGACCTCGGCCCCCAGCAGGCGCATGCGGAACACGTTGGGCGCCTGGCGTTCGACATCATGGGCGCCCATATAGACCACGCATTTCAGCCCGAACCGCGCGCAGACGGTGGCGGTGGCCACCCCGTGCTGGCCCGCGCCGGTTTCCGCGATGATGCGGGTCTTGCCCATGCGGATCGCCAGCAGGATCTGGCCCAGCACGTTGTTGATCTTGTGCGCGCCGGTATGGTTCAGCTCGTCGCGCTTCATATAGACCTTGGCCCCGCCCAGATGCCGGGTCAGCCGTTCCGCCAGATAGAGCGGGCTGGGACGGCCCACGTAATGGGTCCACAGGTCGTCCATCTCGGCCCAGAAGGCCTCGTCGGTCTTGGCGCGTTCGTATTCGGCCTCCAGGTCCAGGATCAGCGGCATCAGCGTCTCGGACACGAAGCGGCCGCCATAGATGCCGAAGCGGCCCTGTTCGTCGGGTCCGGTCGTAAAGCTGTTCAGCAGGTCGTCGGCCATGGTCACGCGCCTTTGGATTGGAAGGTCAGGGGCCGTTCTATCCCCCTTGGCGCGCAGGGTGAAGCCCGTTCGGTTCATCGCTTGCCCCCCCTGCGACGTTACGCCAGCATAGCGCCACCGAACGGAGAGCGACATGGACGACCACGGACTGGAACTGAGAACGACGATCACCGGCGAGGGCATGCTGCGCCTGACCCTGGACCGGGTGCCCCTGAAGCAGCCGGGCGAGGGCGAGCTGCTGGTCCGCATCGAGGCGGCGCCGATCAACCCGTCCGATCTGGGCCTGATGTTCGGCCCCGCCGACATGGACAGCTTGGCCCGCGACGGCGAGGCGCTGACGGCCCGCATCCCCGACCGCGCCATGGGCGCGATGCGCGCCCGCATCGACCAGCCGCTGCCCATCGGGAACGAGGGCGCGGGCACCGTGATCGCCGCCGGTCCCGACCGGCAGGACATGATCGGCCGCCGCGTGGCCATGCTGGGCGGCGCGATGTTCGCCACCCACCGCCTGATCGCGGCGCGCGACGTGCTGCCTTTGCCCGATGGCGCCAGCGCCGAGGAGGGCGCGGCGCTCTATGTCAACCCGCTGACCGCGCTCGGCTTTGTCGAGACGATGCGGGCCGAGGGGCACAAGGCCATCGTCCACGCCCCCGCCGCGTCGAACCTGGGCCAGATGCTGGTCAGGATCTGCAAGGCCGACGGGATCGGCCTCGTCAACATCGTGCGCAAGCCCGAACAGGCGGCGATGCTGCGCGATTTGGGCGCGACCCATGTGGTGGACAGCAGCCAAGACAGCTTTCGCGAGGATCTGACCCGCGCGATCGAGGAGACGGGGGCCACCATCTCCTTCGACGCGATCGGCGGGGGCGAGATGACCAGCACCATCCTGAACGCGATGGAGGCGGTCGCCCAGAAGAACATGGACGGTTATGACCGCTACGGCTCGCAGGTGCTGAAGCAGGCCTATATCTATGGCGCGCTGGACCTGTCGCCGACGGTGCTGCGCCGGGGCTTCGGATTCGCCTGGAACATCGGCGGCTGGCTGCTGTTCAACGCGCTGCAGAAGCTGGACCCCGAGGTGCGCGCCCGCATGCGCCAGCGGGTGGCGGACGAGATGACGACCACCTTTGCCAGCCACTTCACCGCCCGCATCACCCTGCAGGACGCGCTGGACCCGGATACGGCGCGCGCCTTCAACGCAAAGGCGACGGGGGCGAAATACCTGCTGACGCCCTGAGCTGTTTGCAGGGCCGACCGGCGACATAGGTCTGGGTGACGGCACGGTCGTCGCCCATGATCTGCAGGATGAACAGCTCTTCGGCCAGGGTTTCCGCCCGTTCGGCCCGCAGGGCCATGGCGGGGGTGGCGCGGGGATCCAGCACCACCAGATCGGCGGCGCTGCCGGGGGCCAGGGTGCCGATCTCGGCCTCCAGCCCCAAGGTCAGGGCATTGCCGCGCGTGGCCCAGTGGAAGGCTGTCAGCGGATGCATCTTCTGGCCCTGCAGCTGCAGGATCTTGTAGCCCTCGGCCAGGGTGGTCAGCATGGACCAGCTGGTGCCGCCGCCCACATCGGTGGCGATGCCGCTGGTGATGCCGCGCCCGCGCAGCCCCTCGGCGTCGAACAGCCCCGACCCCAGAAACAGGTTCGAGGTCGGGCAGAAGACCGGGCGGCTGTCGGTCTCGGCGATGCGGTCGATCTCGCGCGTCTCCAGATGGATGGAATGGCCCAGCAGTGTGCGCGGACCCAACAGGCCGTAGCGGTCGTAGATGTCCAGATAATCCCGCGCCTCGGGATAGAGGCTGAGGGTGAAGTCGATCTCGTCCCGGTTCTCGGACAGGTGCGTCTGCAGGTGCAGGCCGGGGTTTTCGCGGATGAGCGCCCCCGCCATCTCCATCTGCTCGGGGCTGGAGGTGATCGCGAAACGCGGGGTGATCGCGTAGCGCTGGCGCCCCTTGCTATGCCAGGCCGCGATCAGCGCCGCGCTATCGTCATAGGAGGATTGCGGCGTGTCATGGACCGCGGGAATCGCGTTGCGGTCCATCATCACCTTGCCCGCGACCATCGCCATGTCGCGCGCATGGGCGGCGGTGAAGAGCGCCTCGGCGCTGGCCTTGTGGCTGGAGCAGAAGGCCACCGCCGTCGTCGTGCCATGGGCTGTCAGCTGGTCCAGGAACAGCCCCGCCATGCGCGCGGCATGATCGGGATCGGCAAATTGCGCCTCGGCCGGGAAGGTATAGGTGTTCAGCCAGTCCAGAAGCTGGGCGCCCCAGCTGGCTATGACCTGCAGTTGCGGGAAATGGATATGCGGGTCGATGAAGCCCGGCAGGATCAGATGCGGGCGGTGGTCGATCTCCGCCAGGCCCTCGCGGGCCAGATCGGCATGATCGCCCACGGCCAGGATGCGGCCATCCTCGATCAGGATCGCCCCGTCTTCCCAGAAGCGGTGGTTGTCCTCGCTGTCGCGGGGATCGGCGTGGAAATCGAGGACTCGGCCCCGGATCAGCTGTCGCATGGGTATTTTTTCAACGAAGAAGCGGTGAGGCGCGCCATCAGTTCGGCGGCGGTGAAGGTGGCGATGATCTCGGGGCGCTTGTCGCGCGAGAGGCCGGCGCCGATGGGACAGGTCAGGGGCGCCGGGTCGAGGCCGCGGTCGCGGGCAAAGCGGGTGAATTGCGCGCGCTTCGTGGCGCTGCCGATCATGCCGATATAGGCGAGGTCGGGGCGGACCAGCGCCTCGGCGGCCAGCAGAAAGTCCAGCGCGTGGTCATGGGTCAGGATGATGACGGCCGTGCCGGGGCGGGCGGCGCGGATCTGCGCCTCGGGCAAGGGCGTCAGCAGCGTGGGGCCGCTGGCGCGGGCCAGCTCCTCGGCGCGGCTGTCGATCAGCAGGGCGTTGACCGGCAGGTGCTGGAGAAGCGCCGAGAGCACGCGCCCCACATGGCCCGCGCCGAAGATCAGCACATCGGGGTGATCCTGCGGGGTCGCAGCCTGGCGGTCGAGGGACAGGACCACGCGGCCGCCGCAGCATTGCCCGATCTCGGGGCCGAGGGGGATGTCCATGCGCGCCTCGGCCTCGCCGCGCGCCAGCATCTGGCGGGCGCGGTCGATGGCCATGTATTCCAACTGGCCGCCGCCGATCGTGCCCTGCGTCGCATCCGGCGTCACGATCATCTCGGCCCCCGCCTCGCGCGGGGTCGATCCGCGCGCGGATATGACCCGGACGCGGATCATCCGCGCAGCCGCTCCACCGCCATCAGCACGCGTTCGGGCGTGGCGGGGGCGTCCAGGCGCGCGGGTTCGCGGTAATCCGCGACCGAGGCCACGGCCATGTTGATCGCCTCGAACACGCTGATGCCCAGGACGAAGGGGGGCTCACCCACGGCCTTGGAGCGCTTGATCGTGCGTTCCGTCGCCTCGGACCAGTCGGCCAGAGCCACGTTGAAGACGCGCGGCCGGTCGGAGGCCAGCGGCACCTTGTAGGTCGAGGGCGCATGCGTCCGCAGCCGGCCCTTGTCGTCCCACCACAGCTCCTCGGTGGTCAGCCAGCCCGCGCCCTGCACGAAGGCCCCTTCGACCTGGCCGCGGTCCAGCGCGGGGTTCAGGCTGCGGCCCACGTCATGCAGGATGTCGGCGCGGTCGATGACATATTCGCCGGTCAGCGTGTCCACCGACACCTCGGACACCGCCGCGCCATAGGCGAAGTAGTAGAAGGGCCGCCCCTGCCCCGTGCTGCGGTCCCAATGGATCTTGGGCGTCTTGTAGAAACCCGCCGCCGACAGCTGGATGCGCGCCGTATAGGCCGCGCGGATCACTTGGTTGAAGGCGATCATCTGGTCGCCCGCCCGCACATGGCCCGGCACGAACGCCACCTGATCCTCGGCAACCTTCCAGTTCTCGGCGACGAAGGCCGTCAGACGCGCCTTGATCTGGTTGGCCGCGTCCAGCGCCGCCATGCCGTTCAGGTCGGTCCCCGAGGAGGCCGCCGTGGCCGAGGTGTTCGGCACCTTCTCGGTCGTGGTTTTCGTGATCTTGATGCGGCTAATGTCGCATTGGAATGCCTCGGCCACGACCTGGGCGACCTTGGTGTTCAGGCCCTGCCCCATCTCGGTCCCGCCATGGTTCAGGTGGATCGAGCCGTCGGAATAGATATGGATCAGCGCCCCCGCCTGGTTGAACCAAGTCGCGGTGAAGCTGATGCCGAACTTCACCGGCGTCAACGCGATGCCCTTGCGGATCACGCCGCCGCGCGCGTTCCAGTCCAGCACCGCCTGCCTGCGCGCCTGATAGTCGCTGGTCTCCTCCAGCTCCGCGATCAGGCGCGGCAGGATCTGGTCCTGCACCTCTTGGTGATAGGGCGTCAGCTGGCCGTTCTGATAGAGGTTGCGCTTGCGCACCTCCAGCGGGTCGAGGCCCAGGGCATAGCCGATCTCCTCGACCATGCGTTCGGCCATGATCGCGCCCTGCGGCCCGCCGAAGCCGCGGAATGCCGTGTTGCTGACCGTGTTCGTGCGCATCGGATGCGACGACACCCGCACATCGGGATAGAAATAGGCATTGTCGGCATGAAACAGCGCCCTGTCCGTCACCGGCCCAGACAGATCCGCGGAAAATCCGCAGCGGGCATAGAGGTCGCCCTCCACCGCCCGGATGCGGCCGTCGTCGTCAAAGCCCACCGCATAGTCGATCACGAAATCATGCCGCTTGCCGGTGGCGGTCATGTCGTCGTCGCGGTCGGGGCGGATCTTGACCGCGCGGTGCCAGCGTTTCGCGGCCACGGCGGCAACGCAGGCAAAGAGGTTCATCTGCGTCTCCTTGCCGCCGAACCCCCCGCCCATGCGGCGCACGTTGACCACGATCGCGTTGCTGGGCACGCCCAGAACATGAGCGACCATGTGCTGCACCTCGGACGGGTGCTGGGTCGAGACATGCAGCGCGACCTCGTCATCCTCGCCCGGAATGGCCAGGGCGATCTGCCCCTCCAGATAGAAGTGGTCCTGCCCACCCACGGCGAAACGCCCCTCGATCCGGCGCGGCGCATCGGCCATGGCCGCCGCCGCATCGCCACGCTTCAGCGTCAGCGGGTCGGTCACATAGCCCATCCCGGCGTCGCGCGCCGCGATCGGGTCCAGCGCATGGGGAGCCGCGTCATAGTCGATCCGCGCCTTATGCGCCGCGCGGCGGGCCTGGTCGCGTGTTTCCGCGATCACGGCAAAGACCGGCTGGCCCCAGAAATGCACCGTGCCGTCGGCAAAGATCGGATCGTCGTTCTTGCCGTTGGGCGAGACATCGTTGACGCCCGGCAGGTCATCGGCGGTCAGCACGCCCAGCACGCCGGGCTGGGCCAGCGTCTCGGTGAAATCCATCCCCGTGATGCGCCCATGCGCGCAGGTCGAGAGGCCCAGATAGGCGTGGATCGTGCCGGTGGGCTCCACCAGATCGTCGGTATATTCGGCGCGGCCCGTGACATGCTTGATGGCGCTGTCATGGATGGTGTCCTGATGGGCCTGGCCGGTGATGGGGGCGGTGTCGTACTTCATGGCTCAGACTCCTTCGGTCAGGCGCAGCCGCACGGGCAGGCCGGGTTCGGATTGCTCCAGCCAGAAGCGGCGGATCAGGTTGCGCGCGACCGTGGCCCGGTATTCGGCGCTGGCGCGCATGTCGGTCATCGGCTGAAAGTCGCCCGTGATGGCGCGGGCGGCAGCATCAAAAGCAGCCTCGGCAAATGGCTGGCCCTCCAGCGCCGCTTCGGCCGCGCGGGCGCGTTTGGGCGTGCCGGCCATACCGCCGAAGGCCAGCCGGGCGGCGGTGATGGTGCCGTCCGCCACATCGACACGAATCCCCGCCGCCACCGCCGTGATGTCGCTGTCGCGGCGCTTGGTGATCTTGTAGGCGGCGATGCGCGCCTGGCGGTGGATGGGGATGACGATCTCCTCGACGAATTCGCCGGGATGGCGGTCCTGCTTGCCGTAGTCGATGAAGAAATCCTCCAGCGGCATCTCGCGGCGGTCCGCGCCCCGGCGCAACACGATCCGCGCATCCAGCGCGATCAGCAGGGGCGGCGTGTCTCCGATGGGCGATCCGTTGGCGATGTTGGCGCCGATGGTGCCCGCGTTCCGGACCTGCCAGCCGCCGATGCGCTGCCAGTATTCCGCCGCTTGCGGGATGTGGCGGGCGATCACCGGCGCGGCCTCGGAATAGGTGACGCCCGCGCCGAGGCGGATCACGTCGCCCTCGACCGAGATCTCCTTCATCAGATGGCCGATGAAGATGGCGGGGCTGATGTCGCGCATGAACTTCGTGACCCACAGGCCCACATCGGTGGCCCCCGCGACCAGCGTGGCCTGCGGCTCGTCGATCAGGGCGGCGGCCAGGTCGTCCGTATCCGCCGGGATCAGCGCCCGGTCCGCCCCGCGCGCGACGGTGATCCGCCCGCCCCGCATCGCGGCCAGCCGTTCGGCCACCGCCGCGCGTTCGCGGGCCAGCGCGTCCTGCGCCTGACCGCCCGCCGCGCCCGCGGCCTGGGCCGCGCGGATGATCGGCGCATAGCCGGTGCAGCGGCAGATATTGCCCTGCAGCGCGGTCTTGATCGCGGCCTCGTCCGCACCCGGATCGGTCATCCACAGACCGTAGAGCGCCATGACGATGCCCGGCGTGCAGAAGCCGCATTGGCTGCCATGGTGATCGACCATCGCAGCCTGGATCGGGTGCAGCCCGCCATCCGGGCCGCGCAGATGCTCGATCGTGACGATATGGGTCGCGTGACAGGACGCCATCAGCCGGATGCAGGCGTTGATCGGCTCATAGACCAGGCCATCCCCCGTCAGGCGGCCCGCCAGCACGGTGCAGGCGCCGCAATCGCCCTCGGCGCAGCCCTCCTTGGTGCCGGTCATGCGCCGCGTCAGGCGCAGATGGTCCAGCAGCGTATCCGATGCCCCCACCTCGGTCAGGGTCACAGGGGTGTCGTTCAGCAGAAACTGCAGCTGGGTCATGATGGCTTTCCTTGCATGGCGCCGATGCTAGGCCCGAACTTGCGGTCAGGAAATCGTCCGTGGCATAGAAGACTTTACACGAAACGTTGAAAGCGGGCCATCTCATGTCGTATCTGGAAAGCCTGCGGGTCTTCGTGCGTGTCGTCGAACTGGGCTCGATCACCGCCGGAGGCAGGGATCTGCGGCTTTCCCCGGCAGTTGCCTCGAACCGCATCAAGGATCTTGAAAATCGCTTCGGGCTGCGGCTGCTGAACCGCACCACCCGCAAGCTGACCCCAACCGAGATCGGGCGCGCCTTCTATGACCATGCCCGCCGCGTCATCGAGACCCTGGACGAGGCCGAGGCGCTGGTCAGCAGCTTTTCGGGCAAGCCCCAGGGGGTGATCCGGCTGACCGCGCCCCTGGGTCTGGGGCGGCGGCTGATCGCGCCGCTGATCCCGGGCTTCTGCGCCGACAATCCGGGGGTCGAGATCCGCCTGCGCCTGTCGGACCGCAACGTCAACATCGTCGAGGATGCGATCGACCTGGCCTTCTTTCTGGGCGAGCCCGCGGATTCGGCCCTGAAATGGCGCAAGATCGCGGATTGCCCGCGCCTGCTGGTCGCGGCGCCCGCCTATCTGGCGCGGGCGGGGATGCCCGCCGTGCCGGACGATCTGGCGGATCACAACTGCCTGCTGCTGCGCTATCCGCGATCCCCCGAATATTTCTGGGTGCTGCAGACCCCGGACGGGCCGCGAAAGCTGACCGTGGCGGGGCGGTTCGACACGGATGACGGCGATGTGCTGCGCGATTGGGCCTTGGCCGGGCATGGCATCGCGAACCGGCCGCTCTACGAGGTCGCGGCGGATCTGGCGCGCGGCGACCTGGTCGAGGTCATGCCCGACCACCGCCCCCTGCCCGCCCAATTCGGCTGCCTGACGCCGCATCGACGGCTGCAGGACCCCAAGGTGCGCATGTTCGCCGAATTCGCCGCGCGCGAGCTGCGCCCGCATTTCGGCGAAGCTGCAGTGGTAGGCCCGGCAGGACTTGAACCCGCAACCAAGGCGTTATGAGCGCCCTGCTCTGACCAATTGAGCTACAGGCCCCCGCAGCAGGGTCTGGGTAATGCGCGGGCGCGGTCAGGTCAAGCTTGGGCGTTGCCCCGAGGGCGGGCTTCGGCTATCGGGGGGCCGACATCAGCCGGGGGCCGCCATGACACAGAACGGGATCAGCTATCGCGATGCGGGCGTCGATATCGACGCCGGAAACGCGCTGGTCGAACGCATCAAGCCGGCCGCCGCCGCCACGCAGCGGCCCGGCGTCATGGATGCGCTCGGCGGCTTCGGCGCGCTGTTCGATCTGAAGGCCGCGGGCTATGACGACCCGATCCTGGTCGCGGCCACCGACGGCGTGGGCACCAAGCTGCGCATCGGCATCGACACGGGCCATCTGGACGGGCTGGGCCAGGACCTGGTCGCCATGTGCGTGAATGACCTGGTCTGCCAAGGGGCCGAGCCTTTGTTCTTCCTGGACTATTTCGCGACCGGCAAGCTGTCCGTCGACGAGGGCGCCCGCGTGGTCGAGGGCATTGCCCGCGGCTGCAAGGCCGCCGGCTGCGCCCTGATCGGCGGCGAGACGGCCGAGATGCCGGGCATGTATCACGACGGCGATTTCGACCTGGCGGGCTTCGCTGTGGGCGCGATGAACCGCGGCGCCTCTCTGCCCTCGGGCGTGGCGCAGGGCGACGTGCTGCTGGGCCTGGCCTCCGATGGGGTGCATTCCAACGGCTATTCGCTGGTCCGTAAGGTCGCCGAGCGCGCGGGCCTGGCCTGGTCCGACGCAGCCCCCTTTGCCGATGCGACCCTGGGCGAGGCGCTGCTGACGCCGACGCGCCTCTACGTCAAGCCCGCGCTGGCGGCGATCCGTTCGGGCGGCGTGCGTGCGCTGGCCCATATCACCGGCGGCGGGCTGACCGAGAACCTGCCCCGCGTCCTGCCCAAGGATCTGGGCGCCGATATCGACCTGGCCGCCTGGTCGCTGCCCCCGGTCTTCGCCTGGCTGGCCCAGGCTGGCGGGATCGACCAGCCCGAGATGCTCAAGACCTTCAACAGCGGCATCGGCATGATCCTGGTCGTCGCCCCCGACCGGGCCGAGGCGCTGGCCGCGCTGCTGGACGAGATGGGCGAGACGGTCCACCGCCTCGGCACCGTGACCCCGGGTGCGGGCATCCGCTATTCCGGCGCGCTTGCGTGAAACGCGTCGCCATCCTGATCTCGGGCGGGGGGTCGAACATGATCCGCCTCGTCGAGGACATGACCGGCGATCACCCCGCCCGTCCCGTGCTGGTGGCCTCGAACGACCCGCAGGCGGGCGGGCTGGCCCGCGCCGCCGATCTGGGCGTACCCATCGCCGCCGTCGATCACCGCGCCTTTCCGCGTGACCGCGCGGGGTTCGAGGCCGCGCTGTTGGAACCGCTGCTGGCGGCGCGCCCCGACATCATCTGCCTCGCGGGTTTCATGCGGATCCTGACGCCGGATTTCGTCCAGCGCTTCGCCGGGCGGATGCTCAACATCCACCCTTCTCTTTTGCCCAAATACCCAGGACTGGACACCCATGCCCGGGCCATCGCGGCGGGTGACGCTCAGGCGGGATGCACGGTCCACCTGGTCACACCGGAGCTGGATGCAGGGCCCGCCCTGGGCCAGGCGCGGGTGCCGGTCCTGCCGGGCGACGATGCCGCCAGCCTGGCCGCGCGGGTGCTGGTGCAGGAACACCGGCTCTATCCGGCGGTCCTGCGGCGCTTCGCCGCGGGCGACCGGACACCCGTGATCCTCTAGCCCCAGAGCTGCGCCAGCGCCGCTTGCGGGTCGTCCTGGGTCCAGATCTCGGCGCCGATGGCGATGAAGTCCGACACGGGCGACAGCTGGTTGATCAGCTCGCGCGTCAGCGCGCCTTCGGCGACGACGGGCACCTCGATCATCTCGGACCACCACTGGAACAGCTCCAGCTCGGCCGGCTCGTTGCGATAAAGCGCGCTGTCGCCCGCCGGGCCGAAGGACACGTAATCCGCCCCCGCCTCGGCCGCGTTCATCCCCTCGTGGCGCGACCCGCCGCAGAAGGCGCCGACGATCGCATCATCGCCCAATTCCTTGCGGGCGAAACGCACGGCCTTGGCCCCGTCGGTCAGATGCACCCCGTCCAAGCCATGGCGCAGGGCCAGCTTGACATGGTCGTCGATGACCACGGCCACGTCGCGGGCATGGGCGATCTCGCGCGCGAGGTCCGCCAGGCGGCCCAGCTCGTCCTCCTCGGCGCCGCCGCGGATGCGCAGGCAGGCGGTGGGAAAGCGGTCCATCACCTCGGTCAGGATCGGCCCCAGCACCGAGGCCTGGGCGCCGGCGGGGGTCATCAGATAGAGTTGCGGGGCGTCGGTCATGGCGGTCTCCTTTCTGTCGCAGATAGCGCAGCTTGCCCGCCGCCGCCAGACGGACTAGATCGCCCCCATGCAGATCGAACGCCAGCCCGTCATCATCCTCGTGCGCCCGCAGATGGGCGAGAACATCGGTGCCGCCGCGCGCGCCATGCTGAATTTCGGCCTGACCGAGATGCGGCTGGTCGAACCGCGCGACGGCTGGCCGAACCCCAAGGCCGTCGCCATGGCATCGGGCGCCGCGGGCCGCGTGCTGGACGCCGCGCGGGTCTACCCAACGCTGGCCGCCGCGATGGAGGGGATCGACTATGCCTATGCCACCACCGCGCGGGGGCGCGAGCTGACCAAGCCCGTCTTCACCCCCGCCACCGCCATGGCCCAGGCCCGCGCGCATGAGGGGCGCTCGGCGATCATCTTCGGTCCCGAACGCACGGGGCTGGAGAATGACGACATCGCGCGGGCCAACGCCATCGTGACGGTGCCGGTGAACCCCGATTTCCCGTCCCTGAACCTGGCCCAGGCCGTGCTGCTGATGGGCTATGAATACGGGCGCGAGATCCTGCCCCCGAACCCGCCCCCTGGCCCGCCGGTCCGAGGCCGAGACCCCCGCCGACCGCACCGAGATCGAGCGCTTGGGCGATCATTACGACGACCAGCTGTCGCAGGCGGGGTTCTTCTTTCCCGAAACCAAGGCCGCATCGATGCGGCTGAACATGCGCAACATGTGGGCGCGGCTGGCCTTGACCAAGGGCGATGTCCGCATCCTGCACGGCGTCCTGCGGCAGTTGACCCGCCGCTAGGCGCCCCCTAACCTCCGCCCGAAAAAGGAGCCCCGCGATGGCCAAGCGCCCTGTTTTCCAGGAAGTCTCGGACCCGACCGCAGCCCGTCCCGTCCAGACCACCGGCATGATCGACGCCCGCCCCCGCGGCGCGCGCCGTGCGATCCGGGCCTGGCTGGCGGTGCTGTTCCTGCTGGTCCTGGCGATGATCGTCGTGGGGGGCGCCACGCGCCTGACCGGGTCGGGCCTGTCCATCACCGAATGGCGGCCCGTGACCGGGGCCATCCCGCCCATGAACGCCGCCGATTGGGACCGGGAATTCGACCTCTACCGCCAGATCCCCCAGTATCAGGAGCTGAACCGCGGCATGTCGCTGTCGGAATTCCAGTTCATCTATTGGTGGGAATGGGGGCATCGCCTGCTGGGCCGCGTCGTGGGGCTGGTCTGGGCCCTGGGCTTCGTCTTCTTCTGGGCCACCTCGCGCATCCCCGCGGGCTGGACGCCGCGCCTCTTGGGCCTGGGCGCGCTTGGCGGGCTGCAGGGCGCGATCGGCTGGTGGATGGTCAGCTCCGGCCTGAACGAGGGGATGCTGCGCGTCGCCTCCTATCGCCTGGCCACGCATCTGGGCATCGCCTTCCTGATCCTGGGCCTGATCACCTGGTATGTCCTGCAGCTTTCGCGATCCGAGGCCGAGCTGATGCGGTCCCGCCGCGCGGGCGAGGCCAAGCTGTTCCGCATGTCCACCGGGTTGATGCACCTGACCTTCGTGCAGATCCTGCTGGGCGCGCTGGTCGCGGGGATCGATGCGGGCCGCACCTATACCGGCTGGCCCACCATGGGCGGGGAATGGATTCCCGCCGCCATCTGGGACGGCACCCTGGGCTGGCGCAACTTTTTCGAGAACCCGGCGCTGGTTCAGTGCATCCACCGCATGACCGGCTATCTGCTGGCGATCTTTGCGGTGGTCGTGTGGCTGCGGGCGCGCCGCTCGCCCCATCCGGTGACGCGCGGCGCCTTCGGCGTGATGATCGTCGCCATGGCCGCGCAGATCGGGCTGGGCATCCTGAACGTCATCCATGCCTCGCCGCTGCATCTGGCGCTGGCGCATCAGTTCGGCGCGGTGGTGCTGTTCGCGATGATCCTGCGGGCGCGGCACTACGCCCGCTATCCCATTGAAACCTCGATCCGAGGAGCGAGCCGATGACCGCCCTGACCGACCTGCTGGCCTTCCAGCGCCAGACCGAAGCCCTGTCCTCGATAGCCGAGCGCCTTGGCTGGGACCAGGAGACGGTGATGCCCCGCGGCGCCACCGACCAGCGCGCCGAGGAGATGGGCGCCATGGAGGAGGTCCTGCACGAGCGTCGCACCGATCCGCGCATCGGCGAATGGCTGGACCGCGCCGAGCCGCAGACCCCCGCCGACATCCGCGCCGTGGCCCTGATCGCGCGCGATTACGCCCGCACCAGCCGCATCCCCGCGCGTCTGGCCTCCGAACTGGCGCGGCTGACCTCGCTGGCCCAAGGCATCTGGGCCGAGGCCCGCGCCAAGGACGCGCCCGAGGATTTCCTGCCGACCCTGGACCAGGTCCTGATGCTGAAGCGCGAGGAGGCCGCCTGCCTGGCCGATGGCGGCGACCTCTATGACGCGCTCTTGGAGGATTACGAGCCCGGCATGACCGGCGCGCGTCTGGCGTCGCTGTTTGACGCGATGCGCCCGCGCCTGGTCGCGCTGCGCGACGACGTGCTGGGCGCGGACCAGCCGCAGGCCTTGACCGGCCATTTCCCGCAGGAGACCCAGCTGCGTCTGGCCCGCGCCTGCGCCACCGCCTTCGGCTATGACTGGTCGCGGGGGCGGATCGACCTGGCCGTGCATCCCTTCAGCTCCGGGCGCTGGCAGGACAGCCGCATCACCACGCGTGTGGTGGAGACCGATCCGTTCAACTGCCTCTATTCCACGATCCACGAGGTCGGCCATTCCAGCTATGAGCTGGGCATCGACCCCGATTACGCCTTCACCCCTCTGGGCCGCGGCGTGTCGATGGGCGTCCATGAAAGCCAGAGCCGCATCTACGAGAACCAGATGGGCCGGGGCCGCGCCTTCACCGGCTGGCTGTTCGAACGCATGTCCGAGGCCTTCGACGGGCTGAACATCGCCGATCCCGATGCCTTCTACGCCACCGTGAACCGCGTGACGCCGGGCTTTATCCGCACCGAATCCGACGAGGTCCAGTACAATCTGCATGTCATGCTGCGCTTCGATCTGGAACGCGACCTGATCTCGGGCCGGCTGGATACCGAGGACCTAGTCGGGGCCTGGAACGCCCGCTTCCTCAAGGATTTCGGCGTGGCGGTGGACCGCCCGGCCAATGGGCTGCTGCAGGATGTGCATTGGTCGGTGGGGCTGTTCGGCTATTTCCTGACCTATGCCTTGGGCAATGTCTATGCGGGCTGTCTGGACGGCGCGCTGCGGGCGGCGGTGCCGGATCTGGACACGGCGCTGGCGCGCGGCGATGCGACCCCCGGCACGGAATGGCTGCGCGAGAACCTGCAGCGCCATGGCGGGCTGATGCCCCCGACCGAGCTGATCGAGACCGCCTCGGGCGGCCCGATCAGCCCGGAGCCGCTGCTGGACTATCTGGAGACCAAGTTCCGCGGCATCTACGGGCTGTGACGCCGCGGGGCCATGTCAGATGATGGCATGGCGCACCCGGGCAGACACCCATTCCGACACGACCACGGTGCCCAGGATCACCAGGATGATCAGCGTCACCTGCGGCCAGGCCAGCACGTTCAGGCTGGCTTGCAGCTGCGATCCGATCCCGCCCGCGCCGACCAGCCCCAGGATCGCGCTTTCGCGGATGTTGATGTCCCACCGAAAGACCGAGATGCCGTAGAAGGTCGGCAGCACCTGCGGCACGATCCCGTAATTCAGCACCTGCAGGCGGCTGGCGCCGGTGGCGGTGACGGCCTCGATCTGGGTGACGTCCGTCTCCTCGATCGCCTCGTAGAGCAGCTTACCGATGAAACCGATCGAGCGGAACGCGATGGCCAGGATCCCCGCCAAGAGCCCCGGCCCCAGGATCGACACCAGCAGCAGCGCCCAGATCAGCGAGTTGATCGAGCGCGACGCCACGATCAGGAACAGCGCCACCGGCCGGGCGATCATCCGCGAGGGCGTGGTGTTCGACGCCGCCAGGAATGCCAGCGGCACGGCCAGCACGATGCCCAGGAGCGTGCCCAAGGTCGCGATGTTGATCGTGTCGATCAACGGCTGCCACAGACGCTCCAGATAGGACCAGCGCGGCGGCAGGGCGCGGCCGATCAGATCGGCGGCGGCATTGGGCGCGTCATAGACGAAGACCCACATCGTGCGTTTCGTCATCAGGTTCCAGCACCAGACGAAGAGCGCGACCAGCCCCAGCCACCCGGCCCAGAGCGCCAATTGCCCGCGCGGCGTGCGGTGACGCCAGGTTTCCGCATGGGTCATTTCAGCATCCTCCGCAGATGGCCCGAGGCATATTCCGCGATCATCACGATCACGATGATGATCAGCAGGATCGCCCCCGCGCTGTTATACTCATAGCGGTTCAGCGCCGTGTTCAGCGTGCCGCCGATGCCGCCCGCGCCCACGATCCCGATCACCGCCGATTCCCGGAAATTGATGTCCAGCCGATAGAGGCTGAGGCCCAGCAGGCGCGGCATCACCTGCGGCTGAACGGCATAGTTCACCACCTGCCACCAGCTGGCGCCGGTGGCACGCACGGCCTCGGCCTGGGCCTCGTCCATATCCTCGATATCCTCGGCCAGCAGCTTGGCGATGAACCCGATGGTGGCGAAGGTCAGCGTCAGGAACCCTGCAAACGCCCCGAAGCCGAAGAGGGCGACGAAGAAGATCGCCACGATGATCTCCTGCAGGGCCCGGCTGGCGGCGATGATGCTGCGACAGACCGCATAGACCCAACGCGGCGCCAGGTTGCGCGCCGCCCCCAGCCCGACGGGGATCGAGATCAGCACCCCCACCACGGTCGAGGTCAGCGTCATCGTCAGGCTCTCGACCAGCCCGGTCGAGATGTCGCGCCAGCGGGTGGTGAAATCGGGCTGCAGAAAGCCGCCGACGAAACGCGCGCCGCGCTCCCACCCCTCGGCCATGCGGGCCCAGTTCACGTCGACGCTGCCGATGGCCAGGATCAGATAGAGGATCGCGCCCACAGCCAAGATGATGCGCCACGGGCGCGACCGGATCATCTGTGGCGGGCGGGACCAGGTCGTGGGATGCGCCATCACAGCGCCTCCAGCAGGCGGTCGGCATCGGCGCGGGCCTGCGCCTCGTCCTCGGCATCGTCGGCTGCGCATTTCTGCATCGCGGCCCAGTCCTCGGCGCCGTAGATGCGGGTCAGCACGTCGTCGGTCAGCTGGGATGGCGGGCCGTCAAAGACCACGCGCCCGGCCTGAAGCCCGATGATCCGGTCGGCGAATTGCCGGGCCAGCAGCACGTCATGGATGTTGATGATCGCGGGCAGGGCGTCCTCGCGGCAGATCTCGGTGATCAGGCGCATGATCTGGCGGCTGGTGCGCGGGTCCAGGCTGGCCGTCGGCTCGTCGATCAGCAAAAGCTCCGGCTCCTGCTCCAGCGCGCGGGCGATGCCGACCCGCTGGCGCTGGCCGCCCGAGAGCGCATCGGCGCGCTTGTCCACATGCGCCGACAGGCCCACCCGGTCCAGCAGGCGATAGGCGCGCTGGATGTCCGCGCCCGGAAAGCGCCGCGTGAAGGACCGCCAAAAGGGCACATAGCCCAAGCGCCCCGACAGCACGTTCTCCATCACTGTCAGGCGTTCGACCAGGGCGTATTCCTGAAAGATCATCCCGATGCGCCGCCGCGCCCGACGCAGGTCGCGCGCATTGAGGCCCGTCACGTCCATGTCGTTCAGCATGACCCGGCCCGATGTCGGCTCGACCAGCCGGTTCAGGCAGCGGATCAGCGTCGATTTCCCCGCGCCCGACGGTCCGATCAGCCCGACCACCTGCCCCTTGGGCAGGTCGAAGGACACATCCGACAGAGCCTTGTCGCCGGTTTTGTAGGTCTTGGTCAGGTTCCGGATGCTCAGCATCGCCACCCCTTTCGCAAATGAGTTCGGGCGGGGTCATCCCCCGCCCGTCGCCCGAAGGCCGGTCGCGGATCAGTTGCAGTCGTAGCTGACGCCCATCGCCGCATCGATGTCGCGCACGACCGACCAATGCTCAGCAAAGGTGATCGGGATGAACTGCGATTCGCCCGATTTGCTGAACTCCTCCGCCAGCGAGGTGCCCTCCCAGTCAAAGCTGAAGAAGGCGTCGCGGATCGCCTCCTGCAGTTCGGGGGTCAGGTTATGGGCCGTGCCGTAGCCGGTCGTCGGGAAGGTCTCGGATTTGTAGATCGAGGTGATCTGATCCATCGACACCACGCCCCGGTCCACCATCCGCGTCAGCACCGAATTGGCGATGGCGGCGGCGTCATAGTCGCGGTTGGCGACGCCCAGGATCGAATTGTCATGCGCGCCCGAAAAGGCGGGGGTGAAGTCGGTGCCCGCTTCCATGTCGTATTCGGCGGCCAGCAGGGCCGAGGGCGCCTTGAAGCCGGAATTCGAGGTTTCCGAGGTGAAGGCCATGGTCTTGCCGCGGATATCCTCGACCGATGCGATGCCGCTTTCGGGATGCGTGATGAACTCCATCTCATAGCCGAAGCTGCCGTCATCGGCGGCCATCATCGCGAAGGGGCGAAAGCCCGCGCAGGCAATGGCCAGCGGGTTCGAGCCGGTGTTGAAGCCCGCGACATGCAGGCGGCCGGCGCGCATCGCCTCGATCTGGGCGGCGTTCGACTGGACGGGGAAGAACTGGACGGGCTTGCCGGTGACCTCTTCCATATGGGCGAGGAAGTCCGACCAGGCCTCGGCATAGACGGCGGGATCCTCGACCGGGGTATAGGCAAAGATCAGCTGGGCGGGATCGACCAGCTGGGCCGGATCGGTGGGGATGTCGGCCACCATGTCGCCGTCATCGTCGGTATAAGGCGCGTCCAGCTGGAAATCGGCGAAGGCTGCGGTGCCGGCAAAGGTGAAGGCGGCGGTGATCAACAGATGTTTCATGACGGGTCCCTTCCGTGAAGTCGAGGCCCGCCTAGCCTGCCCGGATGACAGCGGGGTGACGGTCGGATGTCAGTTCGGGGACGTTGCGCCCCCTGCGACAACCCGCCCCGCCCCGGTCACCCGGCCAGCGCCGCCACCAGCCGGTCGGCGAAGGCGCGTGTGCCCAACGGGCCGCCCATGTCGCCCGTGCGCCATTCGGGAACGGCGATGACGCGGGCCAGCGCGGCCTCGGTCCTGTCGGCGGCGGCGGTCAGGGCGGGATCGCCGCGCCGCTCGCCCAGCCAGCGCAGCAGCATGGCCGCCGATCCCACCAGCGATGCCGGGTTCGCCCGGTCCCGCCCCGCGATCGAGGGGGCCGATCCGTGCTGGGCCTGCGCCATTGCGTGATCCGTCCCCGCATTCAGCGACGCGGCCAGGCCGATGCTGCCCGCGATCTCGGTCGCCTGATCCGACAGGATGTCGCCGAACATGTTCGTCGTCACGATCGTGTCGAAGGCCGACGCGTCGCGGACCAGCAGCGCGGCCATCGCGTCGACCAGGACCTCCTCGACCGCGACATCGGGAAAGGCGCGGGCGACCTCGCGCGTGCAGGACAGGAACAGCCCGTCGGTGATGCGCAGCACATTGGCCTTGTGCACGACGGTCAGGCGGCCGCCGCGCTGGCGGGCGATGCGGAACCCGGCCTCGGCGATGCGCATCGACCCTTGGCGGGTGACCTTGCGCATGGCGATGGCGACATCCTCGGTCGGCATGAATTCCCCGGTGCCCGCGACCATGGTGCGGTCGGCATAGAAGCCTTCGGTATTCTCGCGCACGATGACCAGATCGACGGGCACGCCGCAGCGGGCCGGGAAATCCGGATGCGATTTCGCGGGCCGGATATTTGCGAACAGGTCCAGATGCTTGCGCAGATGGCCGGACGGGTTGATCCCGCCCCGATCCGCTGGCGGATAGTCATTGTGCGAGACCGGCCCCAGGATCACCCCATCCGCCGCCCGCGCCCGGTCCAGCAGCCCGTCGGGAAAGGTCGTGCCCGCGGCGGCCAGCGGGCGCAGGCCGACCTGGGCCTCCTCCAGCCGCAGGGGCAGGTCCAGCGCCTGCAGGACGCGGGTCGTGGCGCGGGTGATCTCGGGGCTGATGCCGTCGCCGTCGAGGATCAGCAGGTGGATCGGGTCGGTCATGGGCGGTTCCTGGGGCTGCGGGCGCGGCGGCCCGGTTTCGGGGGCGGCTTGACCCCCATGAATCGGGCGACAATGGGCGCGCCGGTGATGACGACGACGATCCGCGTCAGGTGATGCAGCACGACGAAGCCCAGATCGGCGCCAACGACGATGGCCATAACGGTCAGCTCGGCTTGGCCGCCCGGGGCGAAGGCCAGAAACCCCTCCAGCGGGCGGGCAAGGCCGGTCAGCACCACGAATTCGGTGAAGGCCGCCGCCAGCACCGCCAGGATCAGCACGAAGGCCAGGCCCGACAGCACGAAGACGCGCAGCTCGCGCAGGGTGACGCCGACGTAATGGACGCCGATGCCGATGCCGATGAACAGCTGGGCCAGCATGATCGCCTCGGCCGGGGGGCGCTGCGTGATGATGCCCGCCAGGGACAGCGCGCCGGTGGTGATCATCGGCCCCAGGATCGAGGCGCCGAAAAGGCCCACCGCCTCGCCCCCCTTCCAGCCGACAAGCGCGGCGGCGACCATCCAGGCCAGCTGGTCCCATCCGATGCTGGACAGGGGCGCGCCCATCGACCCCGACAGGGGCGCGTCATAGAGCCAGACCAGGATCATCGGCGCCAGCGTCACCAGCACCGCGACCCGCGTGACATGGATCAGCGACAGGGCGCGGACATCGGCCCCCGCCTCCTGCCCGAAGACGACCATGTCCTGCAACCCCCCCGGCATCGCGGCGTAATAGGACGTCGCCGGATCGAAGCCGAGCCTGCGAAAGAACGGCACCCCGACCAGCCCGATGATCAGGACATAGAGGGGGACCAAGGCGACGCTCATCGCCATCTGGGGGATCTGGCCGACCACGGCGGGGGTGATCGAGGCGCCCACCGCCACCCCCAGGATCGTGCGCGCGCCGACCGAGATCTGGCCCAGCCCGCGCAGCCGCGCCCCCATCAGCGCCGCGACCAGGCAAAAGGCCATCGGCCCGAACAAAAACGGCAGCGGCAGGCCCATCGCGTGAAAGACCCCCGCCCCGGCCAAGGCCAGCAGGACGGTTCCGATCCGGGGCAGAAGGGCGTGGCGCATCGTGGTCTTCCCGTGTTGACGCATCCTGTATCCAACTGTATGCACCCGGATGCAAGAGGCAAGCGAGGGCCCATGACCGAAGATTCCGACACGCCGCAGGGACAGTCCGCCTATCGCCGCCTGCTGGCCGAGATCCGGGCGGGCCATCTGATCCCCGGCGCCCGCCTGCGCGAGACCGAGCTGGCCGAACGCTTCGGCATCTCGCGCACGCCCATCCGCGAGGCGATCCGCCAGCTGGAGGCTGACGGGCTGGTGACCCATCAGGCCCGCCAAGGCGCGACGATCCGCAGGCTGGACTATGCCGAGGTGCTGGAGCTCTACGAGATGCGGCTGGTCTTGGAGGGCACGGCCGCGCGGCTGGCCGCCCGCATGGCGCAGCGCGTCGAGCTGAACGAGCTGACCGAGATCAACGACGCCTTGGCCGGCGCCACCCCCGGCGCCGCCGCGCAGGAGCTGAACCGCCAGTTCCACCGCACCCTGCTGGACGCCGCCCGCAACCGCTTTCTGGTCAAGACCATGAGCGCGCTGCAGAAGACCCTGCTGATCCTGGGCCCCACCACCCTGTCCGAGACCGAACGCCACGAATCGGCCGCCATCGAGCATCGCGCCGTGATCGAGGCCATCGCCGCCCATGACGGCGACCGGGCCGAGGCCGCGATGCGCGCCCATGTCGAGGCCGCCCTGAACGCCCGCGTCCGCGGCATGCGCGGGCGCGAGATCCCCTTGGAGGACGAATGACCGAGACCTATGACATCGCGGTGGTGGGGGGCGGCAATGCCGCGCTCTGCGCCGCCATCACCGCAGCCGAGGCCGGTGCCCGCGTCATCATCCTGGAGGGCGCGCCCGAACCCTATCGCGGCGGCAATTCGCGCCATACGCGCAATTTCCGCTGCATGCATCGCGGGCCGATGTTCCCCCTGACCGGCAGCTACGAGGAGGAGGAATATCTCCACGACCTGATGCTGGTCACCAAGGGCAAGACGGACGAGCATCTGGCCCGTCTGGCGATCCGCACATCCGAGGAATGCCTGCCCTGGATGCAGGCGCATGGGGTGCGCTTTCAGCCCTCGCTGTCGGGGACGCTGTCGCTGTCGCGCACCAACGCCTTCTTTCTGGGCGGCGGCAAGGCGCTGGTGAACGCCTATTACAACACCGCGACCGATCTGGGCATCGACATCCGCTACGAGGCCCAGGTCCGCCATGTCCATCGCGAGGGCCAGCGGATCACCCATCTGGAGGTCGAGATCGCCGGCGCCCCCGCGCAGACGATCAATGCGCGCGCCTTCGTGCTGGCCTCGGGCGGGTTTCAGGCGGATCTGGACTGGCTGGCGCGGGCCTGGGGACCCTCGGCGCGGAACTTCCTGATCCGCGGCACACCCTATAATCGCGGCGTGGTGCTGAAGGACATGCTGGATCAGGGCGCCGACAGCGTGGGCGATCCGACCCAGTGCCATGCTGTGGCCATCGACGGGCGCGCGCCGCAATATGACGGCGGGATCGTGACGCGGCTGGACTGCGTGCCCTTTTCGGTCGTCGTGAACCGCGACGGCCAGCGCTTCTATGACGAGGGCGAGGATACCTGGCCCAAGCGCTATGCGATCTGGGGCCGCCTGGTCGCGGCCCAGCCCGATCAGGTCGGCTATGCGCTGATCGACGCCAAGTCGATCGACCTGTTCATGCCCTCGGTCTTTCCGCCCATCGTGGCGGACACGATCCCGGAACTGGCGTCCAAGCTGGGCCTGGATCCTGCCGCGGTCAAGGCGACGGTCGCGCAGTTCAACGCCGCCTGCCGCCCCGGCACCTTCCACCCGACCGAGCTGGACGGGCTGGCCACCGAAGGGTTGCAGACGCCCAAGACCAACTGGGCGCGTCCCTTGGACACCCCGCCCTTCTATGGCTACCAGCTGCGGCCCGGCGTGACCTTCACCTATCTGGGGCTGAAGGTGTCGGACCGCGCCCAGGTCCATTCCCCCGAAGGACCCATCACCAATCTCTGGGCCGCCGGAGAGATCATGGCAGGCTCGATCCTGGGCCAGGGCTATCTGGCGGGCTTCGGAATGACCATCGGAACCGTCTTCGGACGCATCGCCGGCAAGGAGGCCGCCGCCCATGTCGCTTGACCTCGCACCCCCCCTGACCGCCACCGAGGATGCCCGCCGCCAGATCGAGATCTGCAATGCCTGCCGTTACTGCGAGGGGTTCTGTTCGGTCTTTCCCGCCATGACCCGCAACAAGGCCTTCGCGGATGGCGACCTGACGCATCTGGCGAACCTGTGCCACAACTGCCGCGGCTGTCACTACGCCTGCCAATACACGCCGCCGCATGAATTCGCGCTGAACATCCCCGCCGTCCTGGCCGAGGTGCGCCAGGACAGCTGGGAACGGCTGGCCCGACCGCAGGCCCTGGCGCGGATGTTCCATGAACGCGGCGTCGCCATGGCGGGGCTGCTGGTCGTCGCGCTGACGCTGTTCTTCGCGCTGATCGCCGCCGCCCGCCCCCCGGGGGGCGAGGGCTTCTATGCCTATATGGCCCATAACCTGATGATCGCGATCTTCATTCCCGCCTTCGTCGCGCCGCTGGCGCTGATCGGCCTGTCGCTGCGCGATTACTGGCGCGAGGTCGGCGGCGGCCGCATCCGCCTGCGCCATCTGCTGAAGGCGGGCGACATGGCCGGGCGGATGCGGAACCTGAACGGCGGGCATGGCGACGGCTGCAATTTCGAGGATGGCGACCGCTTCAGCCAGAAGCGCCGCATCGCGCATCAGCTGATGATGTGGGGGTTCCTGGCCTGTTTCGCGGCGACCTCATCGGGGACGATCCTGCATTACGTCTTTGGCTGGCACGCGCCCTATCCGATCTGGGCGCCGCCCAAGCTGTTCGGCGTGCCGGGCGGCATCGCGATGGTCGCGGGCGCCGCGGGCCTGATCGCGCTGAAGCTGCGCGCGGACCCGGACCTCGGCGCGCGCCGGGTCTGGGGGGGCGAGATGGCCTTCATCCTGCTTCTGGGCGCGGTGGCGGCCACCGGGCTGGCGCTGTGGCTGGCGACCGGGACGGGGGCGGTCGGGCCGCTGCTGGCGGTGCATCTGGCCACGGTGATGACGCTGTTCCTGCTGATGCCGTTTTCCAAGATGATCCACGGCTTCTTCCGCTTCACCGCCCTGCTGGCCGAGGCCGGAAAGCAGGACACCGCCCGCTGAGACGCGACAGGCCCCCGGCATCGCTGCCGTGGGCCTGTTCTTGCCCTTGGGCCGGTCAGGCGCCGGTCAGGCGCCGGTCAGGGCTGCGGCGGGCACGAAGACCTCGCCCGTGACCAGCTTGCGCGCGGTGCGGATCGCGCCCGCGCTGACCACCTGCAGATCCGCGCCCTGCCCCGTCGTCCGCAGCGCCACGTCGATCAGCCCGCTCGGATGTTCGATCAGGATCTCGCGATCCTCGCCGTCAGGGCGCCGGGCGATGCCGTCGGATACCGACCCCTCCAGCACCGCGACCGTCGCCACGCACAGCGCGCCGGTCACCGCGAAGGCGGCATGGGTCTTCTGCGGCACGAAATAGCGCGCGGCGATATGGCCCTCGCCCCGGGCGGGGGCCAGGATGGCGACCTTGGGGATGACCTTGCCGGTCACGTCGCCCAGGCCCATGCGGCGCCCGGCCTCCTGCCGCATCGCCTCCAGCCGGGCGAAGAAGTCGCGATCGGCATCCAGCTCGGCCGGGGTCTCGTGGCCGGTCTTGCCCATATCGGCGGCGCGCAGGATCATCATCGGCACGGCCACATCGATCAGCGTCACGGGGACGCCGTCGATATCCTCCTGCACTTGCCCCGAGGGCAGCAGCCCCGAGGTCTTGGACCCCACGATGTCCATGAAGTTCAGCCGCACCGCCGCCGCCGTTCCCGGCACGCCCGCGATGGCCTGATCGCCGTCGTAATCGACGCCTTGGCCATCGGTCCGGACCACCGCCTCGATCCGGCTGGCGGTGTTTTCGTTGAAGATCACCACGCGGGTTTCCTCGCCGGTCACGGGGACCATGCCGCGTTCGATGGCAAAGGGCCCCACCCCCGACAGGATGTTCCCGCAGGAGGGCGAGGTGTCCACCACCGCCTCGGTCACCGAGACCTGGGCGAAGAGGTAATCCACATCCACCCCGTCCCGCGCCGAGGGCCGCACCATCGCCACCTTGGAGGTCAGCGTGTCCGCCCCCCCGATCCCGTCGATCTGGCGCGCATCGGGCGATCCCATCGCGGCCAGCAGGACGCGGTCGCGCGCGGCCTCGTCGGCGGGCAGGTCGTCGGTGCGGAAATACGGCCCCTTCGAGGTGCCGCCGCGCATGATGATGACCGGGATGCCATGTTGTCTGGCCATGTCGTTTCTCCGTTCGTCAAGGAAGATGGCCCGCGCCTTGCGGTGCGGGCCAGGGGTTCGTCAGGACACCAGGGGCCAGGGCAGGCTGTCATAGAACATGTCCTGCAACAGCCCCTCGGGCAGGATCAGGTTCAGCGCCGATGTCATCACCAGCAAGAGCCCCGCCCCCATCGCCGTCAGGATCAGCGTCTGCACCCAGCCCGCCTTGGCGACCGTGCGCAGGAAGACCAGGAAGAAGGTCACCACCGCCAGGAAATAGCCGACCAGCGCGATGGTGGCCACGAAGCCCACCAGCCAGCCGATATATTTCAGCGGCGTCAGCGTGCCCAGCTGTTCCGCGACCTCCTTGGATTCGCTGTCGAAGACCGCCCCGCTGGCGCGGTTGCCGCGGATCTGGGGCCACAGCACCATCAGCCCCGCGCCCAGACCCACCAGCGCCACGCTGACCGGGAAGATGCGGCCCAGCTGGGACAGGTTCACCGTCTCGAAGAAGGTGAAGACGAACAACCCCATCATCGCCAGGGTGAAGGCGATCTGCGGCCACATGGGCTGGGTCAGGGTGGCGGCGGATTTGCCCTCGACCTCGATCTTGGTGCCGGATTTGCGCTGCGAATACATGCTCAGCCCGACCGACAGCACGATGATCGCGCCGATGACCAGGACGATGGGCCGCTGAAAGAAGCTCCAGCCCGAGAATTGCAGCGCCTGGTAGAGGTAACGCTCGGACTGCGTGGCCAGCACGAAGCCGATCAGGAAGGCCGGGCGCGGCCAGCCGAAGCGGCGTAGCAGGATCCCCACGATGCCCAGCACCACCAACGCCACCAGGTCATAGAGCGACCGGTTCGGCTGGAAGGCCGCGAAGGTGATGACCAGGATCATGAAGGGCGCGACCAGCGGATAGCGCACGATGGTGATCTTGGCGATGCCCGGCGCCAGCAGGATGCAAAGCGCGGTGCCCAGCACGTTGGCGATCGCCAGCGACCAGACGATCGTATAGGTCACGTCCAGGTTCGTGCTGACCATGGACGGCCCCGGCTGCAGGCCGATCAGCACCATGCCCGCCAGAAAGATCGCCATGGCCCCCGAACCGGGGATCCCGAACAGCAGCGTCGGCACCAGCCCGCCGCCATCCTTGGATGCGGTGGTCGATTCCACCGCGATCACGCCGCGGATGTCGCCCTTGCCGAACTGGCTCTTGTCGCGCGAGGTCTGCACGACATGGCCATAGGCGATCCAGTCCACGACCGATCCGCCGAGGCCCGGGATCATCCCCAGGATCGCGCCGATCCCCGCCAGGCGCAGCGACATCCATTTGTAGAGCCAGGTATCCTTCAGCCCCTGCTTCCAGCCGGCGCCGAGTGCGCTGCCCTTTTCCGCGATGGAGCTGTTGCGGCGCAGCAGGTCGCCGATCTCGGGCACGGCGAACAGCGCCAGGCCCACGATGACCAGCGGCAGGCCGTTCATCAGGTAGAGCGTGCCGAATTCCATCCGGTATTCGCCGGTGGCGGGCGCGGCGCCCACCGCCCCGAGCGCGAGGCCCGCGGCGCAGGCCGCGACCCCCTTGGCCAGGCTGCTGCCCGACAGCACGCCCACCATGGACAGGCCGAACATGGTCAGCATGAACAGCTCGGCCGCGCCGAAGGACAGGATCAGCGGCCGCGCGACCAGCACGCTGACTGTCAGGACCAGCGCGCCGAAAAGGCCCCCGATGAAGGACGCCGAAAACGCCGCGCTGAGCGCCCGCGCCGCCTGGCCCTTCTTGGCCAGCGGGAACCCGTCCAGGATCGTCGCCTGCGACGCCGAGGAGCCCGGGATCCCCATCAGGATCGAGGCGAAGGTGTCGGATGTGGACAGGACCGGCAGGATGCCGATCAGCATGGCCAGGGCCAGCGTCGGCTCCATCCCGTAGACGAAGGGCAGAAGCAGCGACATGCCGACGATCCCGCCCAGGCCCGGCAGGACGCCGACGACCAGGCCGACCACGACGCCGATCATCAGGTATTGGATATGTTGGAACGTCAGCACGGTGCCGAGCGCGGAGAGAATGGCTTCAGTGACCATCGGGGGACCCTTGAACCTTCTGCTGGGGGTGACGGCGCCTTGCGGCACGCATGTCGACAGGCAGCGGCATGCCGCCGGGGGCGATCACCCTGGGAATTGCGGGACGGGCCCATCGGCGCGGGACGGCAGGTCGCGGCGCGGCGGCGGGCATGGGGCCGCGCCACCCCATCGGGGCGGCGCGGCCGGGTCAGGGCCGGATCAGTCCAGCATGACGCTGTGGTTCTCGCTCAGATAGGTGCGGACCCATTCGCGGGCCTCGGGGTCGATCGTGGTCGCGACCTCGTAGAGCCGCACGACCTCGTCGCCCACGGCCTGGTCGTATTCGCCCAGAACCTCGCCCGATGCGGCGATCAGGTCGGGATCGGCCACGGCCGCGGTGAAGGCGTCGCGATAGGCCTGGACGATGTTCTCGGGCGTGCCGTTCGGCAGCATCGCGGGCTTTTGCGCGGCAAAGCCCGAGCTGAAGAAGGCCATGTAGGCGTCGAAGGCCACGCCCGAGGGCGCCTCGCCATGCATCATCTCATAGGCTTCGATGAAATGCGGGATCTCGGGGAAGGAGGGGTCGCGCTGGACGTTGCCCTCGGCATCCAGGACGCCATAGGAGAACAGCGGCACCGCGGTCCCCGCCTCGACCAGCGGCACGACGTTGGTCAGATAGGCCGAGGAGGTCTGATAGTCGATCGTCGCCTCGCCGCGTTCGAAGGCCAGGCGGCCGTCGCCGCGCCCGGTCATGCCGAAGACGTGGCGCACGTTCAGGCCCATCACCTCGAAGGCCAGCATCGGCACCAGGTCCAGCGAGGTCGCGCCCTGGCTGGCATAGACCAGCTCCTGCCCGTCCAGCTGGCCCAATTCGGACGCATCGGCGATGCCCATGCTGGCGGGGATGTAGACCACGCCGCCCGTGGGAGAGACCAGCACCGGCTCGAAATCGGCATAGTCATAGCGCACGCGCGTGTCGCCCAAGAGGAACGGGAACTGGGTCGAACCGGAGGTGCCCAGCAGTTGCAGCCCGTTGGGGCGCGCGCGGGCGGCGAATTCGTTGGTCCCGGTGATCGAGCCGCCGCCGGGGACGTTGCGGATGATCACGTTGGGATTGCCCGGCAGGTGCTTGGCCAGATAGGGGGCGAAGAACCGCGCCCAGACATCGGACCCGCCGCCTTCCGAGAAGGGGATCCACCATTCGATCGTGCGGCCCGCGAAATCCACGTCCTGCGCGGCGGCGGGGGCCGCCACGGTCAGGCTGGCTGCGGTCAAGGCGGCGGCGACGGCGCCCTTCAGACGCCGGGTGATTGCTTGCATGTTTTTATTCCTCCCATTGGTCCGGCACGCGGTGGCACCGGGCGAACGGGGCAGTCTTCGCATATGAACCTGTCAGAAGACTGTCAGAAACCGGCGGGGTCAGTTTTTTCTGCCCGTTTCCGCGCCAGCCTCTGCCAATGGCAGGGTCAGAAGGATGACGCAGCCGCGATCCGAGGGCTCGACCCGCGCATCCCCGCCCGCTCGGCGCGCGATGGTGCGCACGATGGGCAGGCCCAGACCGGACCCGCCGTCATCGGCGGTGCTGATGCGGAAGAACCGGTCGAACACCGCCTGATGCAGGTCGGGGGGGATGCCGCAGCCTTGGTCGCGGACCCGCAGCGTGGCCATGCCCCCGTCGCGGCCCAGCTCCAGCCGCAGGGCGCTGCCCTCGGGGGTGCCGTATTTCAGGGCATTGTCGATCAGGTTGTCGACGGCCTCCTCCAGCAGGACGGGATTGGCGCGGACCGGCAGGGGGGCGTCCGCGCCCTCCAGCGACAGCTCCAGGTCGCGGCGCAGGGCGGCGGGGACGTGGCGGCGCGCGACATCGGCCACCAGATGGGACAGGTCCACCACGCCCTGCCCGGCCCGCGCATCGCCCGGCCCGTCGCTGGCCGCGTCCAGCCGCAGCAGCTGCTGGGTCAGGCGCGACAGGCGGCGGGCCAGTTCCTGCAGGTCGGTCAGGCGCTGCTGGCGGTCCTGGGGCGCATGGGCGTTCAGCGCCGAATCGGCCTGGGCCTGGATCGCCGCGACCGGGTTGCGCAGCTGATGCGCCGCGTTCGAGATGAAGGCCCGCCTGCGGTCCAGCTCGTCCGACAGGCGCTGGAACAGCCCGTTGATCGTGGCCACCAGCGGCACGACCTCGCGCGGGACGGGGCGGCGGATCGGGCGCAGCTCGCGCGAGTTGCGCAGCGCCACCGCGTCGCGCAGATCGGTCAGGGGCGACAGGCCGCGATTGATCCCGAACCAGACCAGCGCCGCGCTCAGCGCGACCATCAGCGACAGGACCGCCGCCGCCTGGCCCAGCATCTGCAGGGTCAGCGCCTCGCGCCGGCTGACGGTCTGCCAGACGCGCACCGTGGTCCAGCCGTCCAGATCCGGGTCCACGATATATTCGCGCAGCACCACCGCCCGGACCGGCTGGCCGTTGAAGGTCGCGCTGTAGAAGACCGGCACCGCCTCCGGATATTCCAGACCGGCGGGCATGGGCGGGGCGTCGGTGCGCCCGACCACGAACCGCCCCCCCGCGGCATGGACCTGATAGAACAGCGGATCGCCGATCGCCCCCTCCAGCGAGGTCAGCAGCGATTCCGCGATCAGATCGCCCTTGGTCACCATGACCTCGCGCGCGACGGCATGGGCCACGACCTTCAGCGTGTCGTCATAGAGGTTGCGCGACATGTCCCGCGCCATCCAGTGCAGCACCACGCTGGCCAGCACCGCCAGCACCAGCTGCGGCACCACGATCAGCACGAAGAGCCGCGTGCGCAGGCTGACCGCGCGGCCGTCCGGGGCGCTCATCCGCCGTCCTGCTGCAGGATGTAGCCCAGGCCCCGGATCGCGCGGATCTGGACCGCGGCCCCCTCGATCTTGCGCCGCAGCCGCGAGACCAGCAGCTCGACCGCGTTCACGTCCACATCCGCGCCGGTGCCATAGATGCTGTCGCAGAGCGCGGATTTGTCGACCACCCGTTCGGCATTGTCGAAAAGCGCCTCCCACAGGGCCAGCTCGCGGCGCGACAGCTCGATCACGCCGCCGGGGCCGGACAGGCGGCGGCCCGCGCGGTCGAAGGACAGCCGGCCCACCGTCTCGACCATCTGGCCGCGCTTGCCGCGGCGCCGGCCCAAGGCGCGCACCCGCGCACAGAGTTCCGCCATCTCGAAGGGCTTGGTCATATAGTCGTCGGCGCCCGCGTCCAGGCCCGCCACCCGGTCCTCCAGCCCGTCGCGGGCGGTCAGGACCAGGACCGGGATGTCGGACCCCATCGCGATCAGGCGGCGGATCACGTCCAGCCCGGCCAGCCGCGGCAGGTTCATGTCGACGATGGCCAGATCCGCCCCATCGCGGGTCAGGAACTCGATCCCGTCCTGGCCGTCGGCCAGCCAATCGACGGAATGACCCTCCTGGCGCAGGGCCTGCTCGACCGCGCGGGCCAGCATCTGGTTGTCTTCGATCAGCACGATCCGCATGACGGGCCTGGGATGAGGAATTCCGGGATAGGGGCTGGATCGGCGAAGATACAGCCTTTAGAAAGGATCACAAGGGGAAGGCGGCGCGCATCCGCCCGTCGAGGGAGGCATTCATGCAAGACCCATCGCCCGCCCGGCGCATCGTCGGGGCGGTCCTGTCGCTGGTCATCGCCGCGCTGCCGGCAGGAGCGCAGGATCTGGGGGCGCAGGACTTTCCGTCCGGCCCGCTGCGCATGGTCATCCCGTTTTCCGAGGGCGGCGGGTCCGATGTCTGGGCGCGGTTCCACGCCCCGATCCTGTCGCGCCACCTGCCCGGCCAGCCACCCATCACCGTCCAGAACGAACCCGGCGGCGGCGGCACGCGCGGATCGAACGCCTTCGCGACCCAGGCCGCGCCGGACGGGACGACGCTGCTGGGCACGTCGGGATCATCGCTGTTCGCTTGGCTGCTGGGCGATTTCCGGGTCCGCTACGATTTCGCGGATTGGACGGTGCTGATGGCCTCGCCCACCGGCGGGGTGGTCTATGTCTCGGACGAGCTGGGCCTGTCCTCGTGGCGCGACATCGACCGGCTGCAGGACCAGCGGCTGGTCTTTGCCAGCCAGGGGATCACCTCGCTGGACCTGGTGCCGATGCTGGCCTTCCGCCTGCTGGGCTTCGACGCGCATTACGTCTTCGGCTATACCGGCCGCGGCGACGGGCTGGAGGCGATGCGCCACCGCGAGGTGAACATCGACTATCAGACGACCTCGGCCTATCTGCGCAACGTGGCCCCCATGGTCGCGGCGGGCGAGGCCGTGCCGCTGATGACCTGGGGCGTGGTCGATGCCCAGGGACAGGTCCGGCGCGACCCGACCTTCCCCGACCTGCCGACGCTGGAGGAGCTCTACGAATTCCGCCACGGCCACCCGCCATCCGGGCCGGAATACGACGCCTATCGCGTCTTCGCCTCGGCGGGGTTCGCGGCGCAGAAGATGCTGGTCCTGCTCGGCGATACGCCCGCGCCCATCCGCGACACCTGGCTGGAGGCGATCCGCGCCGCCCGCACCGATCCCGAATATCTGGACCGCGCGCCCGAGGTGCTGGGCGCCTATCAGACGCTGGTGGGCGAGGAGGCCGAGGCCTTGGCCCGCAGCGTCATCCGCATCGACCCCGGGACGCGGGCCTTCGTGCTGGACCTGCTGGCCAGCGAATATTCGGTCAGGTTGACGGAGTAGCCTGCCGCCCCACCGCGATCACCCGGATCGGGCGGCCCGCGCGCCAGGCCTCGATCGCCTCGACCGTCTGGCGGTAGAACAGGCGGAAGGTCTGTTCGCTGACATAGCCCAGATGCGGCGTCACCAGCAGCCGCCCATCCGCGATCAGCGCGGGGTCCAGGACCGGCGCGCCCGCAGGCAGCGGCTCGATGTCATGCACGTCCAGCGCCGCACCGCCCAGCCTGCGCGCATGCAGCGCCTCCAGCAGCGGGGCGGTCTGGACGATGGGGCCGCGCGCGGCATTCACGATCAGCGCATCGGGCCGCATCAGCGCCAGTTCCCGCGCCCCGATCAACCCGCGCGTCTGATCCGACAGGACCAGGTTCACCGACAGCACATCCGCCCCCGCCATCACCTCGTCCAGCGTGGCGGCGTGGCGCAGGCCCTCGGCAGCGGCGCGATCGGCGGTCAGGCTGCGGGACCAGGCCAGAATCTCCATCCCGAAGGGGCGAGCCAGATCCGCCAGCCGCCGCCCGATCCGGCCATAGCCGGCGATGCCCAAGGTCAGGCCCGACAGGTCGCGGCCCAGCCCCTGCTGCCAATGACCGGCGGCTGCGGCATTCGCCTCGGGCAGGATGCGGCGCGACAGGGCCAGGATCGCGGTCATCACGAATTCCGCCGTCACCGATCCGCGCGATTCCGTGCCGCAGACGGGAATGCCCCGCGCCTCGGCCGCCGCCACGTCGATCGAGAGGTTCCGCGCCCCCGTGGTCACGATCAGCCGCAGATCGGGCAGCGCCCGGATGATGTCGCCCGTCAGCGGCGTGCGTTCGCGCATCACGCAAATGATGTCGAAGGGCCGCAGCCGCCGGATCAGCGCCTCGGGGTCGGACAGCGTGTCGTGAAAGACGGTGACGGTGCAATCCGCCGGCCAGTCGGCCAGCCGCCGGGCCGCATCGGCGTAATCGTCCAGGACCGCGATGCGCATGATCCACCCCCCGGCAGGAAAGAGGCCGGGCGGGGGTCGCCCCCCTGCCCGGCCCGGTCGTCAGACGGCGCGTTCGACCATCATATGCTTGATCGAGGCGATCGCCTTGGCGGGGTTCAGACCCTTGGGGCAGGTATTGGTGCAGTTCATGATCGTGTGGCAGCGATAGAGCTTGAAGGGATCCTCCAGCTCGTCCAGCCGCTCGCCCGTGGCCTCGTCGCGGCTGTCGATGATCCAGCGATAGGCATGCAGCAAGGCGGCCGGCCCCAGATAGCGGTCGCCGTTCCACCAATAGGACGGGCAGGCCGTCGAACAGGAGGCGCAGAGGATGCATTCATAAAGACCGTCCAGCTTCTTGCGGTCCTCGATCGACTGCTTCCATTCCTTGCCGGGCGTGGGCGACTTGGTCTGCAGATAGGGGTTCACCGAGGCGTGCTGCGCGTAGAAATGCGTCAGGTCCGGCACCAGGTCCTTGACCACCGGCATATGCGGCAGCGGATAGATGGCCACGTCGCCCTTCACCTCGTCGATGCCAAAGATGCAGGCCAGGCGGTTGCCGCCGTCGATGACCATGGCACAGGACCCGCAGATCCCCTCGCGGCAGGACCGGCGGAAGGACAGGGTCGGGTCGATGTCGGACTTGATCTTGATCAGCGCGTCCAGGACCATCGGGCCGCATTTGTCCAGGTCGACGAAATAGGTGTCCAGCCGCGGGTTTTCCCCATCCTCGGGGTTCCAGCGATAGATCTTGAATTTCTTGACATTGGTCGCGCCCTCGGGCTTGGGCCAGGTCTTGCCGACCCGGATCTGGCTGTTCTTGGGCAGGGTAAACTGGACCATGGGATGCTCCTTTCAGAGAGTGCCTTCGGACGGCGCTTGGGCCGCGAACAGGGATTGCGACCGGGCGACCAGACCGGCCACCTTGTCACGCGCATGGGGGTTGAGCGCCAGAGCGTTCAGGCGCCGCAGGAATTCGGTCGAGCCGGCGTTCAGCCGCTCCATCGCGCGACCCTCCAGCGGCGGCAGGGATGCGGCGCGCGCGGGATCCAGCCCCGCAAGGGCCAGCAGCTGCAGGCCGGGGCGGTCGGGATCGGTCTCGCCGGACAGGCGCAGGCGGGTCACGCGATCGGCGCCAAGCGCGCCCTGCAGGCGCCGGATCAGGTAGCCCCAACCGGGCAGATCAGCGGTCTGGTCGCGGAAATGGCTCAGGTCATGGGCATAACCGTCGGTCCGCACCGCCTGCGCCCAGACCGAGGGCAGCCAGTCGGCCATGCGCCGGGTATAGATCGCCAGATGCGGCGCAAAGCCCCGCGCCTCGGCCAAGGGGAACAGCTGGGTCATCAGCCCGGGCAGCGCAGGGAACAGCCGCGTCTCGCCGCCATTGCCGGGCATGGCACCGGCCAGGTTCTCATGGCTGATGATCACCGGCTGCGGCCCGGGGGGCAGCCTGTCCAGCACATCGGAAAACGCATCGGCCAGGCGGCGGCGCGCATCGGGGCCGTCATCCAGACTGCAGGCGATGGCCGCGCGGCCCAGGGGGCGCATGGGCGTGCCCTCCTCCGGAGTGCGGATCACCAGCCGGTCGGCCAGCGCGGGCGCGGACAGGCGCAGAAAACGTTGCAGCGAGGTCGTGCCGGTCTTCTGGACCCCCGCATGCAGGATCAGCGGGCGGGTCATCGGACGCTCCGCCAGCCGGGTTGTTGCGACAGCGGCCGGGTGGGCATCTGGCCGGACCGGCGCTGGACGCATTGATCGAAGACATCCGCGGGATCGCGCCCGCGGATGAAGGCGCCGCTCATCTCCAGGCTGATCGCGCCATAGCTGCGCGTCCCCCCGGAGCCGGTGCCGATGCCGACCGCCGCGCTGCCGCGCGGGCGTTCGGCCAGTTCGGCGTCGCGCAGACAGGACCGCTCGGCCTGGTCGACCGTGACCGGGCCGCAGGCCGCCACCGCCATCAGCGGCAGCAGGCACAGGCGATATGTCCACGCGCCCACCGGATCAGGCCGTGCGCGCCGCCGCGGCGATGCACTGCGTCGTCGCGGGGCGCGAGACGATGGCCGCCACGCTGTCGGCCGAACCCGCGATGCCCGCGCGCGAGGCCTGGGCGATGTCGATCAGCTCGGCCGTGGTGGCGTTGTTGACCACGCAATCGGTATAGGGTGACACGTTCACGCCCGGCAGGCGGCGCTGCATCTCGGTGTTGACGGTGTTGCGCGCGATCTGGCGCGAGGCGGCGTCCAGAACGGTCGGCGCGGGCGCCGCGGTGGCGGGGGCCGAGGGCACGGCGGGCGCCGCGACGGGAACGGGCGCCACGCAGCCAGCCAAGGTGACAGCGGACAGGCCGAAGGCGGCGATGAGGTTGAAGCGCATCAATAAACCCTTTTCTTAGGAGCGATCTTCTGCAGGTCGATCCCGCCTTCCTCGGCCTTGGTCAAAGGCTCCAGGTGGACGGGGCGGTAGGCCAGTTTAACCGTGTTGCCGTCGACCCAGGCAAGCGAATGCTTGCGCCAGTTGGCGTCATCCCGCTCAGGGTAGTCCTCGTGCGCATGCGCGCCGCGGCTTTCCTTGCGCGCTTCGGCCGCCACGATGGTGGTCAGGGCGTTGGGCATCAGGTTCGTCAGCTCCAACGTTTCCATGAAGTCCGTGTTCCAGATCAAACCACGATCCGTCACTTTCAGGTCATCGAGCTTGCCCGCGATGGCCTCCATCTTGCCCATGCCCTCGGCCAGGGTCTTGTCGGTGCGGAAGACCGCGGCATCCGCCTGCATGGTGCGCTGCATCTCGTTGCGCAGCTCGGCCGTGCCGGTGGTGCCGTTCGCATGGCGCAGCCCGTCGAAGCGGTCCAGCGCGCGGTCCACCTCGGCCTTGTTGGTCGAGGGCACGGCGCCGTCGCGGTCCACGACCTCGCCCGCCCGGATCGCGGCGGCGCGGCCAAAGACCACAAGGTCGATCAGGCTGTTCGAGCCCAAACGGTTCGCGCCATGCACGGATGCGCAGCCCGCCTCGCCCACGGCCATCAGGCCGGGGAAGACCGCGTCGGGATTTTCCGGCGTCGGCGCAAGCACTTCGCCCCAATAGTTCGTGGGGATGCCACCCATGTTGTAATGCACGGTCGGGATGACCGGGATCGGCGCGCGGGTCACGTCGACGCCGGCGAAGATCTTGGCGGATTCGCTGATGCCCGGCAGACGCTCATGCAGCGTCTCGGGCGGCAGGTGCATCAGGTTGAGGAAGATGTGGTCCTTTTCGCCGCCGACGCCGCGACCCTCGCGGATCTCCAGCGTCATGCAGCGGCTGACCACATCGCGGCTGGCCAGGTCCTTGTAGGTGGGCGCATAGCGCTCCATGAACCGCTCGCCCTCGGAGTTGGTCAGATAACCGCCCTCGCCCCGCGCCCCTTCGGTGATCAGGCAGCCCGAGCCATAGATGCCGGTCGGGTGGAACTGGACGAATTCCATGTCCTGCAGGGGCAGGCCCGCGCGGGCGACCATCCCGCCGCCGTCGCCGGTGCAGGTATGGGCGCTGGTCGCGCTGAAATAGGCGCGGCCGTAACCGCCCGTCGCCAGCACCACCATCTTGGCGTTGAAGACATGCATCGTGCCGTCGTCCAGCTTCCAGCAGACGACGCCGGTGCAGCGGCCATCGGTGATGATCAGGTCAAGCGCGAAATATTCGATGAAGAATTCCGCGTTGTTCTTGAGCGACTGACCGTAGAGCGTGTGCAGGATCGCGTGGCCGGTGCGGTCGGCCGCGGCGCAGGTGCGCTGCACCGGGGGGCCTTCGCCATATTCGGTGGTGTGGCCGCCGAAGGGGCGCTGATAGATGCGGCCATCCTCGGTGCGGCTGAAAGGAACGCCGTAATGCTCCAGCTCATAGACGGCCTTGGGGGCCTCGCGCGCCAGGTATTCCATGGCGTCGGTGTCGCCCAGCCAGTCCGAGCCCTTGACGGTGTCGTACATGTGCCACTGCCAGCTGTCGGGGCCCATGTTGGACAGGGACGCGGCGATGCCGCCCTGGGCGGCGACGGTGTGGCTGCGGGTCGGAAAGACCTTGGTCACGCAGGCGGTGCGCAGCCCCTGTTCGGCCATGCCGAGCGTCGCGCGCAGACCCGCGCCACCCGCTCCGACGACGACCACGTCATAGTCATGAATTTGGGTATCGTATGCGGCCATGTCGTCCTCAGATCGCAGGAAGGGTGAAGGCCATCTTGGCCAGCGCAAAGACGGCGGCGGCGATCACGCCCCAGCCAAAGATCGCGACCGCGACCATCGTCAGCTGCTGGGCGGTGCCGTGCAGGTAATCCGCGATCGCGCCGCCTTGGGATCCCTTGATGAAATGCAGCATGCCCACGATGATGAACAGCGCGGTGATGATGCCCGGGAAGGGCCGTCCGAAATGCGCGACGACCTGGTCCTGGGGCAGGCCGATCGCGCCGCCCACGGCGATCAGGAACAGCGGCGTCAGCACGATCAGCGCATAGCTGCTCAGCGTGATGTTCCAGTGATGCTGGGTGCCGGACCGGGCCGAGCCCAGCCCCTGCGCGGCCTTGCGGGGGGTGATGTAACGCATGATGCCCTCAGCCGATGAAGAAGATGATCAGGCTCAGCACGGTCAGCGCGACCGAACCGATGACGATGCCCCAGGAGGCGCGCTTGGCGTCCTCGATCTCGAGCCCCATGCCGTTGTCATAGAACAGGTGCCGCACGCCCGACAGCGCGTGGAACCACAGCGCCCAGGTCGAGGCCGTCATGATCAGGAAACCCAGCCAGGACCGCATGACCCAATCGGCAGTCGCGAAGGCGCCCGGGCTGGTGACGGCGGCGACCAGCCACCAGACCAGCAGCATCAGGCCCGCGGCCATCGCGTGGCCCGTGATGCGCGTCAGGATCGAGGTGATCGCCGGCATGGGCAGGCGATAGACCTGAAGATGGGGGGAAAGCGGCCGGTTACCCCGGTTCACATCGGCCATTGGCGGCCCTCCTTGTGTCGGTTCAGCATGTCCCGGCGCGAGGGTCCCGAAAGGCATGGGCTGGCCCGCGCGGGCTGGCGATTGGTGCCGTGTCTGGCGTTACAAATGCCATCTGTCATCCGCAGATGCCACCCCGCGCGCGCAAATGACGCGGAAAACGCGCTTTGTGATCACAGTCACGGCGGCTGTGATCACAAGCCCCGCGCCGTTAGCGCAGGACAAGCGCCCATGCGCCGCCGGTCACAGCGGCATCAGCGCCCAATAGTCCAGGTCCAGCAGGATTTCGGGCAGATAGCGGCCGTCGGAATCGCGCAGCCCCGCGGCGGGGCCACAGCCCTTGGTCGCGACCAGGCGCAGGCGGATCGCGCCGATGCCGGGGGCGTCCGTGGGGGCCTTGTCCAGCACCTCGGACCAGGCGCGGACCGTATCGCCCGCAAAGCAGGGATTGGCATGCGCGCCCGCGTTCAGCGCCACGATCATCTGGGCATTGGCCAGCCCGTTGAAGGACAGCGCGCGGGCCATGCTGATGACATGGCCGCCATAGATCAGCCGCCGCCCGTCGCGGCGGTGGGTGGCGTCGAAATGCACCTTGGCGGTGTTCTGCCACAGGCGGGTGGCCAGCATGTGCTCGGCCTCCTCGATGGTGACGGCATCGACATGGTCGATGACCTCGCCCACCGCGTAATCGCCCCAACGATGGGTTTCCCCAGCCAGATCAAAATCGTAGCCGGTGAAGTTCAGGCCCTCCGGAACCACCAGGTCGGCGGGATCCACCACCGCGGGCAGGTCGGGGACCACGGGCTCGGGCGCGGGGGATGCGGCGTCGCGCTTGCGCACCATCACCCATCGCACATAATCCAGCACCACGTCGCCCACCTGGTTCAGGCCCCGCGTGCGCACCCAGACCACGCCCGACTGGCCGTTCGAATTCTGGCGCAGCCCGATCACCCGGCTTTCCGCGCGCAGCGTGTCGCCCGGCCAGACCGGCAGCAGCCAGCGCCCCTGCGCATAGCCCAGATTGGCCACCGCGTTCAGGCTGACATCCGGCACCGTCTTGCCGAAGACCGTGTGAAAGCCCAGCAGGTCGTCCATCGGGCTGCCGTCCAGCCCGCAGGCGATCGCGAATTCATCCGAGGAATAGATCGCGTGCCGCGCCGGATAGAGCGCGTGATAGAGCGCGCGTTCCCCCTCGGCCACGGTGCGGGGCACGGCGTGGCGGATGGTCTGGCCGATGGCGTAATCCTCGAAGAAGCGGCCCGGATTGGTCTTGGTCATTGCTGCCCCAGTTTCATGTCAGGGTGATAGTCGTCGGGGATGTGCTTGGTCACGGCCTGGGCCATGCGCATGACGCCCGTGGCCGGGTCATGGGCCATGGCCGGGTTGCCATGCAGCGACCAGCCGTTCGACAGCGCCTCGCTGACGCGGTGGCAGAAGCGGCTGGTGTCATCCTCGGTGATGCAGCGATAGATCAGGCCCATCACGCCCCCCCGCCGAAGGGCCAGGGACCGATCCAACCATGGATTACGCCGATGACCAAGGTCACGATGACGGCGCCGGCCACGGCCATCGCCTCCTTGCGGGCGGGAAAGGGGCCGGTCGGGCGGCGCCAGGGCGACGCGCGGTTGATCACCACCATCTCGACCAGGGCCCAGGCCAGCAGGCCGCCGAACAGCACGAAGGAGGGCACGTCGCCATTGACCAGCAGATGCGCAAAGGCCCAGAGCGCGAAGCCCCACAGCATCGGGTGGCGGGTATGGGCGGTCACCCGCGTCTTCATCCCGCTGGCCGCGAACAGATAGACCGCGATCAGCACCAGCAGGTTGTTGATGCCCACCAGCGCCGGATGCGGTCCCCAGAAGAACGCGCCGCTCGCCCCGCGATAGCCGATGACCATCAGGATGATCGACAGGACCAGAAGGCCCGTGACCATGCCCTTGGCCCGGTCGTCGCCCATCGCGGCGCGGTTCGCGGGCGCCATGCGCTTGAAGAGATGCGCGGCCCACCACAGGGCCACGCCAAGGATCAGGATCAGCATCTGGCTTTCCTATTGCTGGACGGAGTTCGCGGCAAGACTGCCCCTATTGCGCCAGTTCCGCAATCGCCTGCGCCCGGTCCAGCAGCTTGCGCGCGGTGTCGACATGCAGATTCTCGACGATCCGGCCGTCGAGGACCGCCACGCCCCTGCCTTGGTCCTGTGCCTCGCGGAAGGCCTCGATCTGGCGGCGGGCCAGGTCGATCTCGGCCTCAGAGGGGGCGAAGACCGCGTTCGTGACCTCCAGCTGCAAAGGGTGGATCAGGGTCTTGCCGTCAAAGCCCATGTCGCGGCCCTGTTCGCATTCGGCGCGCAGCCCGTCATCGTCCCTGAAGGCGTTGAAGACCCCGTCCAGGATCACCCGGCCATGCGCCTTGGCGGCCAGCAGGCACAGGCCCAGCCCGGTCATCATCGGCAGGCGGTCGGCGCGGAAGCGGCAGCCCAGCTCCTTGGCCAGGTCGTTCGTGCCCATGACCATCCCCTCCAGCCGGGGATGGGCGGCGATGGCGGCGGCGTTCAGCATGGCCAGCGGCGTCTCCATCATCGCCCAGAGCGGGATGCCGGGCAGCGCCTCGGCCACGCGGTCCAGATCGGCGGGGCCGTCCACCTTGGGCACCAGCACCGCATCCATCGGCAGATCGGCGCAGGCGCGCAGGTCGTCGGCCCCCCATTCCGTGGACAGCGCGTTGATTCGCACGATCCGGGTGCGGGGGCCGTAATCCTGCGCCAGCGCCTCGGCCAGGGCGGTGCGGGCCTGGGCCTTGGCATCGGGGGCGACCGCATCCTCCAGATCGAAGATGATCGCATCGGCGGGCAGGCCGCGGGCCTTGTCCATCGCGCGCGGATTGGCGGCGGGCATGTAGAGGACCGAACGGAACGGGCGGGTCATGGAAAACCTCCGGGCAACAATGTTGCGCATTGGTGGCGCGTGGCGCCAGAAATGGCAAGCGCAAAATGCCGCAGCGCGGCGATCAGCCCATGACCCCCTGCCAGATCAGCCGCAGCGACACGGCCAGCAGGCCCCAGGTGATCAGCCGATAGAAGACCAGCGGCGGGATGATCCGCACCAGCCGCAGCCCCGCCCAGACCGAGATCAGCGAGACCGGCATCAGCACCGCCGCCGTCCGCAGGTTCGCCGCCGACAGCTGGCCGAGCGCGGCATAGGGCAGCAGCTTGACGATGTTGCCGATGGCGAAGAACCAGGTCGTCGTCCCCGCATAGACCAGCGGCGACAGGCGCAGGGGCTGGGCATAGACCTGCCACAGCGGCGCGCCGGAATGGCTGACGAAGCTGGTATAGCCCGCAAGACCGCCCCAGACCGTCGCCACCCTGCCCCGCGCCCGACGCGGCGCCCCGTCCAGCGCCGGGCGGATCAGCGCGTTCAGCGCGAATCCCAGCCCGATCAGCCCCACGATCAGCGTCACGCCGCGCACCGGGACCACATGCGCCGTGACCCAGCCCACGCCGATCCCCAGCATGGCCCCCGGCAGGGCCAGCATCAGCACCCGGCGGTCCAGGTTGCGGCGAAAGGCCAGCAGCCCGCCCATGTCCGATACCACATAGATCGGCAGCAGCAGCCCCGCCGCCTGGACCGGCGACATGACCAGCGACATCAGCGGCACGCTGATGATGCCGACCATCGCCAGCCCGCCCTTGGACAGCCCCACCGCCATCGCCGCCAGCACCGCCAGCACCCAGCCCGCGACCGTCAGTTCCAGCATCCCCACCCCCTTGCACGACGTGCAATCCATGTCCCGCCGCGACCGGCTTGGCAAGTGTCAGCGCCAACAGCGCCGCGGCGCGGCAGGCGGCGCTTGCGATTCCTTTCGCGACCCCTTACCCCTGCCGCAACATTCCACCATGCATTCGGAGGTACTCCATGGCCCGACCCAAAATCGCACTGATCGGTGCGGGGCAGATCGGCGGAACGCTGGCCCACCTGGCCGCGATGAAGGAACTGGGCGACGTCGTCCTGTTCGACATCTCGGAGGGGACGCCCCAAGGGAAGGCGCTGGACATCGCCGAATCCGGCCCGTCCGAAGGGTTCGACGCGCGGATGAAGGGCACGAACGACTATGCCGACATCGCGGGCGCCGATGTCTGCATCGTCACCGCGGGCGTGCCGCGCAAGCCGGGCATGAGCCGTGACGACCTGCTGGGCATCAACCTGAAGGTCATGAAGGCCGTGGGCGAGGGCATCGCCCAGCATGCCCCCGACGCCTTCGTCATCTGCATCACCAACCCGCTGGACGCGATGGTCTGGGCGCTGCGCGAATTCAGCGGCCTGCCCCATAACAAGGTCTGCGGCATGGCGGGCGTGCTGGATTCGGCCCGATTCCGTCATTTCCTGTCGCTGGAATTCGACGTGTCGATGAAGGACGTGACCGCCTTCGTTCTGGGCGGGCATGGCGACACGATGGTGCCGCTGACCCGCTATTCGACGGTCGCGGGCATCCCGCTGCCCGACCTGGTCAAGATGGGCTGGACCACGCAGGAGAAGCTGGACGCCATCGTGCAGCGCACCCGCGACGGCGGCGCCGAGATCGTGGGCCTGCTGAAGACCGGCAGCGCCTTCTACGCCCCCGCGACCAGCGCCATCGAGATGGCCGAGGCCTATCTGAAGGACCAGAAGCGCGTCCTGCCCTGCGCGGCGCATGTGGACGGCGCCTATGGCCTGAAGGGCATGTATGTGGGCGTGCCCACCGTGATCGGCGCCGGCGGCGTGGAAAAGGTCATCGACATCAAGCTGGACCGCGACGAGCAGGCGATGATGGACAAGTCCGTCGAGGCCGTGAAGGGCCTGGTCGAGGCCTGCAAGGGCATCGACCCCTCGCTGGCCTGATCCGCCCGGAACCGATATCCTGACATGCGGCGCGCCCGGACCATCCGGGCGCGCCGTTTGCATCCGCCCCCCGCGGCGATTTGCGCCCTTTGCCCCCCTGTGCCCGCGTCGAATCGACCTGCTTGCGCTATCGGCCGGGCGCTTTGTGATCACAGCAATTCCGGGCGTGATCACATTCAGCGACTTCCCGCCGGTTTTGGGCATTTTACGGGGAATTCGTTTCATCGGACCGTCACGACATGGCACAAGGCCGCAAATCTGTCGAACCGAACGAGGGGGTCGAGATGAACATCCACGAATACCAGGCCAAGGCGCTGCTGCGTCAATACGGCGCGCCCGTCAGCGACGGCCGCATCGTGATGAAGGCCGACGAGGCGAAAACCGCCGCAGGCGAGATGGACGGCCCGCTCTGGGTCGTGAAGGCCCAGATCCATGCGGGCGGCCGCGGCAAGGGCAGCTTCAAGGAAGCCGAAGCCGGTGAAAAAGGCGGCGTCCGCCTGGCCAAGTCGGTCGAAGAGGCCGAGGAGCTGACCCGCCAGATGCTGGGCCGCACGCTGGTCACGCATCAGACCGGCCCCGCCGGCAAGCAGGTCAACCGCATCTATATCGAAGACGGCAGCGACATCGCGCGCGAGCTGTATCTGGCGCTGCTGGTGGATCGCCAGACCTCGCGCGTCAGCTTCGTCGCCTCGACCGAGGGCGGCATGGACATCGAGGAGGTGGCCGAGCACACGCCCGAGAAGATCGTCAGCTTCAGCGTCGATCCGGCTTCGGGCCTGTCGGATTTCCACGGCCGCCGCGTGGCCTTTGCCCTGGGCCTCGAAGGCGCGCAGGTCAAGCAATGCGTGGCCCTGGTCAAGAACCTGTATCGCATGTTCATCGAGAAGGACATGGAGATGCTGGAGATCAACCCGCTGATCGTCACGCCCGAAGGCCAGATCAAGTGCCTGGACGCCAAGATGGGCTTCGACAACAACGCCCTCTATCGTCAGCCCGACATCATGGCGCTGCGCGACGAGACCGAGGAGGACAGCAAGGAGTTGGCCGCCTCGAAGTTCGACCTGAACTATATCGCGCTGGATGGCGAGATCGGCTGCATGGTGAACGGCGCGGGTCTGGCCATGGCGACCATGGACATCATCAAGCTGTTCGGCGCCGAGCCGGCGAACTTCCTGGATGTCGGCGGCGGCGCCACGACCGAAAAGGTCACCGAGGCGTTCAAGATCATCACCTCGGACCCGAACGTCAAAGGCATTCTGGTCAACATCTTCGGTGGCATCATGCGCTGCGACATCATCGCGGAGGGCATCATCGCCGCCGTGAAGGAGGTCGGCCTGCAGGTCCCGCTGGTCGTGCGTCTGGAAGGCACGAATGTCGAGCTGGGCAAGGAGATCATCGCCAATTCCGGCCTGAACGTCATCGCCGCCGATGACCTCAAGGACGGCGCGCAGAAGATCGTCAAGGCGGTCAAGGGCTGATCCATCCGGGCGCGCGATGGGCGCGCCCTCCTCTGGAACATCGCGGCGCATGGGCGTCGCTTACGCAAGGAGGCCATGATGGCCGTTCTCGTTGACAAGAATACCAAAGTCATCTGCCAAGGGATCACCGGATCCCAGGGCACCTTCCACACCGAGCAGGCGATCGCCTATGGCACGCAGATGGTCGGCGGCGTGACCCCCGGCAAGGGCGGGTCCGAGCATCTGGGCCTGCCGGTCTTCAACTCGGTCCACGAGGCCGTGGCCAAGACCGGCGCAAATGCCAGCGCGATCTATGTCCCGCCCCCCTTCGCGGCGGATTCGATCCTCGAGGCCATCGACGCCCAAGTGCCGCTGATCGTCTGCATCACCGAAGGCATCCCGGTCCTCGACATGATGCGCGTCAAGCGCGCGCTGGCTAACAGCAAGTCGCGCCTGATCGGGCCGAACTGCCCGGGCATCATGACGCCTGACGAATGCAAGATCGGCATCATGCCGGGCAGCATCTTCCGTCGCGGCAGCGTGGGCGTCGTGTCGCGCTCGGGGACGCTGACCTATGAGGCGGTCAAGCAGACCTCGGATGTGGGCCTCGGCCAGTCCTCGGCGGTCGGCATCGGCGGCGACCCGATCAAGGGGATGGAGCATATCGACGTGCTGCAGATGTTCCTGGACGACCCCGAGACCGAGTCCATCATCATGATCGGCGAGATCGGCGGCAGCGCCGAGGAGGAAGCCGCGGAATTCTTGGCCGAGCAGAAGCGCAAGGGCAAGTGGAAGCCCACCGCGGGCTTCATCGCGGGCCGCACCGCCCCTCCGGGCCGCCGCATGGGCCATGCCGGCGCGATCGTGTCGGGCGGCAAGGGCGATGCGGAATCCAAGATCGAGGCCATGAAGAAGGCCGGCATCATCGTCGCCGACAGCCCCGCCGGCCTGGGCGAGGCCGTTCTGAAGGCGATCAAGGGTTGATGATTTGACCCGCTGCCGCCCGTGCCTATGTAGAGGGGGCGGCAGCAGGTGCCAGGGAGGATCGAACAGTGAACGGATCGCGGGCCGAACAGCCCCAGCCAGCACCAAGCAGGGGCCGTTCCGCGCCCCTGGCTCTGGCGGCGATCCTGGCGCTGTCCGCCTGCGGGGACAGGATGACGACCGACATCCTGCCCGGCGGCATCCCCGCCCGCACCGACCTGCACCAGGCCAGCGGCCTGCCCGCGGCATCGGTGCGCACCGTCGCCCGCCGGGATTTCGGCTGGCGGGTGATCTATCAACCCTCGGCCGCGCCGCCCAATGCCGAAAGCCGCGCGGCCGTCGCGCTCTGCGGTCTGGAACGGCGCGCCCCGCTGCGGATTGAACAGCAGCCCCGCACCGACCCCATCGCCGATCCCGGCGCCCGCATCTTCGACATCTACTGCGCCTGACCCAAACCCTTCCTTTGCCCTGAACGGGGACCAGCCATGACCGACCAGCCAAAGAATTCCGATTTCCACGATTCCTCGTTCCTGCAGGGCCATAACGCGGCCTATGTCGAACAGCTCTATGGCCAGTGGGCCAAGGACCCGGCCGCGGTCGACCAGGCCTGGGCCGAGTTCTTCCAGGGTCTGGGCGATGACGGCGCCGATGCCGTGCGCGAGGCCGAGGGCGCCAGCTGGGCGCGCGCCGACTGGCCCCCCGTCCCCGGCGACGAGATGACCGCCGCCCTGACCGGCGAATGGCCCCAGGCCACCAAGGCCGATGCCGGCGCCGCGATGAAGAAGATCGCCGCCAAGGCCGAGGAGAAGGGTGTCAGCCTGACCACCGACCAGATGCGCCAGGCGGTGCTGGACAGCATCCGCGCGCTGATGTTGATCCGCGCCTTCCGCATCCGCGGCCATCTGCATGCGAACCTGGACCCCCTGGGCCTGCGCGAATTCCCTGACCACGGCGAGCTGAACCCGGCCACCTACGGCTTCGGCCCCGGCGATCTGGACCGCCCGATCTTCATTGACAACGTGCTGGGCCTCGAGGTCGCCTCGATCCGCCAGATCACCGATCTGATGACCCGCACCTATTGTGGCACCTTCGCGCTGCAATACATGCACATCTCGAACCCCGAGGAAGCCGCCTGGCTGAAGGAGCGGATCGAGGGTTACGGCAAGGAGATCGCCTTCACCCGCGAAGGCCGCCGCGCCATCCTGAACAAGCTGGTCGAGGCCGAGGGCTTCGAGAAGTTCCTGCATGTGAAATACATGGGGACCAAGCGCTTCGGTCTGGATGGCGGCGAGGCGCTGATCCCCGCGATGGAGCAGATCATCAAGCGCGGCGGCGCCCTGGGCGTCAAGGAGATCGTGTTCGGCATGCCCCACCGCGGCCGCCTGTCGGTCCTGGCCAATGTGTTGTCGAAACCCTATCGCGCGATCTTCCACGAATTCCAGGGCGGCAGCTTCAAGCCCGAGGATGTGGACGGGTCGGGCGACGTGAAATACCACCTCGGCGCCAGCGCCGACCGCGAGTTCGACGGCAACAGCGTCCACCTGTCGCTGACCGCCAATCCCAGCCACCTGGAGGCCGTGAACCCGGTCGTGCTGGGCAAGGCCCGCGCCAAGGGCGACCAGCTGGGCGATCTGACCGACCGGACCTCGGTCCTGCCGATCCTGCTGCATGGCGACGCGGCCTTCGCGGGTCAGGGCGTCGTGGCCGAATGCTTGCAGCTGTCGGGCATCCGCGGGCACCGCACCGGCGGCTGCATCCATATCGTGGTGAACAACCAGATCGGCTTCACCACCGCCCCGCATTTCAGCCGCACCTCGCCCTATCCCACCGATATCGCGCTGATGGTCGAGGCGCCGATCTTCCACGTGAACGGCGATGACCCGGAGGCGGTCGTCCATGCCGCCCGCGTGGCCATCGAGTTCCGGCAGAAGTTCAAGAAGGACGTGGTTCTGGACATCATCTGCTATCGCCGCTTCGGTCACAACGAAGGCGACGAGCCGATGTTCACGAACCCGGCCATGTACACCAAGATCAAGGCGCAGAAGACCACGCTGCAGCTGTACACCGAACGTCTGGTCGCCGACGGGCTGATCCCCGAGGGCGAGATCGAGGACATGAAATCCGCCTTCCAGGCCCATCTGGCCGAGGAATTCGAGATCGGCAAGAACTACAAGCCGAACAAGGCCGACTGGCTGGACGGCAAGTGGTCGGGCCTGGACCGCGAGGGCACCGACTACATCGCCGGCGAGACCGGCATCGCCCCCGAGGTGATGACCCAGGTCGGCCGCGCCCTGACCACCGTCCCCGAGGATCTGAGCCTGCACAAGACCGTCGGCCGTCTGGTCGAGGCGAAGAAGCAGATGTTCGAGACCGGCAAGGGCTTTGACTGGGCCACCGCCGAGGCGCTGGCCTTCGGATCGCTGCTGACCGAGGGTCATGGCGTCCGCCTGTCGGGCCAGGACAGCACCCGCGGCACCTTCAGCCAGCGCCATTCGGCCTTCATCGACCAGAAGTCCGAGGACCGCTATTACCCGCTGAACAACATCGCCGAGGGTCAGGCCCGCTATGAGGTCATCGACAGCATGCTGTCGGAATACGCGGTGCTGGGCTTCGAATACGGCTATTCGCTGGCCGAGCCCAACACCCTGACCCTGTGGGAGGCGCAGTTCGGCGATTTCGCAAACGGCGCGCAGATCATGTTCGACCAGTTCATCTCCTCCGGCGAGAAGAAATGGCTGCGCATGTCGGGCCTGGTGATGCTGCTGCCGCACGGCTTCGAAGGTCAGGGCCCCGAGCACAGCTCGGCCCGTCTGGAACGCTTCCTGCAGGGCTGCGCCGAGGATAACTGGATCGTCGCGAACTGCACGACGCCGGCGAACTATTTCCACATCCTGCGCCGCCAGCTGAAGCGCCAGTTCCGCAAGCCGCTGGTCCTGATGACGCCGAAATCGCTGCTGCGCCATCCGCAGGCGATCAGCACCGCCGAGGAGTTCCAGACCGGCAGCACCTTCCACCGGGTGCTGTGGGACGATGCGGAGCGCGGCACCTCGCAGACCCAGCTGGTTGCGGATGACCAGATCAAGCGCGTCGTCGTCTGTTCGGGCAAGGTCTATTACGACCTGCTGAAGGCCCGTGACGAGGCCGGGCTGACCGACACCTATCTGCTGCGCCTGGAACAGTTCTATCCCTTCCCCGCGCAGGCGATGGTCAAGGAGCTGGGCCGCTTCAAGCAGGCCGAGGTCGTCTGGTGCCAGGAGGAGCCCAAGAACCAGGGCGGATGGACCTTCGTCGATCCCAACCTGGAATGGGTCCTGGAACGGATCGGCGCCAAGCATACCCGCGCGCGCTATGCGGGCCGCAGCGCCGCCGCATCGGTGGCCACGGGCCTGGCCTCGCGCCACAAGGCCGAACAAGAGGCGCTGGTCGCCAATGCCCTGAACCTCGAAGGATGATCCGATGACCACCGAAGTCCGCGTACCCACCCTGGGCGAATCCGTCACCGAGGCCACGATCGCCACCTGGTTCAAGAAGCCCGGCGACCGCGTCGAGATCGACGAGATGCTGTGCGAACTGGAGACCGACAAGGTCACCGTCGAGGTGCCCAGCCCCGCCGCAGGCACCCTGGCCGAGATCGTCGCCGCCGAGGGCGAGACGGTCGGGCCCGACGCGCTGCTGGCCCAGATCAGCGAGGGTGGCGAAGCCGCCGCCCCCGCCCCGAAACCTGCCAAGGCCGAAGCACCGGCCGAAAAGACCGAGGAACAGAAGACAATGAGCGGCAATTCCGTGGACGTGATGGTCCCGTCCCTGGGCGAAAGCGTGACCGAGGCGACCGTCGCCACCTGGTTCAAGAAGCCGGGCGACCGCGTCGAGGCCGACGAGATGCTGTGCGAGCTGGAGACCGACAAGGTCTCGGTCGAGGTCCCGGCCCCCGCCGCGGGCGTCCTGGCCGAGATCCTGGCCGAGGAAGGCGCGACCGTCGATGCCAAGGCGCGCCTGGCGATCATCACCGAGGGTGCCGCCGGCACCGCCGCGCCCAAGGCGTCGGATGCGCAGGAGACCGTCCTGCCGAATGCCGGCCCCGAGGAGACCAAGCCGCGCGACGTCGAGGATGCACCCTCGGCCAAGAAGGCCATGGCCGAAAAGGGCGTCAGCCGCGACCAGGTCCACGGTTCGGGCCGCGACGGCCGCGTGATGAAGGAGGACGTGGCCAAGGCCAAGGCGGCCCCCTCGCCCGCCGCGAAGGCCCCCGCCGCCCCCCGCCCGGCCGAGGATGCCGCGCGTGAGGAGCGGGTCAAGATGACCCGCCTGCGCCAGACCATCGCCCGCCGCCTGAAGGACGCGCAGAACACCGCTGCGATGCTGACGACCTATAACGAGGTCGACATGTCCGCGATCATGGGCCTGCGCAACGAGTACAAGGACGCCTTCGAGAAGAAGCACAAGGTCAAGCTGGGCTTCATGTCCTTCTTCGTGAAGGCCTGCTGCCACGCGCTGAAGGAGGTCCCCGAGGTCAATGCCGAGATCGACGGCACCGACGTGGTCTACAAGAACTACGTCAACATGGGCGTCGCGGTGGGCACGCCATCGGGCCTGGTCGTGCCGGTCGTGCGCGACGCCGACCAGAAGGGCTTTGCCGCGATCGAGAAGGAGATCGGCGAGCTGGGCCTGAAGGGCCGCGACGGCAAGCTGTCCATGGCCGAGATGCAGGGCGGCACCTTCACCATCTCGAACGGCGGGGTCTACGGCTCGCTGATGTCGTCCCCGATCCTGAACCCCCCGCAATCGGGCATTCTGGGCATGCACAAGATCCAGGAACGTCCCGTGGTCGTCGGCGGCCAGATCGTGATCCGCCCGATGATGTATCTGGCGCTGTCCTATGATCACCGCATCGTCGACGGCAAGGGCGCCGTGACCTTCCTCGTCCGCGTCAAGGAGGCGCTGGAGGATCCGCGCCGCCTGCTGATGGATCTCTGATCCTGCCGGGGCCCTTCGGGGCCCCTGCCACCACACGGGCTTGCAATGGCCGCCGCGCAGGCACAAAGCTGGGCCGTCACGAACCGGAGCCTGACCGATGCAGCTGATCATCCGCTATGCCCATGCCGACCGCGCGGCCTTCCGCACGGCCTTCGATGCCGATGCCGAGGATCGCGGCCGCAACGGCATGACCCTGCTGCAGCTGTGGCACGAGGATGCGGGCCATAGCTGGGCGCTGTTCCAGGTCTCGAACCCCAAATCGGCGCGCAACTACCTGTCGGGGGCGGCCGCGACCTTCAACGCGCAGGCGGGCGTCACCGCCGCCGATGCGCATTTCCTGGAAACCGCCTAGGATGGGCGCGGAACTCACCGTGCTCGCGCTGGCGGGCCTGCTGCAGACCGTGCAGTTCGGCATCTTCTCGGTGCTGGCCCAGAAGCAGGTCGGCCGCCGCACCGCCATGGGCCCGCGCGACAATGTCTCGACCGCGCTCTCGGGCCGGGCGGGCCGGTTCCAGCGCGCCTTCGACAACCATTTCGAAGGGCTGATCATGTTCACCCTGGCGGTGGTGGTGGTGACCTTGGGCAATGCCGGTTCCGCCTTCACCGCGACCTGCGCCTGGATCTATCTGGCCGTGCGCATCCTCTATGTGCCCGCCTATGTGCTGGGCTGGGTGCCGGGTCGCTCGATCATCTGGATCATCGGCTTCGGCGCGACCGTGCTGATGATCCTCGCCGCTTTGGCTTCTTCATTGTGAAAATACCCCGCGGGGGTCCGGGGGCGCGAAGCCCCCGGTCCGCGGCCAGACGAAAGGACCACCCATGTATGACCTGATCGTGATCGGCGCCGGCCCCGGCGGCTATGTCTGCGCCATCCGCGCCGCCCAGCTTGGCCTCAAGGTCGCCTGCGTCGAGGGCCGCGAGACGCTCGGCGGCACCTGCCTGAACGTGGGCTGCATCCCCTCCAAGGCGCTGCTGCACGGCACCCACATGCTGCATGAGGCGCATGAGAACTTTGCCAAGATGGGCCTGATCGCCCCCGAGGTGACGGTCGATTGGGACAAGATGCAGGGCTACAAGGCCGAGACGGTGACCGGCAACACCAAGGGCATCGAATTCCTGTTCAAGAAGAACAAGATCGACTGGCTGAAAGGCTGGGCCTCGATCCCCGAGGCGGGCAAGGTCAAGGTCGGCGATCAGGTGCATGAGGCCAAGGCCATCGTCATCGCCACCGGCTCGACCCCCGCGCCGCTGAAGGGCGTCGAGGTCGATAACGAGGCCGGCCGCATCGTCGATTCGACCGGCGCGCTGGCGCTGAAGCGCATCCCGAAATCCATGGTCGTGATCGGCGCGGGCGTCATCGGGCTGGAGCTGGGCTCGGTCTATGCGCGCCTCGGCGCTGAGGTCACGGTGCTGGAATATCTGGACGTCATCACCCCGGGCATGGATGGCGAGGTCCAGAAGCAGTTCCAGAAGATGCTGGCCAAGCAGGGCCTGAAATTCACCCTGGGCGCCGCGGTGAAATCGGCCGAGGTCTCGGGCGATCAGGTCACCGTCGACTACGCGCTGAAAAAGGACGACAGCAGCCAGCAGATCACCGCGGATGTGGTGCTGGTCGCCACCGGCCGCCGTCCGCATGTCGAAGGCCTGGGCCTCGACGCGCTTGGCGTCAAGATGACCGATCGTGGTTTCGTGCAGGTGGACGATCACTGGGCGACCAGCGTCAAGGGCGTCTATGCGATCGGCGACGCGGTGCCCGGCCCGATGCTGGCCCACAAGGCCGAGGATGAGGGCATGGCGGTGGCCGAGGTCATCGCGGGCAAGCATGGCCATGTGAACTACAACGTCATCCCCGGCGTCATCTACACCACCCCCGAGGTGGCCAATGTCGGCCTGACCGAGGAACAGGCCAAAGAGGCCGGCCACAAGGTCAAGATCGGCAAGTTCCCCTTCATGGGCAATGCCCGCGCCAAGGCGCAGTTCCTGGGCGAGGGCTTCGTCAAGCTGATCGCCGATGCGGAAACCGACCGGATCCTCGGCTGCCACATCATCGGGCCGTCGGCGGGCGATCTGATCCACGAGGTCTGCGTGGCGATGGAGTTCGGCGCCTCGGCGGAGGATCTGGCGCTGACCTGCCACGCGCATCCGACCGTGTCCGAGGCCGTGCGCGAGGCCGCGCTGGCCTGCGGCGGCGGCGCCATCCATGCGTGAGGGCGCCCTGCCCGGCGTGGCGGGCACCCCCGCCACCTTCGCCCGGCGCGGATTGCTGCTGGGCGCGCTGGCCTTGGCCGCCTGCGGGCGGTCGGGCGGCGGCGCGCGCGGCGGCGGTTCGGTCGGACAGGCGGGCCTTTATCCCAACGAGACGCCCGAGCTGCGCCAGCGCATCAATTACTGGTCGCGGCATTACCAGGTCCCCAACAGCCTGGTCCAGCGGGTGATCGTGCGGGAATCCAGCCACCGGCCGGATGCCCGCAACGGTCCCTATTACGGGCTGATGCAGATCAACCCGACCACCGCGCGGACCATGGGCCATCGCGGCCCGGCATCCCAGCTGCTGGATGCGGATACGAACCTGCGCTATGGCGTGAAATACCTGCGCGGCGCCTATATCGTGGCCGATGGCGATCCGGACGGGGCGATCAGCTGGTATTCGCGGGGCTATTACTACGAGGCGCGGCGGCGGGGCCTGCTGCGCGTCACCGGCCTTCGGTCCTGACGAGCGCGCCGGGGGTCAGCCCCCGGCGACGATCCGGACATAGTTGCGCGTCTCGCGATAGGGCGGGATGCCGCCATATTTCTGCACCGCGCCCGGCCCGGCATTATAGGCGGCCAATGCCAGGGTCCAGTTGCCGAACTGGTTGTACATCATCCGCAGATAGCGCGCCCCGCCGTTCAGGTTCTGGACCGGATCGTTGGGATTGACGCCCAGTTTGGCCGCCGTGCCCGGCATCAGCTGCGCCAGCCCCATCGCGCCCTTGTGGCTGCGCGCATTGGGGTTCCAGCCGGATTCCTGCTGGACCAGGCGCAGGAACAGATCCTCGGGGATGCCGTGGCGCTGCGCCGCTTGGCGCGCGACCGGCAGGTATTCGCTGCGCCGTCCGGTATAACGGGGGATGTTCGGCGCGGGCTCCAGCGCCACGGTCTCCTCGCGGCCGCCGGGCTGCAGGCGGGCCGATGACTGGTATTGCGTGGACAGGCGCGAATCCATCAGGCGGGTCTGGCGGGCGAACTGTTCGGCGCGGGATTTGGACGAGCTGCCCGACAGGCGCAGCCCCTGGGCGTCGGCGGGGTCGGGCAGCGTGAAGCTCAGCATCATCGCCGCGCAAAAAGATGCCGTCAGGGTTTGACCGATCCGCATGTTGTCCGCCCTCGTTCTTGTGCCTAGGCCGCTTGCGGGCCTTCTTTTGTCAGGGACTATACATCAAAATCGCCCCTCTGCCAGCGCGGCGGCGCAGGGCGGGGCGCCGAGCGGGGGGCGATGGGCGCGATGTTGCCTGCGCCCGCGCGCTGCGATACACCCGGGGCCAACGAACATGGAAGGAAATGGGATCATGGCGGGCAGCGTCAACAAGGTCATCCTGATCGGCAACCTGGGCCAGGACCCGGAGGTGCGCAGCTTTCAGAACGGCGGCAAGGTGGTGAACCTGCGCATCGCCACCTCCGAGACCTGGAAGGACCGCAATACCGGCGAACGGCAGGAGCGGACCCAGTGGCACACGGTCGCGATCTTCTCCGAGCCTCTCGGCAAGGTCGCCGAGCAGTATCTGAAGAAGGGCAGCAAGGTCTATATCGAGGGCCAGCTGGAGACCCGCAAGTGGCAGGACCAGTCCGGCGCCGACCGCTACAGCACCGAGGTCGTGCTGCGCCCCTTCCGCAGCGAACTGACCCTGCTGGACGGCCGCAGCGGCGGTCAGGGTGGCGGCATGGGCGGCGGCCGTGACGGCGGCTATGACGATTACAACCAAGGCGGCGGCGGTTCGTCGTCGCGCGGCGGCGGGGCACCCGCGGGCCGGGCCGATTACGACGACGAGATCCCGTTCTGATCCCCGCGGGGGCCATGGGCGAATCACCGGCAGGGCGGCCTTCGGGCCGCCTTGTGCGTTTCTGCGACGCAGCGTTTCGAAATGTCCCGCCGGGGGGCCGGGACGTGCCATCCGTTGCGCCAAGGCGGGCCGGGCTTTGCGAATGATCCTGTGCTTGATTCGCGCGCAGGCCGGCGCTTTCTGGGGGCAATGACAGACCGCAGGAAGGTTTCGCCCATGGCTCTCGACATCACCGATCTGACCCCTCCGCCGGGCTTCGAACGCCTGGTCCTGGCCCAGGACCCCGAGGCGGGGCTGCGCGCGCTGATCTGCCTGCATTCGACCAGGCTGGGGCCGGCGGCGGGGGGATGCCGGATGTGGGCCTATGACGACGACCGGGCGGCGATCCATGACGTGACCCGGCTGGCGCGGGGCATGACCTACAAGAACGCGATGGCCGATCTGGGCCTGGGCGGCGGCAAGGCCGTGATCATCGGCGATGCGCGCCGTGACAAGACCCCGCGCATGATGCAGGCCTTCGGGGCTGCGGTCGATGCGCTTGGCGGGACCTACTGGACGGCCGAGGATGTGGGCATCTCGCCCGCCGACATGGCCCATGCGGCGACCCGGACCGGTTTTGCGGTGGGGCTGTCGGGGGCCTCGGGCGATCCCTCGCCCTGGACGGCCGAGGGGGTGTTCCGCTGCCTGCGCGTGGGCGCGGCCCATGCCTTCGGCACCGAGGACCTGTCCGAGCGCCGCGTGCTGGTCCAGGGCCTGGGCCATGTCGGCCTGTCGCTTGCCGAAAAGCTGGCCGCGGCGGGGGCGCGCCTGATCGTGACCGACATCAACGAGGCCGCGCTGCAGGACGCCCGCGACCGGCTCGGCGCGCAGGTCTGCGCGCCCGAGGCGGTCTTCGACCAGCCGATGGACATCTTCGCGCCTTGCGCCCTGGGCGGAGTGCTGACGCAGCGGACGGCGGCGATGCTGGGCGCGCGGCTGGTCTGCGGGGCGGCGAACAACCAGCTGGCCGACGAGGACGTGGCGGCGGCGCTGGCCGCGCGGGGGGTGACCTATTTGCCCGATTACGTGGTCAATGCCGGAGGCATCATCAGCGTCGCCAGCGAGATCCACGGCCAGTCCGACGCCTGGCGGCTGGACCGCCTCGGGGCCATCGCCGACCGGGTGGCGCGGATGCTGCACCAGGCGCGCCAGACCGACGCGCTGCCCGCGCAGGTCGCCGACCGGATGGTCGAGGAGATGCTGGCCGCCCCCCGCGCCGCCTGAGGGCCTTGCGCCGGCGACAGCCAGCGCCGCGGCCCCCCTCAATGGGGGGTCGCGGCGCTTGCCCCTTCCCTCAGCGGGCCCCCAACTCAGCGGGCGTCGCGCAGGACCTGTTCTAGGACCGGCCCTTGGACCGCGTCGCTGACGAAGGCATCCCCGATCGCCCGCGCCAGGACAAAGCGCAGCCGGCCGTCCACGACCTTCTTGTCCTGCCCCATCAGCGCGATCAGCCCGGCATCGTCGGGCAGATCGCCCGGGATCTCGGACAGGCGGGCGGGCATGCCCATGGCGCGCAGATGCTCCAGCACGCGCCCCGGCTCCTCCTGGGCGCAAAGGCCCATCCGCGCCGACAGATCGAAGGCCAGCGCGCAGCCGATCGCCACCCCCTCGCCATGCAGCAGGCGATCGCCATAGCCCGTCGCGGCCTCCAGCGCATGGCCGAAGGTATGGCCCAGGTTCAGCAGCGCGCGTTCGCCCTGCTCGGTCTCGTCGCGGGTCACGATGCCCGCCTTCATCGCCACGGAATGGGCCACCGCATGCTGGCGCAGCGTCGGATCGTCGCGCAGCGCCGGGCCGTGGCGTTCCAGCCAGGCGAAGAAATCCGCATCCCCCAGCAGCCCGTATTTCACCACCTCGCCATAGCCCGCGCGGAAATCGCGTTCGGACAGGCTGTCCAGCAGGTCGATATCGGCCAGGACCAGCGCGGGCTGGTGGAACGCGCCGATCAGGTTCTTGCCATGGCTGCTGTTGATGCCGGTCTTGCCGCCCACGCTGCTGTCCACCTGCGCCAGCAGCGTCGTGGGCATCTGCACGAACCGCACCCCGCGCCGCAGGATCGCCGCCGCGAGTCCCACCAGATCACCGATCACGCCGCCGCCCAAGGCCAGGACCACGTCGCGACGCTCGACCTGGCGGTCCAGCAGCCAGTCGACGCAGGCGGTCAGATGCGGCCAGGATTTGGTCCCCTCGCCCGCGGGCAGGGTCAGCGCCTCGCTCTCGATGCCGGCGGCGCGCAGGGCGGCGCGCAGCGGCGCCAGGTGCAGGGCCGCGACATTGGCATCGGTGACGATGGCCACGCGCGGGCGCGACAGCAGCGGCGCCACCTGCGCCCCCGCATCCGCCAGCAGGCCGCGGCCGATCCGCACGTCATAGGCGCGCGCGCCCAAGGGAACATGGACGGTGACGGGGTCGGTCATGATGTCTCCTCGATCAGGTCGGGATCGGCGCGGCGCAGGGCCGCCAGCAGCCGCCCGGCGGATGCCTCGATGCTGTCATGGCCGCGCGACAGGAATTCCAGGTCGGCCTTGGCATAGACCGGCGCGCGTTCCGCCAGCAGGCGCAGCAGCGTGCCCTTGGGGTCGGCGGTCTGCAGCAGCGGACGCGTCGGGCGCTGGCGCACCCGCGCCCACAGCACCTCCGGGTCGCAGTTCAGCCAGACGGACAGGGCGCGCCCCTCGATCAGCGCGCGGGTCTCGGCGCGCATCCACGCCCCGCCGCCGGTCGAGATGACCCCCACCGGTCCGGCCAGCAGCCGCGCGATCACCTGTTCCTCGCGGGCGCGAAAGAAGGCCTCGCCGTCGCGGGCGAAGATCTCGCTGATGGTCATGGCGGCGGCGGCCTCGATCTCGGCATCGGAATCGCGGAAGGGCACGCGCAGCCGCCGGGCCAGTTCCGACCCGAGCGCCGTCTTCCCGGCGCCCATCATCCCGATCAGCACGACATGGCGCGTCAGGCGCTTCATGATCCCCGTCATCCCCCGATCTGGTCCGGCCCGTCGCATGCGGCCCGCACGGTCGGGTGACTGAATGACGTGATCTTTCGGAAATTGCCATATATATTCGCCCCGAGCCGGCCCCAGACCGGCACCCGAGGACAAGAACGACTGTCGAGCAAAGGCAAAAAGCATGCGGAAGTTGAAACTGCTGGTGGCGCTGATTCTGATCGGGCTGATCGGCCTGGCGGGGTATGCCTTCTTCGGCGACATGACCCCCGACCGCCAGGAGGTCCGGCGCCCGCTGGACCTGAACGCCGCGGCACCCGAACCCGTCACCGCCCCTGCGGGCGACGATGTGCCCGATGCGGATTGACCGGCCCCTGGGACCGATCCTGGCCGTGATCGCGGCCTTGGCCGCCGCGCCCGGCGCCGCGCAGCAGCCCCTGTCGGCCAGCGACTGGCTGTCGGGCAGCGTGCGCGGCCCGCAGCGCGAAAGCTCGGCCTGGCGGCCCGGCGACCAGCCGCCCCCGGCCGCCCCCGGCCCGCCCCCAGCCCGTCGCCGAAAGCGGCGAGGTCGGGCGCGTCCAGGTGACGCGGCTGGACCAAGGCGATCCCGACCATACCGGCACCCAGAGCCCGCGCCGTGCGGGCCTGCCGGTGGACCTGTGGCAGGGCAGCGACCCGGAGGAGCTGTCGCGCCTGGTCCTGGCCACACCCGCCCGGCTGACCGCGATGCAGGACCTGATGCGCCGCGTGCTGACCGCCCAGCTGACCCCGCCTTCCAAGCCCGACGGGCGGCGGGGCCAGCTGTTCCTGGCCCGCGCCGACCGCCTGCTGGACATGGGCGCGCTGTCGGATGCCCAGGCCCTGCTGGTCGCAGCCGGTCCGGGCGAGCCCGAGATCTTCCGCCGCATGTTCGACATCGCCCTGCTGGAGGGCGACGAGGGCCGCGCCTGCGCCATCATGAACGGCACCCCCGGCATCGCCCCCAGCTTTGCCGCGCGGATCTTCTGTCTGGCCCAGACCGGCGATTGGGCCGCCGCCGCCGTCAGCCTGCACGGGGCCGAGGCCTTGGGCCTGATCGACGAACGCCAAGCGATCCTGCTGACCCATTTTCTGGACGACGCCTTCGTGGACGGGACCGAGCTCTTGGAACCCGCCGAGCGCATGACGCCCCTGGAATTCCGCATCCACGAGGCCGTGGGCCAGCCCATGCCCACCCTGACCCTGCCCGTGGCCTTCGCGCAATCGGACCTGCGGCTGAACAGCGGCTTCAAGGCCCGGCTGGAGGCGGCCGAGCGTCTGGCCCGTGCCGGCGCCCTGCCCCCCCAGCAGCTGCGCCAGATCTATGGCGAACAGCGCCCCGCCGCATCGGGCGGGGTCTGGGAACGCGCGGGCGTGATGCGCACGCTGGAGGCCGCCTTGGCGGGCGGCGACCTGGCCCAGGCCCTGCCCCGCGCCTTTGCCGAATTCCGCGGCGCGGGCATGGCCGACCTGCTGGCCGGGATGGTCGCCGCCGACCTGCCCCAGACCGCCACCGACCCGGAGGTCGCGCGCATCGCGGATCTGCTGCGCGCATGGCAGGGCCTGCCCGTCGCGGGCGATCCCCCCGCCATCCCCCCGAGATGGAGGCCCCCGTCCCCACGCCCCCGCCACGCAGCGCGGCGAGGCGATGCTGGCCGCCATGGCCGATATCGACGCCGCGCTGGAGGGCGATCTGGCCCGCGCGGGCCGGGGCGTGGCGATGCTGCGCGCCCTGGGCCTGGGCCAGGATGCCGACCGCACCCAGACCCAGATCGCGCTGCTGTCGCAGATGACCGCCCAGCCATGACGACCGATCACGCCGCCATCTCGGCGTTTCTGGAGGCGCAGGTCGCCGAATCGGGGGCCGCGCGCAACACCGTGCTGGCCTATGGCCGCGACCTGCGCGACCTGTCGGACTGGCTGGCCCGGCGCGGCCTGGCCCTGCCCGCCCTGACGCGCGAGATGGTCGAGGATTACCTGTCCCATTGCGACGCCCAAGGCCTGTCGCGCGCGACGCGGGCGCGGCGGCTGTCCTCGATCCGGCAATTCACCCGCTTCGCGCTGGAGGAGGGGTGGCGCGGCGACGACCCTGCCATCCGCATCGCGGGGCCGGGCCGCGCCAAGCGCCTGCCCCGCACGCTGGAACGCCCCCAGATCGAGGCGCTGCTGACCGCCGCGCCCTTGGTCGGCCGGACCGAGGCCGATCGCGCGCGCAACCGCTGCCTGATGGAGCTGCTCTATGCCACCGGGATGCGCGTCAGCGAGCTGGTCGGCCTGCCCGTCTCGGGCTGCCGGGGCGATCCGGCGGTGCTGGTGGTGCGCGGCAAGGGGGGCAAGGACCGCATGGTGCCCTTGGGCGGCCCGGCGCGGCGGGCGCTGGCCGATTGGCTGGTCCTGCGCGACGGGGCGCCCGAGGCCAGCCCGCTCGGCCGTCTGGTGGCGGGGCGCGGGGGCGGTGGCTCTTTCCCGGGCCGGGGGCTGCGGGACATCTGCCGCGGACCAGTTTCTCGCGCATCCTGGGCCAGATCGCGCTGCGGGCCGGGATCGATCCCGGCACGGTGACGCCCCATGTCATCCGCCACGCCTTCGCGACCCATCTGCTGGAGGGCGGGGCCGATCTGCGCAGCATCCAGATCCTGCTGGGCCATGCCGATCTGGGCACGACCGAGATCTATACCCATGTGATGGATGCCCGGCTGCGCGACCTGGTGCTGAACCATCATCCCTTGGCGCGCGTTCGCGCAGCCGAACCCCCTGAACAGGACGAACCGGAAGAACCATGGACGCCTCTGCCACCTTCGACGCCGCCGCCTGGCTGACCATCGGCGCGATCTTCGTGCTTTTGCTGCTGTCGGGGTTCTTTTCGGGGTCCGAGACCGCGCTGACGGCGGCCAGCCGCGCCAAGCTGCGGTCGCGCGCCGACAAGGGCGATCCGGGCGCGCAGGCGGCGCTGAACGTCACCGCCGACAGCGAAAGGCTGATCGGGGGCATCCTGCTGGGCAATAACGTGGTCAACATCCTGTCGGCCAGCCTGGCGACGGCGCTGTTCACGCGGCTGTTCGGCGCGTCGGGGGTGGCGATGGCCACGCTGGTGATGACGCTGCTGGTCCTGATCTTCGCCGAGGTGATGCCCAAGACCTATGCCATATCGGCCCCCGAACGGGTGGCCAGCCTGGTCGCGCGCCCGATCCGCATCGTCACCGTGATCCTGTCGCCCGTCGTCACCGTCGTGCGGCTGATCGTGCGCGGCATCCTGTCGGTCTTCGGCCTGAAGACCGATCCCGATTCGCACATGTTCTCGGTCGAGGAGGAGATCCAGGGCGCGCTGTCGATCGGACATGCCTCGGGTGCGGTGCAGAAGGAGGATCGCGACCGCCTGCTGGGCGCGCTGGACCTGGGCAACCGCATGGTCGAGGAGATCATGCGCCACCGCTCCGAGATCCAGATGATCGATGCCGACCTGCCTGCCGAAAAGATCCTGGAGACGGTGCTGGCCAGCCCCCATACCCGCCTGCCCGTCTATCGCGGCGAACGCGAGAATGTCGTGGGCGTGATCCATGCCAAGGACCTGCTGCGGGCGATGAACCGGGCGGTGCGCGATGCGGGCGACGCGGCGGCGGCGCGGCGCTTCGACGTGATGGCGGTGGTCATGCCGCCCTATTTCGTCCCCGAGACCAGCGCCCTGGACGAACAGATGCGCGAGTTCCTCAAGCGCCGCACCCATTTCGCCCTGGTCGTCGACGAATACGGGTCCTTGCGCGGCCTGATCACCCTGGAGGACATCCTGGAGGAGATCGTGGGCGAGATCGCCGACGAGCACGACACCGAGGAGGACCAGACCCTGCGCCCGAACGCCCAGGGCGATTACCTGGTCGAGGGCGGCATGACCATCCGCGATCTGAACCGCCAGCTGGACTGGACCCTGCCCGACGAGGAGGCCAACACCGTCGCGGGCCTGGTCATCCACATGGCGCAGTCGATCCCCGACCAGGGCCAGGTCTTCAGCTTTCACGGCTACCGCTTCGAGGTGGTGACCCGGCGCGAGAACCGCATCACCCGGCTGCGCGTGCGCCCCCTGGCCCCGCGCGACGCCGCGGGCTGACGACCGGGCGGCTTGCAACCACGGCCCCGACCCCCTAACAGTTCGCCCAAATCCCCATGCCCAGGAGGCCGTCATGGATATCGCCGCCCGCCGCACCGCCAACCCCGACCACTGGAACCTGGCCAGCGCGATCCGCGTGCTGTCCATGGACGCGGTCGAGGCCGCCAATTCCGGCCATCCCGGCATGCCGATGGGCATGGCCGACGTGGCGACCGTCCTGTTCCGCAACCACCTGAAATTCGACGCCAGCGCGCCGCATTGGTTCGACCGCGACCGCTTCATCCTGTCGGCGGGCCACGGCTCCATGCTGATCTATTCGCTGCTGCACCTGACCGGGTACGAGCAGATGACCCTGGATCAGGTCCGCAACTTCCGCCAGCTTGGCGCGATCACCGCGGGCCATCCCGAATACGGCCATGTCGAGGGGGTCGAGACCACCACCGGCCCCCTGGGTCAGGGCATCGCCACCGCCGTGGGCTTCGCCATCGCCGAGGAGGCGCTGCGCGCCGAATACGGCCAAGCCCTGTGCGATCACCGCACCTGGGTCATCGCTGGCGACGGCTGCCTGATGGAGGGCATCAGCCACGAGGCCATCGCCCTGGCCGGCCATCAGAAGCTGAGCCGTCTGGTTGTGCTGTGGGACAATAACGACATCACCATCGACGGCCGCGTCAGCCTGTCGGACGCCACCGACCAGCATGCGCGCTTTGCCGCCGCGGGCTGGCGCGTGCTGTCCTGCGACGGCCATGACGCCGCCGATATCGACCGCGCCTTGACCGAGGCCGCGCAGGATGACGGCCGCCCGACCTTGGTGGACTGCAAGACCATCATCGGCTTTGGCGCGCCCAACAAGGCCGACAGCAGCAAGGTCCACGGGTCCCCCCTTGGCAAGGACGAGATCGCGGCCACCCGCGAGGCCTATGGCTGGAGCCACGAGCCCTTCATGATCCCCGAGGAGATCCTGGCCGAATGGCGCCGGATCGGCCAGCGCGGCGCCCAGGCCCGCGCGGAATGGAACGAACGCGTGGACGCCCTGACCGGCGATCACCGCGACGATTTCGCCCGCCGCATCGGCAACGAGGTCAGCCCCGCGCTGGAAGGCGCGATCCGCGACTTCAAGGGCCGGACCCTGCAGGACAAGCCCAAGGTCGCAACCCGCAAGGCCTCCGAGAACGTGCTGGAGGCGCTGAACGCCGTCATGCCGGAAAACTTCGGCGGATCGGCCGACCTGACCGGGTCGAACAACACCAAGACCGGCGGTCAGGGCATCTTCGACGCCGATAACCGCAAGGGCCGCTATCTGCATTACGGCATCCGCGAACATGGCATGGCCGCCGCGATGAACGGCATCTGGCTGCATGGCGGCTTTCGCCCCTATGGCGGGACCTTCCTGACCTTCACCGATTACGCCCGCGGCGCGATGCGCCTGTCGGCGCTGATGGGGGTGCCGGTCGTCTATGTCATGACCCATGACAGCATCGGTCTGGGCGAGGACGGCCCGACCCACCAGCCGGTGGAACATCTGGCCATCTGCCGCGCGACGCCCAACACCCTGACCCTGCGCCCCTGCGACCAGATCGAGACCGCCGAGGCATGGGAAATCGCGCTGTCCCAGGACGCCACGCCCTCGGTCCTGGCCCTGTCGCGCCAGAACCTGCCGCTGCTGCGCCAGGATTCGGGCGAGAACCTGACCGCCAAGGGCGCCTATGTCCTGCGCGAGGCGACGGCGGATGCCAAGGTCGTGCTGATGGCCACCGGGTCCGAGGTCGAGATCGCCGTCGCCGCCCGCGACGCGCTGGAGGCGGACGGCATCCCCACCCGCGTCGTCTCGGTCCCGTCGATGGAGCTGTTCCGCGACCAGCCGAAATCCTACCGCGAGGAGGTCCTGCCCGCAGGCACCGTCCGCATTGCCATCGAGGCGGCCGTGCGCCAGCCCTGGGACTGGCTGCTGCTGGGGGAACGCGGGACCGAGGACCGTTCGGCCTTCATCGGGATGGAGGGCTTCGGCGCCTCCGGCCCCGCGCCCGAGCTTTACCGCGATTTCGGCATCACCGCCGAGGCCGTGACCGAACGCGCCAAAGCCCTGCTGTGATGCCGGCCTTCGGCGCGTGATCGCCCCTGCCCGCCCATGAGGGTTCTGGCACGGGCCTTTGCCCTGATGGGGCGCGAACGGGACGGGTTGCGCCGTCCCGGCTCCGACCAGGCGCGCGGCATCGCGCTGCTGCTGGGCGCGATCCTGGGCTTCACGCTGATGGATGCGACCGCCAAGCACCTGACCCAGACCTATCACCCGGGTCAGGTGATCTGGGCGCGCTTCATCGGCAACCTGCTGATCTTTGCGGTGATCTTTCGCGCGGCGATGCTGCCCTTGCTGCGCACCCGCCAGCCGGGGACGCAATTCGCCCGTGCGCTGATGCAGCTGGGATCGGTGGCGCTGTTCTTCACCTCGCTGCAATATATCGGGCTGGCCGAGGCGACGGCGATCATGGACCTGAACCCGGTCCTGATCACGCTTGGCGCGGCGCTGTTTCTGGGCGAACGGATCGGGCCGCGCCGCATCGCCGGGATCCTGGCGGCGCTGGTCGGCGCGATGCTGATCATCCGCCCCGGCATGGGGGTGTTCCAGCCCGCCGCCCTGCTGCCCTTGGCCGGGGCCTTCACCTATGCGGCGGGCGCCCTGCTGACCCGGATCGTGCGCAGCGATTCGGTGGCGACCTCGGTCATGTGGTCCGCCGTGGTGGGCAGCGTCGCATCGACCCTGGTCCTGCCTTTCGTCTGGCAGCCGATCGCCTTGGGCGACCTCTGGGCCTTTGCGGCCCTGGCGGGGTTCGGGACGGCCAGCCAATACCTGCTGGTCCGGGCCTTCAGTGCGGCCGAGGCCGGGGCGCTGGCGCCCTTCGGCTATACGGGGCTGCTCTGGGCGGGGGTCTGGGGCTGGCTGTTCTTCGGCCAGCTGCCCGATTGGTGGACCATCTGGGGCGCGGCGATTATCGTGGGCGCCGGATTGTATGTCTGGTCGCGCGAAGCCCGCGCCGCCTGAAGGGGGATCATGGCCGAAGACCGACCCAGCCTGACCGACCGCCTGGCCAATGGCGCCTTTCTGGCGGTGATGGGCCTGGCGCGGCTGCTGCCCTATGACCGGCGCATCCCGGCCATGGGCTGGGTCTTTTCGCGCGTCATCGCCCCCGTCGCGGGCTGGCGCCGCCGCATCCGCGAGAACCTGTCCCTGGCCCGTCCCGACCTGACCGGGGAGGAGGCCGAGGCCCTCGTCCTGGCCATTCCCGACAATGCCGGCCGGTCCTTGGCCGAGATCTATGCCGGCGATGAATTCACCGCCCGCATCCATGCCTCGGACCCGCTGGAGGGGCCGGGCCTGCCCGCGCTGGAGGCCGCGCTGGAGGCCGGGCGCCCGGTCATCCTGGCCTGCGCGCATTTCGGCAATTACGACGCGATGCGGGCGGCCTTGGCGGGGCGCGGCTGGCCGGTCGGCGCGCTCTATCGTCCGATGAACAACGAGGCGTTCAACCGCCATTACGTCCCCGCCATCACCGCCATCGCGGAACCCCTGTTCCCGCGCGGCCGGTCCGGGCTGGCCGCGATGCTGCGCTTTCTGAAGGGCGGCGGCTGGCTGGCGCTCGGCTTTGACCAATATGACCATGACGGGGTCGAGCTGCGGTTCTTCGACCTGCCCACCCGCACCGTGCTGACCCCGGCCGAGCTGGCCCGCCGCTATGACGCGGCCTTGGTCCCCATCGCCGGGATCCGCCAGCCCGACGGGCTGCGCTTTCGCGTCCATGTCGGCGCGCCCATCGCCCATGACGAGCCGCGCGCCATGATGCAGGCGCTGAACGACGATCTGGAGATGCTGGTCAGGCGCCACATGGACCAGTGGTTCTGGATCCACCGCCGCTGGAAATGAAACGGGCCCCGCTTTGGGGCCCGTTTCCGTTCAGATCGCCTGCGACAGGGCGGGGGCCGCGTTCTCGCGCCGGTCGCGCAACTCCTCGGCCACCAGGAAGGCCAGTTCCAGCGACTGGCTGGCATTCAGCCGCGGATCGCAGGCGGTGTGGTAGCGGTCGGACAGATCCTCGTCCGTGACCGCGCGCACGCCGCCGGTGCATTCGGTCACGTCCTTGCCGGTCATCTCAAAATGGACGCCGCCGGGGATGGTGCCCTCGGCCTTGTGGATGGCGAAGAATTCCCGGACCTCGCGCAGGATCGAATCGAAGGCCCGCGTCTTGTAGCCGGTCGAGGATTTGATGACGTTGCCGTGCATCGGGTCGCAGGACCAGACGACATTCGCGCCTTCGGCCCGCACCGCCTCGATCAGGCGCGGCAGGTGATCGCCGACCTTGCCCGCGCCGAAGCGCGCGATCAGGGTCAGACGACCCGCCTCGTTCTCGGGGTTCAGCTTTTCCATCAGGACCTTGAGGTCGTCGGCCGTGGTGGTGGGGCCGCATTTCAGGCCGATCGGGTTCTGGACGCCGCGGCAGAATTCGACATGCGCCCCGTCGGGCTGGCGCGTGCGGTCGCCGATCCAGATCATGTGGCCCGAGCCGGCCACCGGCAGGCCGGTGGTCGAATCAATGCGGGCCAGCGCCTCTTCGTATTCCAGCAGCAGCGCCTCGTGGCTGGTGTAGAAATCGACCTTGGAGAGCTGATGCGCGGTATCGGAATTGACGCCCGCCGCCTGCATGAAGGCCATCGCATCGCTGATCCGGCCCGCGATGTCGCGGTATTTCGCGGCCTCGGGGCCGCCCACGAAATCGGCGATCCAGCTCTGGACGCGGTGCATGTCGGCGAAACCGCCGGTCGAAAACGCGCGCAGCAGGTTCAGCGACGCCGCCGCCTGCGTATAGGCCGCCAGCATCCGCTGCGGATCGGGGATGCGCGCATCCGCGGTGAAATCGAAGCCGTTGATGATGTCGCCGCGATAGGAGGGCAGCTCGACCCCGCCGATGACCTCGGTGGGCGCGCTGCGCGGCTTGGCGAACTGGCCCGCCATGCGGCCGACCTTGACCACCGGCATCTGCGCGCCCCAGGTCAGCACGACCGCCATCTGCAGCAGCACCTTGAACGTGTCGCGGATGTTGTCGGCGCTGAATTCGCTGAAGCTTTCGGCGCAGTCGCCCCCCTGCAGCAGGAAGGCCCGGCCCGCCGCCGCATCGGCCAGCTGGGCGCGCAGGCGTCGCGCCTCGCCCGCGAATACCAGGGGCGGATAGCGGCGCAGCTGATCCTCGACCGCGGCCAGCGCGGCGGGGTCTGTATAATCCGGCATCTGGACGCGCGGATAGGCGCGCCAGCCGGCCTTGTCCCAGCTTTGGGTGGAGGCGGTCTTGCGGTTCTCCTGCGTCATGTCCTGATGCTCCCTCGGAAAATGGTCGGGCCGGTATAAACGCTAACATCGCGCAGGGAAAGGGTCTGACGCGGCCCCTTGCCGCGCGCGCGATTCCCTGTTTGGGTGCCGGGCGGACACCCTTGCAAAGACCGCATCATGGCCGCTGACCGCCCCCGCCGTTTCACCTTCCTGCTGCTGGACCGCTTCACGATGCTGCCCTTCACCGCGGCGATCGAGCCGCTGCGCCTGGCCAATCGCGCATCGGGGCGGGCGCTCTACGACTGGCGGCTGGTGGGGCCGCGGGGCGACATGGCGATCTGTTCCAACGGCAGCCGGGTGCTGGTCGATGCGGGGCTGGATGCCGAGGCCGCGGGGCGCGACGACGTGGTGATCGTCTGCGGCGGCACCGAGATCGCGCGCGAGGCGACGCGGGCCAGCCTGGCCTGGCTGCGGCGCCAGGCGCGGGGCGGGGCCGCGATGGGGGCGGTCTGCACCGGCGCATGGGTCCTGGCCGAGGCGGGCCTGCTGGACGGGCGCAAGGCCACCATCCACTGGGAGAACCATGACGGCTTCGCCGAGGCCTTTCCCAAGGTCGACCTGTTCCGGTCGGTCTTTGTCCATGACGGCAACCGGCTGACGGCGGCGGGGGGGACCAGTTCCATCGACCTGATGCTGCATCTGATCGCCGAGGGGCATGGCGATGCCTTGGCCGCCGATGTGGCCGACCAGATGCTGCATACCGCGATCCGCACCGACCAGGACCGCCAGCGCCTGTCCATCCCGACCCGCATCGGCGTGCGCCACCCGCGCTTGGCCGCCGTGATCGCCCGGATGGAGGCCAATCTGGAGGATCCGATCAGCCCCGCGCAGCTGGCGCTGGATGCGGGCATGTCCACCCGCCAGCTGGAGCGGCTGTTCCGCCGTTATCTGAACCGCAGCCCGAAGCGATATTACATGGAGACGCGCCTGGCACGGGCGCGCAACCTGCTGATGCAGACCGAGCTGCCGATCATCGAGATCGCCTTGGCATCGGGGTTTTCCAGCCCGTCGCATTTCTCGAAATGCTACCGCGCGCAATATGGCAGCACCCCTTATCGCGAGCGCGGGGTCTCGGGCGGGGCGTCGATCACGGAATCTTAAGCTGTGTTAACGGCAGGTTAACCATTTCGCCTTAGCTGGGATGGGGCCGCGGGTGTTGCGGCGTGTCACCAGGGGGAAGAATGCTGTTCACCATCACCGTCCTGTCGGTCGCAAGCCCCATCAACGGTCATCCCAACAGCGCCGACATGGCCTTCTTCGTCCGCCGGTTCGGCGAGGTCTTCTTCGACGATCCGCAGGTCTCGCAGCTGATCATCGCCAATGACGACGATCAGCTGCGCGGCAGCCTGCCCTTTCCGGACGCGACCGGCCAGCATGTCCATCAGGACCTGCAGATCGGCCAGACCACCATCGCGGCGGGAACCCGGATCGACCTGGTCAGCGGATCGGTGTTGCAGGACGAGGACGGGGACAGCTTCATTGTCATCTTCCCCTATGCCTTCGACCCGACCCGCCTGCCATGGGAGGGCACGCCCCTGATCGCGGACCGGACCGCCGTCCTGGTCCTGCCCGTCGCGCGCGAGGATGGGGTCTTTCCGGTCTTCGACCCTGCCAAGCGCTTCAACTATGCGGGTGATTTCAGTGTCGGGGGCACGACCCTCTCGGTCACGATGCAGCCAAGCGCGGCCGATGACGGCCCGTGGTGCTTTGCCCATGGCACGCTGATCCACAACGATCGGGGGCTGCGCCCGGTCGAGGCGCTGCGTCCCGGCGATCTGGTCCTGGCCCGCGATGCGGGGTTCCAGCCGCTGATCTGGGTCGGGGGGCGGCACCTTTCGGCCGCCGATCTGGACCTGACGCCAAACCACCGCCCCGCGCGCCTGCTGGTCGGCCTGCCCGGCGTCACGGTGCTGCGCGATACAGCCTGCGTCACCTATCGCCACCTGCTGCTGGATAAGCATCACCTGATCCGGTCCGAAGGTGCCTGGACGGAAAGCCTGCTGCCCGGACCGATGGCGCTGCGGGCGCTCGGGCCCGTGAACCGGGCGGCGGTGCTGGCGCTGGTCGATCCGGCGCGGATGCCGCCCGCCCGGCCCCTGCCGCGCGGACATGCGCTGCGCCGGCTGGTGGATCGGCGGGCGGCCAATCCCCGCCGCCAGCCGGTCGAGGCCTAGCCCGCCGCGTCCAGCCCGACCAGCGCGCGGGCGAAGTCACCGGCATCGAAGGCGTCCAGATCGTCGATCTGTTCGCCCACCCCGATCGCATGGATCGGCAGGCCGAAGCGGTCGGCCAAGGCGACCAGCACCCCGCCCCGCGCCGTGCCGTCCAGCTTGGTCATCACCAGCCCCGAGATATCGGCCAGCTTGCGGAAGGTCACGACCTGGCTCAGCGCGTTCTGGCCGGTGGTGGCGTCCAGGACCAGCAGGGTGTTGTGCGGCGCCTCGGGGTCCTTCTTGCGGATGACGCGGACGATCTTGGCCAGCTCCTCCATCAGGTCCTGGCGGTTCTGCAGCCGGCCCGCCGTGTCGATCATCAAGAGGTCCGCGCCCTCGGCCTCGGCCCGCACCATCGCGTCCCAGGCGAGGCTGGCGGGGTCGCTGCCCTGCGGCGCGACCATCACCGGCACGCCCGCGCGCTGGCCCCAGACCTGCAGCTGTTCGACCGCCGCCGCGCGGAAGGTGTCGCCCGCCGCGATCACCACCGATTTCCCCGCGGCGCGGAACTGGCTGGCCAGCTTGCCGATGGTGGTGGTCTTGCCCGCGCCGTTGACGCCCACGACAAGCACGACCTGCGGCTTTTTCGGATAGATCGGCAGGGGGCGGGCGACCGGGGCCATGATGCGCGCGATCTCATCCGCCAGCAGGGTCTTGAGTTCCGATGACGAGACGCGCCGCCCCATCCGACCCTCGGCGATATTGGCGGTGACGCGCAGCGCGGTCTCCACGCCCAGATCGGCCTGGACCAGCATGTCCTCCAGCTCCTCCAGCATGTCGTCGTCCAAGGCGCGGCGCGGCTCCTCCGGGCGGGCGGCGGCGCCGCGACCGAAGAGGCGGCCGACCAGGCCCGGCTGGACAGGCTGGGGCGCGGGGGTCGCTGCGGGGGCGGGCATCTCCTCCCGCGGGGGGGGCGTGTTCGGCGGCGGCATCGCCCACGATATCGTCCAGCCCCGAGCCGATCTTGGAGGACGACCGCGTCAGCCGCTCGCGCAGTTTCGAGAAGAATGCCATGATCAGACCTTTCCGTGTCGGCCGGACCCTACAGCCAAGCGCGGGCAAGGAAAAGCCGCCCCGTCAGGGACGGCCCGCCCCTGTTTCAGCCGCGCATCCCCCGGATCAGCGCGGCCAGCGCCTCGGTCGATGCATCATGGCCGGGCGCGTCCTCGCCCTTCAGCAGGGGTTCGACCTGCAGCGCCAGTTCCTTGCCCAGCTCCACCCCCCATTGGTCGAAGCTGTTGATCCCCAGGATCACCCCCTCGACGAAGACACGGTGTTCATAAAGCGCCACGATCTGCCCCAGGGTGAAGGGGGTCAGTTGGTCGATCAGCAGCGTGGTCGAGGGGCGGTTGCCCGGAAAGACCCGGTGGCGGGCTTGGCGTTCCAGCTCGGCCCCGGTCAGGCCCTTGTCGGCCATCAGGGCGCGGGCCTCGTCCAGGGACCGGCCGCGCATCAGCGCCTCGGATTGCGCCAGGCAATTGGCGGCCAGCAGGATATGGTGATGGGCCAGGTCCGCTTCATGCCCGCGCGCGGCCAGGATGAATTCGCAGGGCACCGGCATCGTGCCCTGATGGATCAGCTGATAGAAGGCGTGCTGGCCGTTGGTGCCCGGCTCGCCCCAGACCACGGGTCCGGAGACGACCGGCAGGTCGCTGCCGTCCATCGCCACGCGCTTGCCGTTCGATTCCATCTCCAGCTGCTGCAGATAGGCGGGCAGGCGCATCAGGCGGTTGTCATAGGGCAGCACCGCACGGGTCGGATAGCCGCAGATCTGGTGGTGCCAGATGCCGGTCAGGGCCAGCATGACGGCCAGGTTCTGCGCCGGTTCGGCCGTGCGGAAATGCGCGTCCATCGCGGCGCCACCCGCCAGGAACTCGTCGAAGGCATCGGGCCCCACGGCCAGCATCAGCGACAGCCCGATCGGGCCCCAGACCGAATAGCGCCCACCGACCCAATCCTCGAAGCCGAAGACGCGGGCCTCGTCGATGCCGAATTCCGCCGCCTTGCCCTTGGCCGAGGACAGCGCCACGAATTGCGCGCCCGGATCGGCGACAGCCTTGGCCATCCAGTCGCGGGCGGTTTGGGCGTTGGTCATCGTCTCGATGGTGGTGAAGGTCTTGGAGGCGACGATCACCAGCGTCGTCGCCGGGTCCAGCCCCTTGAGCGTATCGGCGATGTCAGCGCCGTCCACATTGCTGACGAAATGCGTGCGCGGCCCGTCATGGAAGGGCGCCAGCGCCAGCACCGCCATGGCCGGGCCGAGGTCGGACCCGCCGATGCCGATATTGACCACATCGGTGATGCGCCCGCCCTGCCCCGAAAACCCGCCATCACGGACCCGGCGCGCGAAATCGGACATCCGGGCATGGGTGTCGCGCACGGCGGGCATCACATCCTGGCCGTCGACCGTGACGCTGCCCGAGAGGTTGCGCAGCGCGGTGTGCAGGACGGCGCGGCCCTCGGTCTCGTTGATCCTCTCTCCCGCGAACATGGCATCGCGGCGGGCGGCGACGGGACCGACCAGGTCCAGCAGCAGGTTGCGCGCATCCGCGTCGATCATGGTCTTGGAATAGTCGAAGGTCAGCCCGTCCGCCTGCACCCGGTAATCGGTGGCGCGGTCGGCGTCGAACAGTGATTCGATCCGCCGGTCGCCCTGCGCCTTGCGGTGATCCTGCAGGCGGTTCCAGATCTGGGTCATGTCAGTCCCTCATTCGGCCCAATGCACGGTGGCGTCGTCTAGAAAGGCCCGGATCGGCGCTTCCATCGGGTCGGATTTCTGCGCGCGGTCCAAGGCCTCGCGCTTTTCCGGGCCCATGATCAGGACATGGATGTTCAGCGCATCGGCCAGCACCGGCCGCGTCAGGGTGATGCGCGGCTCCTCGGCGCCATCGGCCCGGATGGCCATGACGGGGGGCGCGTCCGCGGCCATCGCGGCCTGCAGGTGATCGGCGCCGGGGAACAGGCTGGCCGTGTGCATGTCGTTGCCCATCCCCAGCAGCACCACCGTCAGCGGCGTCAGCGGGGCCAGCCGCTCCGACAGCGCGGCGGTCGCGTCGTCGGGCGTGGCATCCCCGGTATAGAGGTCGATATAGCTGGCCGCCGCCGCCCGGTCGCGCAGCAGATGGCGGCGCAGCAGGCGGCTGTTCGACCGCTTGTGATCGCCGTCCACCCACCGTTCGTCGCCCAGCACGACGGTGATGCGGTCCCATTCCAGATCGGCGCCCGACAGCGTCTCGAAGACCTGCACGGGCGATGTCCCCCCCGGCACGCACAGCGTCGCACGGTCATTGCCGCGCAGATGCTGGGCCAGCTGGGACGCGATGCGGTCGGCCAGCGACAAGGCCAGCATCTCGCGGTCGGGGTATTCCTTGAATTCCATGGTCATGCCCTGATCTCCCTCCAACGGCGATTGTCGCGATGCATCAGGCGCAACGCCTCCTCGGGGCCCGAGGATCCGCTGTCATAGGGTTCGGGACGGCGCTTGCCCTCCTCCCAGGACTTGATGATGGGGTCGGTCCAGGCCCAGGCCGCCTCGACCTCGTCGCCGCGCATGAAGAGCGTCTGGTTGCCGCGGATGACATCCATGATCAGGCGTTCATAGGCGTCGGGCATGTCCGCGCCCTCCGGGCCCAAGGCATCGGCGAAGGACATGTCCAAGGGCACCTGCACCAGGCGCATGCCGCCCGGCCCCGGCTCCTTGATCATCACCTTGAGGTTCATGCCCTCATTGGGCTGCAGGCGGATCACCAGTTCGTTGGCCTTGGGATGGCCGCTGTCGTCGAAGATGGAATGCGGCGGCTCCTTGAAGGTGATCGCGATCTCGCTGGTCCGCGCGCGCAGCTTCTTGCCAGTGCGCAAGTAGAAGGGCGTGCCCTGCCAGCGCCAGTTCGAGATGCGGACCTTCATCGCGACATAGCTTTCGGTGCGCGAATCCGCATCGCCCGCATCGGTCAGATAATCGCTGCCCTCGCCCTGATACTGGCCGCGGACGATATCGGCGGGCTCCAGCGGCTCCAGCGCGCGGATCACCTTCAGTTTCTCGTCGCGCACCGCGTCGGGGTCGAAGTGATAGGGCGGCTCCATCGCGATCAGGCACAGAAGCTGCATCATGTGGTTCTGGACCATGTCGCGGATCGCGCCGGACTTGTCGTAATAGCTGCCGCGCCCGGCCACGCCCACGGTCTCGGCCACGGTGATCTGGACGTGGTCCACGTATTGCGCGTTCCACAGCGGCTCGAACAGGACATTGGCAAAACGTACGGCCATCAGGTTCTGGACGGTCTCCTTGCCCAGATAATGGTCGATGCGATAAATCTGCTGTTCGGTGAAATGCTGCGCCAGCGTGGCGTTCAATGCGCGCGCGCTGGCCAGATCGCGGCCGAAAGGCTTTTCGACCACGATGCGGCTGTCGTCATCGGCGATGCCATGGCCCGCCAGACGTTCGGCGATGTCGCCGAACAGCGACGGCGCGACCGAGAAATAGAAGGCATGGACCGCGCCCGGACGCATGCGGGATTTCAGCTCCTGCCAGCCGCCCTCGCCCTTGGCGTCGATGGGGACATAGCCCAGCAGGGCCAGGAACTCGGCCAGCTGCGGGTCATCCTCGGCGGCGCCGGCATATTCGCGGATCGCCTTGGCGGCCTCGGCGCGGAAGGCGTCGTCGTCCTGATCGGTCCGGGCGGCGCCGATGATCTGGCTGCTGGCCGGGATCTGTCCGGCGGTGAAACGCCGGAACAGGCCCGGCAGGATCTTGCGATGCGCCAGATCGCCCGTTGCACCAAAGATCACGAGGTCGAAGTCATCGACCGGAATGACGCGAGAGACCATGCCGTCCTCCTGTTGGGTGGCGTCCGCCTTATCTCTTGTTAGCGATAACAGCAATGCGGTTCAACCTTTCACTGCGCGGGCCAGGTCGCGGGCCAGCCGGGGCAGGCGACAGCGTTTCAGCATCTCGGGCAGGGTCATGGCGCCGCCTGCGGCCGCCGCACGCGCACGGGCCCGTTCGATCGCGGCCAGGACCGCATCGGGGCGGTCGCCATGCAGGTCCAGCAGGAAGGCGTCGGGATGGACGGCCCGCAGGCCCAGCCCCGCCATCAGCCGCTGCGGAAAGTCGCGCAGATTGGCGGTGACCACGATCCGCGCCCGGCAGGCCAGCGCGGCCTCGACCACATGGCGGTCGGCGGGGTCGGGAAAGTCCAGGTCGATCGCGGCCACCCCGTCGCCCGGCACCAGCGCATCGGGAAAGCGCAACCGCAGCAGCGCGACCTCGGCCCCCGCGACCTGCTGCGCCTCGGGGCCGAGACGCGCGGCGGCGCGGGTCCATTCCCCCAGGATCCGGTCGGACCAGCGCGCTTCATAAAGGCCCGCCTGCGCCAGATCGGTCAGGATCTCGCGCAGGATGGTGGGGAACAGCACATTGGCGTCCAGGACGGCGCGCATCAGTCCAGCCGGAAGAACAGCGCCTTGAGGTATCCCGTCTCGGCCAACTGCGGCAGGGTCGGATGGTCGGGACCCGCCTGGCCGGTATGGATCAGCACCCCGCGCCGCCCGCCGCGCCCGATGCCGCGCGCGCTGACATTGCGAAAGGCGGTCAGGTCGGCCGCATGCGAGCAGCTGCAGAGCACCAGATATCCGCCCGGCGCGACCAGCGGCGCGGCCATCTTGGCCACCCGTTCATAGGCGCGCAGGCCCTTTTCCAGCGCCGGTTTGGACGGCGCAAAGGCCGGCGGGTCGCAGACGACCACGTCGAAGGTCCGGCCCTCCTCGGCCAAGGCCTCCAGCGCGTCGAAGGCATCGGATTGGCGGATCTGCAGCCGGTCCGCGGCGCCCATGGCCACAGCCCCGCCGCGCGCCAGCTCCAGCGCGGGCGCGCTGCCGTCGATGCAAAGCGCGCTGTCGGCCCCTGCCGCCAGCCCCGCCAGGCCGAAGCCGCCCACATGGCTGAACACGTCCAGCACCGAGCCGCCATCGACCAGCCGCTGCATGAAGGCGTGGTTCGGACGCTGGTCGAAGAACAGCCCGGTCTTCTGCCCGCCCATCAGATCGGCCAGATAGGTCGCGCCGTTCATGCGCACCTGCACGGGGGCCTCGGGGGCGGTGCCGCGGATGACCTCCAGCCGTTCCTCCAGACCCTCCAGCCCGCGCGACCGGCCCTGCCCGTTCAGCACGACCGTGGAGACGCCCGCGACATCGATCAGCGCATCGGCGATCTGTTCCGCCATGCCGTCGGCCCAGGCGGCGTTGGGCTGGATCACGGCCGCGTCGCCGAAACGGTCGATGACCAGGCCGGGCAGTCCGTCGGCCTCGGCATGGACCAGACGATAGAAGGGCTCGTCATAGATCCGCGCCCGCATCTGCAGCGCGCGGGTCAGCCGCGCGCGCAGCCAGTCGCCGTCGATCCGGGCGGCGGGGTCCGCATCCATGACCCGCGCGATGATCTTGCTGACCGGGTTCACCGTCACCAGAGCCAGGGGCTGGCGTTCGGCATCCTCCAGCACGGCCAGCCCGCCGGGGGGCAGCGCCTTGGTGCGCCGGTCCAGCACCGCCTCGTCGGCAAAGACCCAAGGGAAGCCGTGGCGGATCGCCTGCGGCTTGGATTTCGGGCGCAGGCGGATGACGGGGCGTTCGGTCATGGCAACATTCCTTTTGCCGCCGATCTGACATGCCGGCCCCCGCCATACAAGCGACCCGTTGAACCGTTATCGCTAACGGCATATAGTCGGGCAAAGCCAGAGGAGGCCCCGATGACCCTTCATGCCAGCATCGACCGAGTGACGGACCGCATCCGCGAACGGTCCCGCGACAGCCGCGGCGCCTATCTTGCCAAGATCGCGCGCGCCGCGCAGGACGGCCCGGCCCGCGCGCATCTGTCCTGCGGCAACCAGGCCCATGCCTATGCCGCGATGGACGACAAGGCCGACATGGCCGAGACGCGCAAACCCAATATCGGCATCGTCACCGCCTATAACGACATGCTGTCGGCGCATCAGCCCTATGAACGCTATCCCGACCTGATCCGGGCGGCGGGGCGCGCGGCGGGGGCGACGGTCCAGGTCGCGGGCGGCGTGCCCGCCATGTGCGACGGCGTGACCCAAGGCCGCCCGGGGATGGAGCTGTCGCTGTTCTCGCGCGATGTGATCGCCCTGTCGGCGGGGGTGGCGCTGTCGCATGACTGCTTCGATTCGGCGATGTATCTGGGCGTCTGCGACAAGATCGTGCCGGGGCTGATCATGGCGGCGGCGACCTTCGGGCATATCCCGGCGGTCTTCGTGCCGGCGGGGCCCATGCCCTCGGGCCTGCCTAATGACGAGAAATCCAAGGTCCGCCAGCAATTCGCCACGGGCGAGGTCGGCCGCGACGCGCTGATGGCGGCCGAGATGGCCAGCTATCATTCCGCAGGCACCTGCACCTTCTACGGCACCGCGAACACCAACCAGATGCTGATGGAGTTCATGGGCCTGCACCTGCCCGGATCCAGCTTCGTGAACCCGAACACGCCCCTGCGCGAGGCGCTGACCGTCGCCGCCGTCCAGCGCGCCGCCGCGATCACCAATCTGGGCAACGAATACACCCCGGCGGGCCATGTGCTGGACGAACGCGCCTTCGTGAACGGCATCGTCGGGCTGATGGCCACGGGCGGATCGACGAATCTGGTCCTGCATCTGCCCGCCATGGCGCGGGCGGCGGGCGTGCTGCTGGACATCGAGGATTTCCACGACCTGTCCGAGGCCGTGCCGCTGATGGCGCGGGTCTATCCCAACGGGCTGGCCGACGTGAACCATTTCCACGCCGCCGGGGGCTTGGGCTACATGCTGGGCCAGCTGCTTGATGCGGGGCTGCTGCACCCGGATGTCAAGACGATCACCGGCGGCGGGCTGGACAGCTATGTCCGCGAACCCAAGCTGGACGGCGACGCGATCCGGTGGGAGGACGGCGCGCGCGCCACGCTGAACGACCGCATCCTGCGCCCCGCCGGCGATCCCTTCGCAGCCACGGGCGGGCTGAAGCAGCTGCAGGGCAATCTGGGTCGCGGCGTCATCAAGGTCAGCGCCGTCGCCCCCGAACGCCGGGTGATCGAGGCGCCGGTCCGCATCTTCCACGACCAGGAATCGGTCAAGACGGCCTTCCGCGCGGGCGAATTCACCGGCGACACGATCGTCGTCGTCCGCTTCCAGGGGCCGCGCGCCAACGGCATGCCGGAGCTGCATTCCCTGACCCCCACCCTGGCCGTGCTGCAGGACCGGGGCCTGAAGGTCGCGCTGGTGACCGACGGGCGCATGTCGGGCGCATCGGGCAAGGTGCCCGCCGCCATCCACATCGCCCCGGAGGCCGCCAGCGGCGGCCCCCTGGCCCGGCTGCGCGACGGCGACCTGCTGCGCCTGGATGCCGAGACCGGCCGCCTGGAATGCCTGGCCCCCGATTTCGACGATCGCGACCCCGTCCCCTTCGACGGCGGCGACAGCCAGGAGGGGCTGGGGCGCGAGCTCTTCGCCGCCTTCCGCGCCGTGGCCGGTCCCGCGACCGAGGGCGCGGGCGTGGTGGTCTGACCCTACCGCCCCCACACGACATCGTGACGGGGCGGCCCGCCGCCCCTGATCGCGCTGGATAATTCCCCACAAGCCCCTTGGCTCTGCCTTCCGAGGCGGGCCTGCCCATGGAACGCGCATCGCGCCGCCACGTTGATAGGCAGAACCGCAACAGAGGAGCATGTCATGGATCATGCGAACCACCAGCGCCTGAATTCGACCGAATATACCGAGGCCGTCCTGAACGGCGCAACCGTCTATGGCCCCGGCGATGAGAAGGTCGGCACCATCTCGCACACCCATGGCACGGGCGACGCCGCCCAGGTCGTGGTCGAGGTCGGCGGCTTTCTGGGCATCGGCGCGAAATCCGTGCTGGTCCCCGTGCAGCAGCTGGACCTGATGCGCGACGAAAGCGGCACCGTCCACGCCGTCACGTCCTGGACCAAGGACAGCCTGAAGGAAATGCCGGAACACAAGCACTGATCCGCGCATGACCTGATCGATGGGGGCCGACAGTTCGCTGTCGGCCCCTTTCGCATGCTTGCACCCCGCCTGCCCCCGGCCCAGACTGCCGGGCAGGAGGGTCCCATGACCGATGACGACGCCCGCGCGCTGCTGCGCCGCATGTTCGATGCCGCGGTGGATGCCGCCGATCCCGCCTCGGTGCTGGCGGGGCACCTGCCCGACCCGCCGCGCGGGCGCTGCATCGTGCTGGGGGCCGGGAAATCCGCCGCCGCCATGGCCGCCGCGGTCGAGGCCGCTTGGCCCGATGTCGATCTGCAGGGCACCGTCGTCACCCGCCACGGCCATGCCACCCCCACCCGCCGCATCACCGTGCGCGAGGCCGCCCATCCCGTCCCCGACGCCGCATCCGAGGCTGCCGCGACCGAGATCCTGGCCTTGGCCCGCGCGGCGGGGCCGGATGACCTGGTGCTGGTGCTGATCTCGGGCGGGGGCTCGGCGCTGATGGCCGCCCCGCGCCCGCCGCTGACGCTGCAGGACAAGCAGGCGGTGAACCGGCTGCTGCTGCGATCGGGCCTGACGATCGAGGACATGAACCGGGTCCGCCGCCGCCTGTCCTGCATCAAGGGCGGCGGGCTGGCCCATGCGGCCGCGCCCGCGCGGGTGGTGACGCTGGCCATATCGGACGTGCCGGGCGACGATCCGGCGGCCATCGCGTCGGGGCCGACGGTGCCCGACCCCTCGGCCGCCGAGGATCTGTCGCATCTGGTCGCCCGGCTCGGCCCCGACCTGCCGCCCGCCGCCGCGCGCCTGCTGGCCGAGACGCCCGACCCGCGCCCGCTGGCCGACCCCGATTACCGCCTGATCGCCACCCCCCAGATGTCGCTGGAGGCCGCGGCCCGCATCGCCCGCGCCGCCGGCGTCACCCCTATCCTGCTGGGCGACGCGCTGGAGGGCGAGGCGCGCGAGCTGGGCATCGCCATGGCCGGCATCGCCCGCGCCGTCGCCGCCCACGGCACCCCCGCCCCGGCCCCCGCCGTCCTGCTTTCGGGGGGCGAGACGACCGTCACCATCCGCGACCGCGCCGGGCGCGGCGGGCGCAACACGGAATTCCTGCTGTCCCTGGCGCTGTCGCTGCGCGGCCATCCGGGCATTCACGCCCTGGCCGCCGATACCGACGGCATCGACGGGACCGAGGATGCCGCGGGCGCCCTGATCGGCCCCGACTTTCTGGCCCGCGCCGCGGCCCAGGGCCTGACGCCGCGCCGCGCGCTCGATGATCACGACAGCCATACCCTGTTCGACGCGACCGGTGATCTGCTGCGCACCGGGCCGACCCTGACCAATGTGAACGACTTCCGCGCGATCCTGGTCATCCCCGACTGACTTGCATTCCGTGCAAATCCCTGTCTCCATTCTCACGGAAGGAGGCCCCATGACACGAACCATCCCCTCTCTGCTGGCCCTGATGCTGGCACCCGCCGCGGCCCTGGCCCAGAACCCGCATGCGGACGAACCCATCGGCACGATCGAACAGGTCTATGACGGGCATCTGACGCCGGACCTGGCGGTCAGCACGTTCCGCAACATCGACCGGCTGTTCCCCTCGCGCACCATCCGCGCGGGCGACGACCCGCGCCCCCTGCCCGAGGCGCCGGTCGACCTGGAGGCGACGCTGCGCTTCGAGGTCGACGGCGCGGAATGGGACCTCTACGATTTCCTGGCGCTGGACAACGTGACCGGGCTGATCGTGCTGAAGGACGGCCGGATCGCCTATGAGACCTATCAGCGCGGCAACAGGCCCGACACGCGCTGGATGTCCATGTCGGTGGCGAAATCCATCGCCTCGACCCTGCTGGGGGCGGCGATCGTGGACGGCCATGTTGGGGGGCTGGACGATCTGGTCACCACCCATGTCCCCGCGCTGGAGGGCAGCGCCTATGACGGCGTGACCCTGCATGACATCCTGCTGATGGCGTCGGGCGTGGCCTGGAACGAGACCTATACCGACCCCTCGTCCGACCGCCGCGACTTGCTGCGCGCCCAGATCGAACAGCGCCCCGGCGCCGCGATGGAGGTGATGGCCGCTCTGCCCCGCGCCCATCCGCCGGGCAGCCACCACACCTATTCCACCGGCGAGACGCAGGTCCTGGCCGAGATCATCCGCGGTGCGACCGGCATGACCCTGTCCGACTACCTGTCCGAACGGATCTGGGTGCCCGCGGGGATGGAATCGGACGCGACATGGTGGCTGGACAGCCCCGACGGGACCGAGATCGCCGGATCGGGCCTGGCCGCGACGCTGCGCGACTTTGCCCGCTTCGGCCAGTTCTTCCTGGAGGGCGGCGTGATCGACGGCCGCGCGGTCCTGCCCGAGGACTGGACCACGGTCGCGGGCGCGCCCCAGACCCTGTCGGACGGAACGCCCCTCGATTACGGCTACATGTGGTGGCCCGGCTGGACCGAGGATGCGATCAACGACGGCGCCTTCGCCGCGGTCGGGATCCAGGGCCAGAACATCTATATCAACCCCGCGCGCGGGGTGGTGATCGCCGCGCATATGGCCCAGCCCAAGCCGCTGGACCGCGAGCCGGTGGACCCGATGATCGTCTTCGACGCGATCGCGCGGGCGCTGGACTGACCCGCCCGCAAGGCCGCCATGCAGCCCGGGGGCCTTGCCCCGGCCCGCATGGCGGTCCATGTCGGTGGGGCAATCTTGGAAAGGACCCGCCATGCCGCTGCCCCGTTTCGACGCCGTGATCTTCGACCTCGACGGGACGCTGCTTGCGACGGAACAGATGACCATTGAGACGGGCGAGGCCGCGCTGTCGCGCATGGGCCGCCAGGTGCCGCCGGGCCTGCTGGAATCGCTGGTGGGCTTTGACGAGCCGACCTCGCGCGGGATCCTGCGCCGCCATCTGGGCGACGATTTCGACTTCGCCCATCTGGACCGGATGTGGGCCGAGGCGCTGATCGAACGCCGCGACCGCGACGGCATCCCGCTGCGCCCCCAGGTGGAGCCGATGCTGCGGGCGCTGCGCGAGGCATCCATCCCCTTCGCCATCGCCACATCCAGCACCCGCGACCAGGCGCGCGAAAAGCTGGCCGCGGCGGGGCTGACCGACAGCTTCACCATCGTCGTCACCCGCAGCGACGTGCCCAGCCCCAAGCCCGCGCCCGACGTCTATCTGCTGGCGGCCGAGCGGCTCGGGCTGGCGCCCGACCGCTGCCTGGCCTTCGAGGATAGCGATGTGGGCGCCATCGCCGCCCGCGCGGCGGGCATGACGGTGGTGCAGGTGCCCGACATGGTGCCCCTGTCGGGCGAGCATGCCGATTACCTGGCCCCCGACCTGATCGCGGGGGCGCGGGGCATCGGGCTGCTGGCGGCCTGATCCGGTTGTGGCCCCTGCGCGGCCCCGCTAAGGTGGCGCGACGCCCGAGGGACCGATGACCGACACCACTTCCGCATATCAGGTTCTGGCCCGGAAATACCGGCCCGAGACCTTCGCCGACCTGGTGGGCCAGGATGCGATGGTCCGCACGCTGAAGAACGCCTTCGCCGCCGACCGCATCGCCCAGGCCTTCATCATGACGGGCATCCGCGGCACCGGCAAGACGACCACCGCGCGCATCATCGCCAAGGGCATGAACTGCATCGGCCCCGACGGCCAGGGCGGCCCCACCACCGAACCCTGCGGCATCTGCGAGCATTGCTTGGCCATCGCCGAGGGCCGCCATGTCGATGTGATGGAGATGGACGCCGCATCGCGCACCGGCGTGGGCGACATCCGCGAGATCATCGAATCGGTGCATTACCGGGCGGCATCGGCGCGCTACAAGATCTACATCATCGACGAGGTCCACATGCTGTCGACCAGCGCGTTCAACGCGCTGCTGAAGACGCTGGAGGAGCCGCCTCCGCATGTGAAATTCATCTTCGCCACGACCGAGATCCGCAAGGTTCCCGTTACCGTCCTGTCGCGCTGCCAGCGGTTCGACCTGCGCCGGATCGAGCCCGAGGTGATGATCGCCCTGCTGCAGCGGATCGCCGCGGCCGAGGGCGCGACCATCACCGATGATGCGCTGGCGCTGATCACGCGGGCGGCCGAAGGGTCGGCCCGCGACGCGACCAGCCTGCTGGACCAGTCGATCAGCCATGGCGCGGGCGAGACCACCGCCGATCAGGTCCGCGCCATGCTGGGCCTGGCGGATCGGGGCCGGGTGCTGGACCTGTTCGAGATGATCATGCGCGGCGACGCCGCCAGCGCCTTGGCCGAACTGCAATCCCAATATGCCGACGGGGCCGATCCCGTGGCCGTGCTGCGCGACCTGGCCGAGGTCACGCATTGGATCTCGGTCGTCAAGATCACGCCGGACGCGCTGGAGGATCCGACGATCTCGCCCGACGAACGCGCGCGCGGGCGGGACCTGGCCGACCGGCTGCCGATGCGGGTCATGTCGCGGATGTGGCAGCTGCTGCTGAAGGCGCTGGAGGAGGTGTCCGCCGCGCCCAACGCGATGATGGCGGCCGAGATGGCGGTGATCCGGCTGACCCATGTCGCCGACCTGCCCGACCCCGAGGCGCTGATCCGCCGCGTCCAGCAGGCGCAGACGGCAGGCGAATTCGCCCGCGGCCCCGCGGTGGCGGGCGCGCAGACCTCGTCGCAGCCGCAGGCGTCGCGCCGCGCCCGCCCGGCACCGGCGGTGCAGGCCCAGGCCGGGACCGCCGCCGCGCTGGCCGCGGCCCCCGAGGTGGTCGAGGGCTTTCCCGACTTCGCCTCGGTCGTGGACCTGATCGCGCGGATGCGGGACATGACGCTGTTGGTGCTGGTCGAACGCCATGTCGCGCTGGTCCGCTACAGCCCCGGCCGGATCGAGTTCCAGCCCCGCGACAACCCGCCCGCCGATCTGGCGCAGCGCCTGGCCGAACGGCTGCGCGGCTGGACGAACGGCCAGCGTTGGGCGGTGACCGTCACCAACGAGGACGGCGCCCCCACCATCGCCGAGACGCGCGAGGCCGCGGCCCGCGCCGCCCGCGACCGCGCCCTGGCCCTGCCCATCGTGCAGCAGGTGCTGGCGGCATTCCCCGACGCCACGCTGACCGGCGTCACCCGCGCCGCCCCGCCCCCCGAACCCCGGATCGAGGCCGAGGGCGCGCAGAACCCCCATGACGGAACCGAAGGCCCGGTGGCCGAGGTTGAGGAATGGGACCCCTTCGAGGATGAGGACTGAACGATGATCAAGGGATTGGGCGGTCTTGGCGACATGGCCAAGATGATGAAGGCCGCCAAGGACATGCAGGACAAGATGGGCCAGATGGAAGAAGACCTGGCCCGCATGACGGTGACCGGCGAATCCGGCGCGGGCCTGGTTCGCGCGACCTGCACCGCCAAGGGCGAGCTGACCGCGCTGGAGATCGACCCCTCGATCTTCGTGCCGTCGGAAAAGGAGGTGGTCGAGGACCTGATCCTGGCCGCCATCAAGGATGCCCAACGCGCCGCCGAGGAGAAGATGCAGTCCGAGATGTCGCGCATGACCGAGGGGTTGGGCCTGCCGCCCGGCATGAAGCTGCCCTTCTGACGCCGATGGACCAAGGCGGCGACGACATCCAGGCGCTGATCGCGCTGATGGCCCGGCTGCCGGGCCTCGGGCCGCGTTCCGCGCGCCGCATCGTGCTGCAACTGGTCCAGCGCCGCAGCCAGCAGATGGCCCAGCTGTCCCAGCTGCTGGACCGGGTGGCGCGGAACTCGCGCGAATGCATCGTCTGCGGCAATATCACCGATCGCGACGAATGCGCGATCTGCACCGATCCCGCCCGCGCCACGGGCGAGATCTGCGTGGTCCAGGACGTGGCCGATCTCTGGGCGCTGGAACGGGGCCGGGCCTTCCGCGGCCGCTATCACGTCCTGGGCGGCACCCTCTCGGCGCTGGACGAGGTCGGGCCCGACGATCTGGGCATCCCCGCCCTCTTGGCCCGCATCCACGAGGATCGCATCTCCGAGGTGATCCTGGCGCTGAACGCGACCGTGGACGGCCAGACCACCGCCCATTACATCGCCGATGCGCTGGAGGGGACGAACGTCACAGTGACAGGCCTCGCCCAGGGCGTGCCCATCGGGGGCGAGCTGGACTATCTCGACGACGGCACGATCACCGCCGCCCTGCGCGCCCGCCGCCGCCTTTGACGGAAAAAGGCCGCGTGACGGGGCGCGGCCTCGGGGGGTCCGGGGGGCCTGCCCCCCGGCCGTCGCGGGACGCAATCAGGCGTCCAGTTTCTCGACCTTCGGCGTGGCCTTCGCGATCTCGATCCGGCGGGGCTTCAGGGCCTCGGGGATCTCGCGGATCAGGTCGATATGCAGCATGCCGTCCACATGGCTCGCGCCCTCCACCCGAACATGGTCGGCCAAGGTGAACTTGCGCTCGAAGGCGCGGGTGGCGATGCCGCGATGCAGGAAAGTCCGGCCCTCGTCCTCGTCCGCCTTGCGGGCCGAGACGATGACAGCGCCGTCGCGCATCTCGACATTCAGGTCGTCGGCGGCAAAGCCCGCCACCGCGATCGAGATGCGATAGGCATCCTCGCCGGTCTTCTCGATGTTGTAGGGGGGATAGGTCGTCGTCGCCACATCGGCGGTCATGGCGCGGTCCATGACATCAGCCAGCCGGTCAAAGCCGACCGAGGCACGATAGAGCGGGGTCAGATCGAAATTGCGCATGTCTCACATCCTGTTTCAAGCGATGTTCAGGGTCGCCCCCCGGAACCGGGCGGGCAGGAAACCGACGCCATCATGGCCGCCGGTTCCCTGAATCTAGATCGCCGAAATCCGGTTTCAAGACCCCAAGGCAGGCGGTTTGGGCCCGCCCGTGGCCCAGTCCAGCAGCTCGACCATATGGACCACCGGCACCGCCGTTCCGCCGCCGATCTGCATCATGCAGCCGATATTGCCGGCGGCGATCACCTCGGGCGCGACCGCCTCCAGCGTGGCGACCTTGCGGGCCTTCAGCTCGGATGACAGCGCGGGCTGCAGCAGGTTGTAGGTCCCCGCCGATCCGCAGCACAGATGCGGGTCGGCGGGCTCGACCACCGCAAACCCCATCGCCGCCAGCAGGTCCTTGGGCGCGGCGCGCACCTGCTGGCCATGCTGCAGCGAACAGGCCGAGTGATAGGCGACCCGCATCCCCAGCCCCTGATCGCCCGTCCGGGCGGGCAGGCCCAGCCCGACCAGGAACTCGGTCACGTCACGCGCCAGCCCCGCCACGCGGCGCGCATCGGCCTCGATCGCGTCGCCCTTGAACAGATGCCCGTAATCCTTGATCGTCGTCCCGCAGCCCGAGGTGTTGATGATCACCGCATCCAGCGGCCCGTCCCGCTCGGCCGCCAGCAGGCGGCGGATGCTGTCGCGGGCGCGGGCCTTGCCGTCACCCTCCTGCCCCATATGCAGGGTCAGCGCGCCGCAGCAGCCGAAATCACGCGGAATGACGACCTCGACCCCTGCACGCTGCAGCAGGCGGATGGTGGCGTCATTGATGTCGGTGTTCAGCGCCCGCTGCGCGCAGCCGATCATCAGCGCGACCCGCGCCCGGCGGGTGCCCTCAGCCGGGAAGGTCTGGCCGTCATCATTGCGGCTGACCGGGGGGATCGCCTTGGGTGCCATCTCCAGCATGGCCCTCAGGCGCCGGTCCGGCATCAGCGCCTTGAAGGGCCGCGCGATCCGCGCCCCCATCAGCGCCAGCCGGAACCGCCCCGGATGCGGCAGCACGAATTTCAGGACCCATCGCAGTATCCGGTCCATGGCGGGGCGGCGATAGGTCTGCTCGATATGCTCGCGCGCATGTTCCAGCAGATGCGCGTAATGCACGCCCGAGGGGCAGGTCGTCATGCAGGCCAGGCACCCCAGGCAGCGGTCGATATGGGTGACGGTCTTTGCGTCCGCGGGACGGCCGGATTCCAGCATCTCCTTGATCAGGTAGATGCGGCCGCGGGGGCTGTCCAGCTCGTCCCCCAGCACCTGATAGGTCGGACATGTCGCCGTGCAGAAGCCGCAATGAACACAGGTCCGCAGCACCTTGTTCGACCGCGCGGTCATCGGGTCGGACAGCTGTTCGGGCGAGAAATGGGTCTGCATCAGGCGGGGCTTCCAAAGAGGCCGCGCGGGTCGAAGCGGTCGCGGAGGTCACGCTCCAACCGGGCGGTCAGGGGGTCGGGGGCGGGCAGGATCGCGGGCGCGCTGGTGATCCGGCGGGCATGGCCCGAGAAGGCGGGCAGGTCCGGGGTTTGGCCCTGCGGCAGGGCGACATGGATCAGCGCGCCGCCCCAATCCAGCGAGTGCGGTGCGGGCAGGTGGGTGAGCAGCGCGGGCGCCTCGCTTGGGCGGCAGATGATGCGCCAGGTGTCGCGGTCGGGATCATGGGTATTTGGGCAACAGAGAAGCCATGCCTCGGGATCGCCGTCCCGGACGGTGCCGAAGGATTGCAGGCGCGCGGTCAGGTCGGCGGCGCGGGCCTTGACCGAGGCGGCCAACCCCTCCAGCCGGATCAGTGCGCCGTGGCCGGGCAGCCAGGCCGCGCCCGAGACGTCGAAGGGGCCGCCGAGGGCCGTGGTCAGGGCCGGGATGGACGAAGCGGCGTCGAGATCCGGCAGGGCCAGCGTCACGGTCGCGGGGGGGATGGGGGCGGTGCGGAGGCTGATCTGGGTCAGCGTGCCCAGGGTCCCGCGGCTGCCGGCCAACAGCTTGACCAGGTCATAGCCTGTGACGTTCTTCATCACCCGGCCGCCATTGCTGATGACCTGACCCTGCCCGTCCACGAAGCGCAGGCCCAGCATGGCATCGCGGGCCGCGCCCGCCTGCACCCGGCGCGGGCCACTGGCATTGGTCGCGGCCACGCCGCCGATGGTCGATCCGGGGGCGCCCATCGGTTCGAACCCCAGCATCTGGCCCTCGGCGGCGAGGGTCTGGCGGACCTCCTCCAGCGGGGTGCCGGCGCGGACGACCAAGGTCAGCGCCTCGGGCTCGTAGAGGGTCACGCCGGTCAGGGCGGTCATGTCCAGCCGCGCGGCCTGCCCCTCGCCCGGCCAGAGGCGCGTGGCGCCGCCGGTGATCGACAGGGGGCCGGTCGCGTCGCGGATGATCTGCGCCAGCTGCGCCTCGGTCTCAGGCCGCATCGGCGGGCCGGTTCAGGCGGCGGTCGCGGCGCGGGGCGCTGACATCCAGCGGGAACACCTTGGCCGCATTCAGCAGCCAATGCGGATCGAAAGCGTCCTTGACCAGCATCTGCGCCTCCAGATCGGCGGGGGCGAACTGTTCGGCCATCAGGTCGCGCTTTTCGATGCCGACGCCATGTTCGCCGGTCAGGCAGCCGCCGACCTGGACGCAGAGGCGCAGGATGTCAGCGCCGAGCGCCTCGGCCCGGTCCAGATCGCCGGGGGTGTTGGCGTCATAGATGATCAGCGGGTGCATGTTGCCGTCGCCCGCATGGAAGACGTTCGACACGGCCAGCCCGTATTGCCGCGACAGATCGCCGATGCCCGACAGCACCGTGGGCAGGGCGGTGACGGGGATCGTGCCGTCCAGGCAGATATAGTCGCCCATGCTGCCCATCGCGCCGAAGGCGGATTTCCGTCCCTTCCAGATGCGGGCGGATTCGTCGGCCGAACGGCTCTCGCGGAACGCGACCGGGTCGAAGGTCATGGCGATGTCGCGGATCAGGGCCAGCTGTTCGTCGATCTCGGGGGGGGTGCCCTCGACCTCGACGATCAGCAGCGCCTGACAATCGGGATAGCCGGCGCCCGAGAATTCCTCGGTGGCCTTGATGCAAGGTGCGTCCATGAACTCGATCGCGACGGGGATGATGCCGGCGCGGATGATGGCGGCCACGCAGGCGCCCGCCGTTTCGGCCGCGTCGAACCCGATCAGCGCGGGGCGCGCGCCCGCGGGCTTGGGCAGGATGCGCAGCGTCGCTTCGGTCACGATGCCCAGCTGGCCCTCGGAGCCGCAGATGACGCCCAGCAGGTCCAGCCCCGGCCCCTCGCCCATCGGGCCGCCCAGATCGACGACGGACCCGTCCATCAGCACGACCCGCGCGCCCAGCAGGTTGTTGGTGGTGACCCCGTATTTCAGACAATGCGCCCCGCCCGAATTCATCGCGATATTGCCGCCGATGGCGCAGGCCAGCTGGCTGGACGGATCGGGCGCATAGAAGAAGCCCAGCCCGTCCACCGCGCCCGAGACCGACAGGTTCGTGCGCCCCGCCTGGACGCGGATCAGCCGATCCTCGGGCGCGATCTCCAGCACCTCGGTCATGCGCGACAGGCCGATCACGACCGCGTCCTGGGTGGGCATCGACCCGCCCGCCAGGCTGGTGCCCGCGCCGCGCGGCACGACCGGCACGCGCAGGTCGTGGCACAGGCGCAAGAGGCGCGCGACCTCCTCGGTCGATCGGGGCAGCACCACGGCCAGCGGCGCGCAGCGATAGGCCGACAGCGCGTCGCATTCATAGGCCCGCGTCTCGGCCGGGTCGTCGATCACCGCGCCGGGCAGCGCCGCGCGCAGGGCCTCGACGATGGCGCCGCGCCGGGCCAGAACGGCCGCATCTGGCTGAGGCAGCTGGATCATGGCATCCTCCCCCTTTGTGACGGCGCATCCCCCCGCGCCTTCCCGACCCTAGGCGCGGACGCCCCCCTTTACAAGGCGTTCCGCCGCCGCAGAGAGAGACCGATGACGCTGGAGATGCTCTGGAACGCCCGCCTGGCCCTGACCGACCTGATCGCGGTGGGGCTGCTTTTCGCGGCCTGGCTGCTGGTCGGCTGGCTGACGGAAAGCCCGCCTGCGGGGCGGCCCTCGGTCTCGGTGCTGATGACGCGGTTCCGGCGCGAATGGATGCGGCAGTTCGTGGGGCGCGACAACCGCATCTTCGACGGCAACATCCTGGCCAGCCTGCGCGAGGGGACGGCCTTCTTCGCCAGCGCCTGCATGATCGCGACGGGCGGCCTGCTGGCGCTGATCGGCAATGGAGAAAGGCTGCGCGGCATCGTGCGCGACCTGGACATCGACGGCATCGCGGGCACCGGATACGAGATGCGCCTGCTGGTCACGATGTTCTTCGTGGTCAATGCCTTCCTGAAATTTGTCTGGGCGCATCGGCTGTTCGGCTATTGCGCGGTGACGATGGCATCGGTGCCGAACCTGCCCGACGATCCGGTGGCGATGCAGCGCGCCATGCAGGCGGCGGATCTGAACATCACCGCGGCGCGGAACTTCAATGCGGGGCTGCGCAGCGTCTATTTCGCGCTTGGGTCGCTGACCTGGCTGGCCGGACCTTGGGGGCTGGTCGCGGGGACGGGGGTGGTGCTGTTCGTGACGCTGAGGCGCGAATTCGCCTCGACCTCGCGCCAGGTCATCCTGCGGTCGCTGCCGCCGCCGTCGATCTCTGTTCCTGTCGGACGGCCAGCGCCAGAACGACCGCACCCAGGGCCGTAAGCGCGACGCCCACCAGCCCCGGCGCCCGCCAGCCCCAGCCCGCCGCCAAGGCCAGCCCCGCCAGGAACGGGCCAAGCGCATTGGCCGCGTTGAAGGCCGCGTGGTTCATCGCGGCGGCCATGTTCTGCGCGCGGCCCGCCACATCCATCAGCCGCGTCTGCAGCGGGATGACCAGCCCCGCCCCCGCCGCGATCAGAAAGGATGACAGCACCATCATCGGCCAGTCGCCCACCGCCCAAGCCGCGAAGCCCTGCGTCGCGGCCATCGCGGCCAGGCTGGCAAAGGCCGCGCGATCCACGCCCAGCACCTCGGTCAGGCGGCCCGCCCCCCAGGTGCCCAAGGTGCCGCCGATCCCGAAGACCGCCAGCGTCGCGGGCACGACCCAGCCCGGCGCATCCGTCGTGGCCAGGATCGCCGCCGTCAGGAAGGCATAGACCGCGAACAGCCCGCCGAAGCCGATCGCCCCCACCGCCAGCACCCACAGCACGCGCGGATTGCGCAGCGCGGCCAGCTCGTCCCAAGGCCGCGCATGGGGATTGCCGCCGACCCGCGGCGCCCATCGCAGGATCAGCCAGGCCGAGACCAGCGCGATCACCCCGGGCAGGGCGAAGCCCCACCGCCAGCCGATCGCCTGCCCCATCCAGCCCGCCAGCGGCACGCCGAAGATATTGGCCACCGTCAGCCCCAGCATCACCCGCGCCGCCCCCCGCGCCCGCTGCCCCGCAGGCAGCGCATCCGCCGCATAGAGCATCGCGACCCCCAGAAACCCGCCATGCGGCAGCCCGGCCAGGAACCGCATCCCCGTCAGCGAGGCCAGCCCCGGCATCGCCGCCGCCGCCAGGTTCACGATGCCGTAGAACGCCATCAGCGCCGCCAGGAACCGCCTGCGCGGCAGCCTCGCGCCCATGATCGTGGTCAGCGGCGCGCCGACCACGACGCCCAAGGCATAGGCGCTGATGACATGGCCCGCCTGCGGCTCGGTCAGGCCCAGATCGGCGGCAAAGAAGGGCAGCAGCCCCATCGCCGCGAATTCCGACGTGCCGATCGCAAAGGCCCCCAAGGCCAAGGCCAGGATGGCGGTGCGGTGATCGGCGGCTCGGGTCATCGGATCGGTCCTTGCGGAAGGGGCATGTTAGCCCTCACATCAGCTTGACCGCGGCTTGGCAAGGCCTGGGCGGGCAAGCCTGCCTTGCATCATCTGCAAGGCGTTACAGCCAGCCCCGCTGCAGCGCGATCCAGACCGCGCCCGCCCCCAGCAGCAGCATCGCCAGCATCAGCCGCGCCGCCAGCCCGGTCGCGCGGCCCTGCCAGCGGGTCAGCGCCCCCATCGGCCGCAGATGCGCGACCAGCGCGGCGTGATCGCGCGCCAAGGCCGCCGCGGGCAGCTGGCGCGCGATGCGGGGCTGATGCGCCCATTGCTGGGCCCGGGCCAGCCGCGCGGCGCGGCGGCGCAGCCGGGCGGGCAGCGCCGCGCCCCGTCGTTGCAGCATCACCGACAGGTCCGGCGATTCGCCCCGCGCGACGCCGCCCATGCGCGATGCGATCAGCTCCGCGACCTCCTGGGCCATGGCGGGAATGTCGGAAAAGCAGGGCTTTCGGCGCGTCATCGGGGCAGGATAGTCGGGATGGAACCGCCGCGCCAGACGCCGTAAGCTGGCCGCCATGAAGCTGCATCACATCCAGACCGGGCCGCAGGACGGCCTGCCGATCCTGCTGGTCCACGGCCTCTATGGCCAAGGCCGCAACCTGGGCGCCCAGGCCCGCCGCCTGTCGCAGACGCGCCGCGTCGTGACGGTGGACCTGCGCAATCACGGCGACAGCCCGCATGACGACCGCGCCGACTATCGGGCGCTGGCCGATGACCTGGGCGGGCTGATCGACGATCTGGGCGGGCGGGTGGACCTGGTCGGCCATTCCATGGGCGGCAAGGCCGCGATGGCCCTGGCCCTGACGCGCCCGCAGGCGGTGCGGCGGCTGGTCGTCATGGATATCGCGCCCATCGCCTATGCCCATGACCAGACCCGCTATATCGACGCGATGGAGGCGCTGGACACGACCGCCATCACCCGCCGCAGCCAGGCCGATGCCGCGCTGGCCGATGCGGTGCCCGATGCGGGGACGCGCGCCTTCCTGCTGCAGAACCTGGACCTGAAGGCCGATCCGCCGGTCTGGCGGCTGAACCTGGGGGCCCTGCGCGCGGCCATGCCCGCAATCGTGGGCTGGCCCGACGACCTGCCGCAGGGGACCTTCGACGGCCCGGTCATGGCGCTGCGCGGCGCGCGGTCCGATTATGTCGGCCCGGATGGCGAGGCCGCGCTGCGCGCCGTCTTTCCCCAAGCGCGCATCGTCACGCTGAAAGATGCGGGGCATTGGCTGCATGCCGACGCCCCCGAGGCCGTGGCCGAGACCTTGGCCGCCTTTCTGGGCGAGGCCTAGGCGCCGCGCTGCTCCTCCAGCCGGTCGGCCAGCGATTCGGCGCGGGCGGCCAGCTCGGCCATCGCCTCGCGCAGGTCCGGCGGGATCACCGGCACCTCGACCCGGGGCGGGTTCTGCTGCAGGCGCGTGACCTGGCGTTCGGCCCGGTCGGCGCGTTCCTCCAGCGTGGCGAAGCGGTCGGCCAGCATCAGCCCCGCCAGCAGCAGCAGGCGCGGCTCGGGGACACGGCCCGCCTGTTCCAGGATCTGGCGCGCCTCGGCATCCAGGATCTGGGCGGCCCGTTCCAGCAGGCGTTCCTCGCCATCGGCAGCGCCGACGCGGTATTCCTTGTGTCCGATGGTGAACTCGACTTCGGCCATGTCAGCGTTCCTCGGTCCGGGGGGTGTCGCCGTCATCGGGCAGACCGCCCGCATCGCCCTGCAATTCCTGCGCCATCGCGGCATCGGGTTCGGCATCGATGGCGGGGGGATCCTCGGCCAGCAGACGCTCCAGCTCGGCCATGATCTCGCTCATCTGGGTCATCTCGGCGGCGCGGGCGGCGCGCAGGGCCGACAGTTCAGCCTCCAGCGCGGCGCGGGCCTCGTCGGGGCCGATGCCGCCGGTCTGCTGGGCCTCCAGCAGGTCGCGATTGGCGGCGATCAGATCCTCGTTCGCGGCGGACAGGCGGGCGGCCTGTTCGGTCGCGGCGTCCAGCCGCGCCTGCAGGTTGTCCAGGCCGGGGGCATGGTCCGGTTGCGGCGCGGGCCGGTCCAGCAGCTGGTCCAGACGGTCCAGAGCGGCGCTGAGCCGGCGTTCGCTGGCGGTGATGTCGCTCATCTGCGGGGTCCTTCGGTGGCGGTTTTGACGGTTTTCGCACCCGTGGGCCCCCATGACAAGCGCAGGGACGGGCGCGGGCGGCGAAACCGCCCGCACCCAAGGGCCGGTCAGGCCAGTTCGCGCCGTTCCGCGATCAGGCCCTTGACCAGCGCATAGCAGGCCCCCAGCAGCACCACGGTGAAGGGCAGCCCGGTCGAGACCGCCATCGCCTGCAGCGCGATCAGCCCGCCGCCCAGCAGCAGGGCGATGGCCACGGCGCCCTCGATCCCCACCCAGAAGATGCGCTGCGGCACGGGCGCGTTGATCTTGCCGCCCGCCGCGATCGTGTCGATCACCAGCGATCCGCTGTCCGAGGAGGTGATGAAGAACACCACCACCAGCACGATCCCCACAAAGCTGGTGATCGCGGCCAAGGGCAGCTGGTTCAGCATCTGGAACAGCTCCAGCTCCAGCGGGGCGTCCAGGATGCCGGTATAGCCGCCCAGGGTGATGTCGATGGCCGTGCCGCCAAGCGCCGTCATCCACAGGACCGAGATCAGCGAGGGCACGATCAGCACCGCCGTCAGGAACTGGCGCACGGTGCGGCCGCGCGACACGCGGGCGATGAACATGCCCACGAAGGGCGACCAGCTGATCCACCATGCCCAATAGAACGCCGTCCAGCCTTGGCGGAAATTGTCGTCATCGCGCCCGAAGGGGTTGGACAGCGGCAGCAGCTCGGTCGCATAGGCGCCCAGATTGGCAAAGAAGCCGGTCAGGATTGCCATGGTCGGCCCCACCACGATCACGAAGATCAGCAGCAGGACGGCCAGCCCCATGTTCAGCTCGGACAGGCGCTTGACGCCCTTTTCCACGCCGACGACGACCGACACGGCCGCGACCAGCGTGATCGCCACGATCAGCACGACCTTTGTGACATTGCCGTCGCCCAGCCCGAACAGGAAGGCCAGCCCGGCCGTCGCCTGTTCCGCCCCCAGCCCCAGCGAGGTCGCGAGGCCAAAGGTCGTGGCCAGCACCGCCAGGATGTCGATGACATGGCCCGGCCAGCCCCAGATCCGTTCCCCGAAGATCGGATAGAAGACGCTGCGCAGGGTCAGCGGCAGCCCCTTGTTATAGGCGAACAGCGCCAGCGCCAGCGCGACCACCGCATAGATCGCCCAAGGGTGCAGGCCCCAGTGAAAGATCGTGGCGGCCATGCCCAGGCGGCGGGCCTCCTCGGCATTGCCCTCGGCGCCGCCCAGGGGGGCCCAGTCGGTGCGCAGCCCGCCTTCGGTGACGGTGCCGCCCATCGCGGCCTCGAAATGGCCCAGCGGCTCGCTGACGCCATAGAACATCAGCCCGATCCCCATGCCCGCGGCAAAAAGCATCGCGAACCAGCCCGTCAGGTTGAAGTCCGGCGTGGCATCCGGCCCGCCCAGGCGCACCGAGCCCAGGGGCGAGACGATCAGCCCCAGGCAGAGCAGCACGAAGACGTTGCCCGCCAGCATGAAGAACCAGTCCAGGTTCCCCGTCAGCGCGTCGCGCAGCCCGGAGAAGGCGGGCTCCAGCTGGCCCGGGAACATCAGCGTGACGATGGTGAAGATCACCACCGCAGCGGCCGATATCCCGAAGACCGGGTTGTGGATGTCATAGGGCACGCGTCCGGTGCCCTCGATATTGTCCTGACCGATGGTGTATTCGGTGTCGATGATCTCGGTCGGGCCCTCCGGCTCCGGCAGCGGCTCGACCCCCTCCTCCTCGACGGGCAGCGGCGGGGGTGGAGGCGGCGCCTTCGCGGCCTTTCCGGGCGGAATGCGTCCACGCAGCGCGTCTTCCTCGCGCGCGCGGTCGCGGGCGGGATCGCGGGCGGGATCGCGGGCGGGTCGGTCCTTGGGTGGCTGTGACATCTGTCCCTTTCAGATTATGTCCGGTTCGGGGTGCAGTCCCGGCCATCCTGCGGCCGGGTTGACTGTTCTCTCACGAATTCGTCAGAAAGGCCACCGGGGCGCCGAAAGTTCCCTGCCCCGCCCGCGCCGCATCCGCTTGGCTGCGCGGTCGGGCGGCCCTATAAGGCGGCCCTGTGAGGCGGCCCCAATAAGGCAGCCCGACGGAAAGGACATCCCATGCGCAAGGCCACGATCACCCGCAAGACCGCCGAGACCGCGATCGAGGTCACGCTGAACCTCGACGGCACGGGGGTCTATGACAACCGCACGGGGGTCGGGTTCTTCGATCACATGCTGGACCAGCTGTCGCGCCATTCTCTGATCGACATGACCATCCGGGCAACGGGCGATCTGCATATCGACGATCACCACACGGTCGAGGATACGGGCATCGCCATCGGCCAGGCCCTGGTCGCGGCACTGGGCGACAAGACCGGCATCCGTCGTTATGGCAGCTTCCTTCTGGCGATGGACGATTCGCTGATCCGCTGCGCGCTGGATCTGTCGGCACGGCCCTTCCTGGTCTGGAACGTCGATTTCCCGTCCGAAAAGATCGGCAGCTTCGACACCGAACTGGTGCGCGAATTCTTCCAAGCCCTGTCCACCCATGGCGGCATCACGCTGCATGTCGACCGCATCCACGGGCTGAACAGCCACCACATCGCCGAGGCCGCCTTCAAATCCGTCGCCCGCGCCCTGCGCGAGGCGGTCGAGCCCGACCCCCGCATGGCGGGCGTCCTGCCCTCGACCAAGGGGGCGCTGTGATGCGCGTCGCCCTGATCGACTATGACAGCGGCAACCTCCATTCCGCCGAAAAGGCCTTCCAGCTGATGGGCCGCGACGCGGATGCCCAGGTGGTGGTCACCTCGGACCCCGATGTGGCGGCACGCGCCGACCGCATCGTGCTGCCCGGCGACGGGGCCTTTCCGGCCTGCCGCACGGCCCTGGGCCAGGTCGACGGCATGGCCGAGGCCCTGCGCGAGGCCGTGCTGACCCGCGGCGTCCCCTTCCTGGGGATCTGCGTCGGCATGCAGATGCTGGCCACCACAGGCCATGAATACCGCGAGACCCCCGGCCTCGACTGGATCGGCGGCCAGATCCAGGCCATCGCGGCGCCTGGCCTCAAGGTCCCGCATATGGGCTGGAACGACTTGGTGATCGACCGGCCGCACCCGGTCCTCGACGGCATCGCGACCGGCGATCACGCCTATTTCGTCCACAGCTGGCAATTCCAGGTCGATGATCCCGCGCATCTTCTAGCCCATGTCGACTATGGTGGCCCGGTCACCGCCGTGGTCGGGCGCGACAACATCCTGGGCACCCAGTTCCACCCGGAGAAATCCCAGGCCGTCGGCCTGCGCCTGATCTCGAACTTCCTGCGCTGGACCCCCTAGCGGCCTCTCCGTTGCGCAAATACCCTCGGGGGTGAATGGGCCACCGGCCCAGAGGGGGCGGAAGCCCCCTTCCCCACCCATCCGCCGGAGGCACCCATGGACGACCTCGAACGCCGCATCGCCACCGCCCGCGGCGACGCACCCGCAGACATCGTCCTGCGCGGCGGCCAGATCTTCGACCTGATCACCGGCACGATGATCACGGGCGACGTCGCCATCTGCGGCGACCGCATCGCGGGCATCGGCAGCCATGACGGTGCGCGCATCATCGACGTGACCGGCCTGACCCTGGTCCCCGGTTTCATCGACACGCATCTGCATGTCGAAAGCAGCCTCGTCACCCCGCATGAATTCGACCGCTGCGTGACGCCCCGCGGCATCACCACCGCCATCTGCGACCCGCACGAGATCGCGAACGTCATCGGCCTCGATGGCATCCGCTGGTTCCAGCAGGCCTCGGAGCATCTGCTGATGGACCTGCGCGTCCAGCTCTCCTCCTGCGTCCCCTCCACCGACATGGAGACCTCGGGCGCCCGGATCGAGGCCCAGGACCTGGCCCAGGTGATGAACCACCCCTCGGCCATCGGCCTGGCCGAGTTCATGAACTATCCCGCCGTGATCCACCGCGACCCCGTCGCCATGGCCAAGCTGCGCCTCTTCGCCGGCGGCCATGTCGACGGCCACTGCCCGCAACTGACCGGCGCCGATCTCGACGCCTATATCGCCGCCGGCATCCGCACCGAACACGAGGCCACCACCGCAGCCGAGGCGCTGGAAAAGCTGCGCAAGGGGATGCGCGTGCTGATCCGCGAAGGCTCGGTCAGCAAGGACCTGGACGCGCTGGCGCCCATCCTGACCGACGTGACCAGCCCCTATCTCTGCCTCTGCACCGATGACCGCAACCCGCTGGACATCGCCGAACACGGGCACCTCGACTATATGATTCGCCGCCTGATCGCGCTCGGCACATCACCGCTGGCGGCCTATCGCGCGGCATCCCTCTCCGCGGCCGAGGCCTTCGGCCTCAAGGATCGCGGGCTGATCGCCCCCGGCCTGCGCGCCGACATCGTGGCCATCGACAGCCTGCAGGGGTGCCACGCGAAACTGGTCCTGGCCGGCGGGCGCGTGGTCGATGACGCAGCCTTCGCGGCACGCCCCCCCCTTGCCCCGGTTGGCCGCGCCTCGGTCCGCGCCCCCCAGGTCACCGCGCAGGACTTCCGCAGCCCCGGCAACCGCACCGAGACACCGGTCATCGGCATCCTCGACGGCAAGATCATCACCGAACACCTCACGGTCGAGATCGCCCCCCAAGACGGCGACAAGCGCCCCGAACCGACCCGCGACCTGGGCCGCATCGCGGTGATCGAACGCCACGGCAAGAACGGCAACATCGCCACGGGCTTCGTGCGCGGCTTCGGGCTTTCGCGCGGGGCGATCGCCTCGACCTTCTGCCATGACCATCACAACATCGCGGTCGTGGGCGTGGATTACGACGACATGGCCTTGGCCGCGAACCGCCTCACTGCGCTCGAGGGCGGCTTCGTCGTCGCCTGCGAGGGCCGCATCCTGGCCGAACTGCCCCTTCCCGTCGCGGGCCTCATGAGCCTCGCGCCCTTCGAACAGGTCCGCGACGACCTGATCCGCCTGCGCCAGGCCGCAGCCAGCCTCGACACCCCGCTGGAGGAGCCGTTCCTGCAACTGGCCTTCCTGGCCCTCCCCGTGATCCCCGCGCTGAAGATCACCGATCGCGGCATGGTCGACGTGACCCGGTTCGAGATCATCGCCCCCTGAGCCCTTCTCCGTTGCCCAAATACCCGCGGGGGTGACGGGCCGGCACGGCCCGGAGGGGGCGGCAGCCCCCTTACCGCGCCCGCTCGACCAGCGCGATGGCCCGGGCCACGGCATCCTCGATGCTCAGCGCGCTGGTATCCAGAACCACCGCATCATCCGCCGGACGCAGCGGCGCCGCGGCGCGCTGGCTGTCGCGCAGGTCGCGCTCGCGCAGCTGGGCCAGCATCTCGTCCGGATCGGCGCCCAGCTCGGCCGCGCGCCGCGCCGCCCGTACTTCGTCGGATGCCACGACATAGAGCTTCACCGCAGCCCCCGGGCAAATGACCGTGCCGATGTCGCGCCCGTCCAGGACCGCGCCCGGCGCCTGCTCCGCAAAGCGGCGCTGAAAATCGACCAAGGCCGCGCGCACCTCGGGGATCGCGGCGATGCGGCTGGCGGCCTGGCCCGCCTCGGCGCTGCGCAAGTCGTCGCGCGCCAGATCGGCCGGGGTCAGGCCGCGCGCCGCCGCGACCGGGTCGCCCCCCTTGGCCCCCGTCGCACGATAGAGCATCCCGGTATCCAGATGATGAAACCCGAAATGTCCGGCCAAGGCGCGGGCGATGGTGCCCTTGCCCGATGCGGCCGGTCCGTCGATGGCGATGATGAAGGCCATGGCACCCCTGCTTTCCGGTGAATCCGACGCCCCGTCCTTGGCATGACCGGGCAGCCCAGGTCCAGATGCCCGCCCCCATTCCACAGCAGTTTCGGCACTTTCCCCCTTGGCAAATCCCGCGGGCCGTCATCCTATACATCTTTATGACGTGTATTTGAGCGCTTACTTCTATGTTGTCAGGTTTCATCGAACGCCTTCTGGATGCCGCGACCGTCCCCGAAATCCGCCAGATCTATCTGGATGCCGTCGCCGCGATGGGCTTCGACCATGCCCTTTACGCGGCGCGCTTCATGCTCAGCGTGCCGCGGGGGCTGCTGCGCGACAATCCCGTCGTCTTCACCACCCTGTCGGACGACCTGATCGCGCGTGCCCAGCAACTGGATGATCTGGACAACGACCCCTGGGTCACGTGGGTGCTGCAGAATGACGGCGACATCAGCGCGCGCGACCTGCAGGCGCGGATGGGCCAGGCCTCGCCCTCGCTGGCGCTGGCCACGCAGGCGGGGCTGGGCCAGGCCCAGATCATCAGCCTGCGCGACAAGGTGCTGCACAGCGTGGGCGCGGTGATCCTGTTTCCCGGCCGCGGCACCGGGCCCTGCGCCCATGACCGGCTCTGGGCCACCAAGGGGCGCGAGGCGCGGGTCCTGTCCTGGGTGATGCACATGCGCATCGCCACGATGCAGCGCACCCCGCCCCCCGCCACCCTGACCCCCCGCCAGCGCGAGGTCCTGGGCTGGCGCTCCGCCGGCAAGACCGTGGGCGAGATCGCGATGATCCTGGGCATCACCCCCGCCACGGTCGAAAAGCACATGCGCCTGGCGCGCGAGGCCTTGGGGGTCGAGACCACGTCCCAGGCCGTGCTGAAGGCGCATGTGACCGATCAACTCTTTGCGTCGCGCATGCCCAGCATGCCCTTCAAGCTGCAAGGGTAGGGTTTTCCTCCGTTTCGCTCGGACCCCAACCTGCGTCACATCACCCCGTTCCGTGAGTGGTGACACGCAAGTGTCAGGAACAGGCGGTGCCTGCCTTGTTGCCTTGGCAGGTACCGCCCCCAAAGGGTCCCGCCACGAAAAATGCCGGCCCTTTCGGACCGGCATTCGTCTTTGGCAGAGGCTGGGATCAGGCGCCGGACAGGGTCTTGGCGACCTCGGCTGCGAAATCCTCTTCCTTCTTCTCGATGCCTTCGCCGACGGCGACGCGGGCAAAGCCTTTGATCGTCGCGCCCTGCTCCTTGGCGGCCTCGGCCACGGTCAGGTCGGGGTTGATGACGAACTTCTGGCCGGTCAGCGTGACCTCCTCGAAGAACTTCTTCATCCGGCCCTCGATCATCTTCTCGATGACGGCCTCGGGCTTGCCCGATTCGCGGGCCTGCTCGGTCAGGACCTGCTTCTCGCGCTCGACCAGGGCCTGGTCCAGGTCGTTCTCGTCCAGCGAGGCGGGCGAGGTCGCGGCGACATGCATCGCGATCTGGCGGCCGATTTCCTCGTTGCCGCCGTCCAGGCCGACCAGCACGCCGATCTTGCCCATGCCGTCGGCGGCCGCGTTGTGGACGTAATGCACCACGGTCGGCGCGGTCACGACGACCATGCGGCGCAGCGACATGTTCTCGCCGATCTTGGCGATGGCGTCGGTCAGGATCTCCGAGACCGGCTTGCCGTCGATCTGTTCGTTCTTCAGCGCCTCGACATCGTCCACGTTCAGCGCGGCCTGCGCGATCTTGCGGACCATGGCCTGGAATTCCTCGTTCTTGCCGACGAAGTCGGTTTCCGAGTTCACCTCGACCGCGACGCCCTTGCCGGGCTTGACGGCGACGGCCACCAGGCCTTCGGCGGCCACGCGGCCGGATTTCTTGGCGGCCTTGGCCAGACCCTTGGTGCGCAGCCAGTCGATGGCCGCTTCCATGTCGCCGTCGGTTTCGGTCAGGGCCTTCTTGGCGTCCATCATGCCTGCGCCGGTGGTCTCGCGCAGTTCCTTCACCATCGCTGCGGTGATTGCCATATCCGTCTCCTCTGATGTCAACGCGTCAGGCGGGGCTTATCCCCGCCTGACGACAATTCCGTGAAAGCCTTGGGCGGCGGGGATCAGGCCTCGGCCTTTTCCTCGGTCGCGGGCTCGTCCAGCAGCTCTTCGGGGGCATCCGACAGCGAGCCCAAGTCGACGCCGGCGGCGCCCATCTGCGCGGACATGCCGTCCAGCGCGGCACGGCTGGCCAGGTCGCAATAGAGCGCGATGGCGCGCGCCGCGTCATCGTTGCCCGGGATGATGTAGTCCACGCCATCGGGCGAGCAGTTGGTGTCGACCACGGCCACGACCGGGATGCCCAGCTTCTTGGCTTCCAGGATGGCCAGGTCTTCCTTGTTCACGTCGATGACGAACAGCAGGTCGGGAAGGCCGCCCATGTCGCGGATGCCGCCCAGCGAGGCCTGCAGTTTGGTCTGCTCGCGCTCCAGCTGCAGACGCTCCTTCTTGGTCAGGCCTTCGGCGCCGCCGGCCATGGTCTCGTCGATCGCCTTCAGGCGGTTGATCGACTGGCTGACGGTCTTCCAGTTGGTCAGCGTGCCGCCCAGCCAACGGTGGTTCATGTAGAACTGCGCGGATTTCTCGGCGGCCTCGGCCACGGCCTTCTGGGCCTGGCGCTTGGTGCCGACGAACAGCACGCGGCCGCCCTTGGCGACGGTGTCGCGGATGACGGTCAGCGCCTGGTCCAGCATCGGCACGGTCTGGGTCAGGTCCAGGATGTGGATGCCGTTGCGGTCGCCATAGATGAACTCGCCCATGCGGGGGTTCCAGCGCTGCGTCTGGTGGCCATAGTGAACGCCAGCTTCCAAGAGCTGACGCAGCGAGAATTCGGGAAGCGCCATAACGTGTTCCTTTCCGGTTTGCGCCTTGGCAGGGGATCTCAGGGCGGATGCCCCAACCGGTGGACCTTTTGCGGATGTCTCCCGCAAGGGCCCGCCCCTGCCTGTGAAGTCCGTGCGCCATAGCGCCAGTTTCCGCCGCGCGCAAGGGGAAAGGCCGCGACACGGGGCGGGATAGCGATAACATCAGCCCTGCCGGGGGTTTGGTTGGGCTTGCATCGCGCGGGGCTTTGCGGTCAGGTCGGGGGTGAAATCCCCTGCCCGAAGGTGTGCCATGACCCCCGCTGCCCAGTCCCAGAAGACCAAAGCCCTGTGCCGGCTGGCCCCGGTCATCCCGGTCATCGTCATCAAGGACGCGGCCCATGGCGCGGATCTGGCGCGCAGCCTGGTCGCGGGCGGGCTGCCGGTCCTTGAGGTGACGCTGCGATCCGATGCGGCGCTGGACGCGATCCGCGCGATGTCGCGGGTCGAGGGCGGCCATGTCGGCGCGGGGACCGTCCTGACGCCCGACGACGCGAAACGCGCGCGCGATGCGGGGGCGACCTTCGCCGTCTCGCCCGGTCTGACCGACCGCCTGATTGCCGCCTGCGAGGAGATCGGCCTGCCCCTGCTGCCCGGCGCCGTCACCGCGTCCGAGGTGATGCGGGCCTCCGACGCGGGCTTTGACATGCTGAAATTCTTTCCGGCCGAGGCCGTGGGCGGCGCGCTCGCGCTGAAATCGCTGGCGGGCCCCCTGCCCCGCGTCAGCTTCTGCCCGACGGGCGGGGTGACCCCGCAGAACGCGGGCAGCTATCTGTCCCTGCCCAACGTCGTCTGCGTCGGCGGCAGCTGGATCGTCACGGATGCCGACATGGCCTCCGGCAACTGGCAGGCCATCGAGGATCGCGCGCGTCAGGCCTCCGCCCTGGCATGACCGAACTGGCATGACCGATCTGGCCCGCGCGCGGCGCAACGTCACCGTCCTGGTCCTGGCCCAGGCCGTGCTGGGCGCGCAGATGTCGATCATCTTCATCATCGGGGCGCTGGCGGGCCAGGTGCTGTCGCCGCATCCCTGCCTGGTGACGCTGCCCCTGTCGATGATCATCCTGGGATCGGCCCTGTCGGCGCGGCCCTTGGCCCGGTTCATGCAGGCGCGGGCCGGCAGGCGGGGTTCCTGCTGGCGGTGCTGGCTGGGGGGCTGGGGGCGGCGGTCTCGGCCTCGGGGCTGTGGATCGGGTCCTTCTGGCTGTACATGGCCGGATCGGCGCTGACCGGGGTCTATATGGCCGCGCAGGGGTTCTATCGTTTCGCGGCGACGGATGTGGCACCCGCGGATTACGCGCCCAAGGCGATATCCTGGGTGATGGCGGGCGGGCTGGCGGCGGCGATCATCGGTCCGGCCATCGTGCGCATGACCAGCGACCTGACCGCGGTGCCCTTCCTTGCGACCTATCTGGCGGTGATCGGGCTGAACCTGGCGGGGCCGTTCCTCTTCGCCTTCCTGGACATCCCGCGCCCGCCCGCCGTCTCGGCCGACGGGGATGGCGGACGGCCGATGGGCTGGATCCTGCGCGAGCCCACGATCCTGGTCGCGATGATCTGCGGCATGGTCTCCTATGCGCTGATGAACTTGGTGATGACCTCGACGCCTCTGGCGGTGGTGGGCTGCGGATATGCGACCTCGGACGCGGCCAATATCGTCAGCGCGCATGTACTGGCCATGTTCGCGCCCAGCTTCGTCACCGGGCACCTGATCGCGCGCTTCGGCGCGCCGCGGATCGTGGGGGCGGGGCTGACCATCCTGGGGCTGGCCGGGGCGGTGGCGCTGACCGGCGTGGATCTGGGCCAGTTCTACCTGTCGCTGATCCTGCTGGGGGTGGGCTGGAACTTCGGCTATATCGGCGCGACGGCCATGCTGACCCGCGCCCACAGCCCGCAGGAGCAGGGCCGCGTCCAGGGCATGAACGATTTCGTCGTCTTCACCGGCGTCTTCCTGGCCTCGCTGTCATCGGGCGGGCTGATGAATTGCGCGGGCGGGTCGGTGGTGGCCGGGTGGAACGCGGTGAACCTGGCGATGCTGCCCTTCCTGGTGCTGGCGGGCGGGGCGCTGATCTGGCTGCGGATGCGCCCGCAGCCAGCGTGATGTGGGTCAGAGCAGGGATTTCTGCTCTGGCGCAGGCTTGGCGCGCCTGGCCCGCGGGGCCACGGGCCGCGCCTCGGTCGCGCCATCGGCGAATTCCACCCGGAACTGGGGGGTGACCCCGGCCTTGGCCGCGCTGGTGATCAGCCCGTCGGGACCGTGGACCACGGCAAATCCGCGCTTCAGCGTCTCGTGGTAACCCAAGGTCAGGCGCATCCGGTCCAGCCGCTCCAATCGGTCCTTGCGGGCCTGCAGGATGCGGCCTTGGGCGGCGCTCAGGCGGCGGGTCAGATCCGCCAGGCGCGCGCCCTGCTGGTCGATCGCGCGCCGTGTCGTGGCGGTCACCCGCGCCAGCGAGCGGTCCAGCCGTTCCTGCATCTGGGCCAGCCTGTCGCGCGGGCGTTCCAGCCGCCGCAGCCGGGCCTGATCCAGCCGCGCCGCCGCGCGGTCCAGCCCGTGGCGCTTGGCCTGGGTGAACTGGCGCAGCGTCGCCGCCGGGATCGGGCGCGAGGCCAGCCGGTGCCGCCGCGTCTGGACCAGCTGGCGCAGCGCGGGCTCCAGCCGGGCGCCGAAGATGTCCAGCCGCTGGCGCGGCCCCTCGACCAGGGCGGCGGGACGGCCCATCGCGCGGGCCAGGTCCTGCAGGCGCTGGCGCGGCCGCTGGATCGCCAGCGCGCTGGATCGCGCCATCCGGGCCGAGGCCTCGGCCAGCCGCGCGGCCAGATCGGCGCGGACGGGCACGGCCATCTCGGCCGCGGCGGTGGGGGTGGGGGCTCGGCGATCGGCGGCAAAGTCGATCAGCGTCGTGTCCGTCTCGTGCCCCACGGCCGAGATCAACGGGATCGCACTGTCCGCCGCGGCGCGCACGACGATCTCCTCGTTGAAGCCCCAGAGGTCCTCAAGGCTGCCGCCGCCACGGGCCACGATGATCAGGTCGGGCCGCGGGACCGCGCCCCCCGGTTGCAGATCGTTGAAGCCGCGGATCGCCGCCGCCACCTGCCCCGCGCAGGCCTGGCCCTGCACCGCGACCGGCCAGATCAGCACATGGGTCGGAAAGCGGTCGCGCAACCGGTGCAGGATGTCGCGGATCACCGCACCCGAGGGCGAGGTCACCACCCCGATCACCCGCGGCAGCGCGGGCAGCGGCCGCTTGCGGTCCTGATCGAACAGCCCTTCGGCTGCCAGCGCCTTGCGACGCTTCTCCAGCATCGCCATCAGCGCGCCGGCGCCCGCAGGCTCGATCTGATCAACGATCATCTGGTATTTCGACTGGCCCGGAAAGGTCGTCAGCCGCCCGGTGGCGATGACCTCCATCCCCTCCTCGGGGCGCTGCGCCAGGCGGGCGGCCTGGCCCTTCCAGGTCACCGCGGCCAGCACCGCCCGGTCGTCCTTGAGATCGAAATAGAGATGCCCGGACCCCGGCCGCGAGACACGCCCGATCTCGGCCCGCACGCGGACGCGGCCGAACTGGTCCTCGATGCTGCGCTTTACCGCGCCGGACAGTTCCGACACGGTGAATTCATGCGCGTTGCTGCCCGCCTCGGGGCCCTCGTCCATGTCGTCGTCCAACAGATCCATGCGTCTTGTTCCCTTGTCCGGGCCAGACTAGAACGCCGCAAGATCAAGCGAAAGGGCGGCAGATGAATATCCTGATCCTGGGCGGCGGCGGGCGCGAACATGCGCTGGCCTGGGCGATCCGGCAGAACCCGAAATGCGACCGGCTGATCGTCGCACGGGGCAATGCGGGCATCGCTGGCGTCGCGGAATGCGCCGATCTGGACATCCTTTCGCGCGCCGACGTGCTGGAATTCGCCCAAGGCAATGCCATCGACTTCGTGATCATCGGCCCCGAGGCGCCCCTGGCGGCGGGCGTGTCCGACGCGCTGCGGGATGCCGGCTTCCTGGTCTTCGGCCCGTCGCAGGCCGCCGCCCAGCTCGAGGCCTCCAAGGCCTTCACCAAGGAGATCTGCGATGCCTGCGGCGCCCCCACCGCGGCCTGGGCGCGCTTCGACACGGCCGGCCCCGCGCGCGATTACGTCACAGCCCAAGGCGCGCCCATCGTCATCAAGGCCGACGGTCTGGCGGCGGGCAAGGGCGTCACCGTGGCCGAGACCCTCGATCAGGCGCTCGCTGCCATCGACGCGATCTTCGACGGCGAATTCGGCGACACCTCGGTCGTGATCGAGGAGTTCATGGCGGGCGAGGAGGCCAGCTTCTTCATCCTCTCGGACGGGACCGACTGCCTGCCCATCGGCACGGCCCAGGACCACAAGCGCGTGGGCGACGGCGATACCGGTCCCAATACCGGCGGCATGGGCGCCTACAGCCCCGCCCCGGTGCTGACGCAGGCCATCCAGGACCAGGTGATGGACCGGATCGTGCGCCCCACCATCGCCACGATGGCCGACAGGGGCATGCCGTTCCAAGGCATCCTCTATGCCGGGCTGATGATCCAGGACGGTCAGGCGCGGCTGGTCGAATACAATGTCCGCTTCGGCGATCCCGAATGCCAGGTGCTGATGATGCGGCTCGGCGCGCAGGCCCTCGACCTGCTCCTGGCCTGCGCCGAGGGGCGGCTGGCCCAGGCCGCCGTCACCTGGGCCGATGATCACGCCCTGACCGTGGTCATGGCCGCCGAGGGCTATCCCGGCGCCTATGAAAAAGGCAGCCGGATCAACAATCTGGACCGTCTTCCTGAAACCAGCTTCCAGATGACCTTCCACGCAGGCACCGCCACGCGCGACGGCGCGATCATCGCCACCGGAGGCCGGGTCCTGGCCTGCACCGGCCGCGGCGCCACCTTGGCCGAGGCCCATGCCCGCGCCTATGCCCTGGTCGACGGCATCGACTGGCCGCAGGGCTTCTGCCGCCGCGACATCGGCTGGCGCGCGCTCTGACGCAAGAAGCCGACCCACACCGGGCCGGCTTCTCCGTTGTCCAAATACCCCCGCCGGAGGCGGACCCGCTCAGCCCGTCGAATAAAGGCCCTCATAGATCGGCAGCAGCGTGTCCGTCTCGAACAGGCTGGAGACCGAGGTGCCGTTCCAGATGTTCAGCACGGCCTGGGCGAACATCGGCGCGGTCGGCACGATGCGGATGTTCGATGCCGCCTTCACGGCCTCGGTGGGCTGGATCGAATCGGTGATGACCAGCGATTTCATGACCGATTTCTCGACCCGCTCGACCGCCGGGCCGGACAGCACGCCATGACTGATATAGGAATGCACCTCGGTCGCGCCATTGTCGACCAGCAGCTGCGCCGCCTTGCACAGCGTGCCGGCCGTGTCGCAGATGTCGTCCACGATGATGCAGGCCTTGCCCGCCACATCGCCGATCACGGTCATCTCGGCGACCTCGCCCGCCTTCTCGCGGCGCTTGTCGACAATGGCCAGGGGCGCGCCGATCCGCGTCGCCAGTTCGCGCGCGCGGGCCACGCCGCCCACATCGGGCGACACGACCATCAGATCGCCCATCCGCCCCTTGAAATGATGCTGCACGTCCAGCGCAAAGACCGGCGCCGCATAGAGGTTGTCCACCGGAATGTCGAAGAACCCTTGGATCTGCGCCGCATGCAGGTCCAGCGTCAGCACCCGGTCGATGCCCGCATTGGTCAGCAGGTTCGCGACCAGCTTGGCGGTGATCGGCGTGCGGGCCTTGGCGCGGCGGTCCTGGCGGGCATAGCCGAAATAGGGGATCACGGCGGTGATGCGCGCGGCCGAGGACCGTTTCAGCGCATCGACCATGATCAGCAGTTCCATCAGGTTGTCATTGGCCGGGTTCGAGGTCGGCTGGATGATGTACATGTCCTCGCCGCGGACATTCTCATAGACCTCGACGAAGATCTCGGCATCGTTGAACCGCTCGACCCGCGCATCCAGCAGGTTCACGCTCATGCCGCGATGCATGGACATGCGCCGCGCGATGGATTGCGCCAGCGGGCGGTTGGCATTGCCGGAGATCAGCTTGGGTTCGGTCATGACGGGCATGGGGGCTTGGCCTTTGGCGGTTGCGTCAGATTGCGGCTGCCTTAGCACCGCGCTAGCCTGCGGGCAAACCCGTAAAAGGACAGGACCATGGCGCATATCGACTATTACCTCGGCACGATCAGCCCGTGGTGCTATCTGGCGGGCGACCGGCTGGAACGGATCGCCGCCCGCCACGGCGCGACGATCACCTACAAACCGCTGGACCTCCTGCAGCTCTTCGACCGCACGGGGGGCGTGCGCCCCGCCGACCGCCATGAAAGCCGCATGGCCTATCGCGCGCAGGAGCTGCCGCGTTGGGCCGATCATCTGGGCATGCCCCTGACCCTGCGGCCCGCGCATTGGCCGGTGAACATGGCGCCGTCCAGCTATGCGATCATCGCGGCCCAGGCCAGGGGCGGCGATGTGGGCGGGCTGGTCCAGGCCTTCCTGCGCGCGGTCTGGGCCGAGGAGCGCGACATCAGCGACGACGCCACCATCCGCGCGATCCTGACCGAACAGGGTTTCGACGCGGGCCTGGCCGATAGCGGCCTCTTCATCGGCGCCGAGACCTATGGCCGCAACCTGGAGGAGGCCGTGGCCGCCGGCGCCTTCGGCGCGCCCTTCTACATCATGCGCGAGACGGACCAGCGCTTCTGGGGCCAGGACCGGCTGGATTTCCTGGACCGCGCGCTGGCCGCCGCATGACCGGGGTGAACATCCGCCATTGGCCGGGCGATGCCGACGGCCCCGCCCTGGCGCTTCATTGCATGATGGGCAGCGCCGCCAGCTGGGGGCCCGTCGCCGAGGCCTTGGCGGGCCGCGTGGATCTGCGCGCCTTCGACATGCCCGGCCATGGCCGCAGCGGCGACTGGATGCCGGGGGCGCAGGATCCCGATTACCACACGGCCGTCACCCGCATGGCGGCCGCGATGATCGACCGGCCGCTGGACCTGATCGGCCACAGCTTCGGCGCGACGGTGGCGCTGCGCATCGCGGTGGCCGCCCCCGACGCGATCCGCAGCCTGACCCTGATCGAGCCGGTGCTGTTCGCCGCCGCGCCCTCGGCCGATCAGGACCGGCTGGATGCCGCCCTGGGCGATCTGCTGGCCGATGACCGCGACGCCGAGGCGGCGGCGCTGTTCCTGCGCGCCTGGAACGGCCAGGACCTGGCCGCCCTGCCCGCCCCGATCCAGGCCCAGCTGACGCGCCAGATCCGGCTGGTCTCCCTGACCGCCCCCGCCCTGCGCGAGGACAGCGGCCGCATCCTGCGCGAGGGCGGGCTGGAATCGCTGGACGCGCCGGTGCTGCTGATCCGCGGTGCGGACAGCCCCCCGGTCATCGAGGCGATCGGCGACGCCTTGGCCCACCGCCTGAACGATGTGGGCCGCGCGGTCGTGCCGGGGGCGGGGCACATGCTGCCCCTGACCCATCCCGCCCAGGTCGCGGGGCTGATCGGCGCGAACCTGGACCGGGCATAGGATAATGAAGGACCGTTGCCGTGTGCGGTTCCGACGTGTCGGCGTAACAGTCCGTGCAAACATCTCTGCAGTGGCCTGATACTAGAGCGTCTTCTTGGCACGCTCGTTCAACTCTTCGTGCGATAGCGCTGAAACCGGCTTGGCTATGGGTAGAAAAATCGATGCCCTTTGGGAAGTATTGGCGCAGATGCCGGATCGTGTCTTCGTCGGTGCAGCGGTGCCAAGGTGATTGCGGGCCGCAGAGGTGGACCTTGAGCCTCGTTGCCATGGTAAACTTCGTACGATCCATCATCCGCGGTCTCAGGTCAGGGCCAGTAGAGGTCGCGCGGCAGCTCGCAAGCCCGTTTGTTCAGCGCCATGATGACGCTTGCGGGATCGAGGTAGTATTGACGAAAGGGATTCATGGGGTGGGCCGATCGTGATTCAAGCTGGTATCTGCGATGAAGGCCAGCTTGGCACGAGACCTGATGTCGGATGAGGAATGGGCGTTTTACGAGTGCTTCATTCTGGCCGTGCGCGCCCCGAACGGACGCAAGCCCGCAAATCACCGCGTTGTTCTGGAGTGAGGCATGAGCCGCCACTGGTTCAAGGCCATGCCGAGCGCGGACCGGCTCTCCCTGGCGTGACTTCCCGTAAGAGTTCGTGAAGTGTTCCAGTGTCTACCGCCAGTTCCGGTGCTGGACCTTGGCGGGGTTGTGAGAGCAGATCCTCGAAGCGCCCAACGAAAGTCGTATCGTGCCAGATGCGCTGCAGATGATCGACAGCACTGTGATCCGCCCCCTCGTCAGGTAGCGGGCGCCAAAGGGGGACACCAAGACAGGGTTCTGGCCGTTCGAGAACGTCCGGTGGGAAAACGATCCACTGGATCGTTTTCTGGACCACCTCCCATTTTCACGACCAAGGTCCACCTGCGCGTCAATGCTGCCGGGCTGCCAATGAGTTCGGACATCGCGCCGGGACAGACATCGGGCTACCTGGGCTTTGCTCTGGTCATGAACGACAACCTGCCGGAGCCTTGTATCCTGCTGGCCGATCCCGTGTCAAAACTCGGCCAGCGCGGCGGCGCGGCGTGACGCTTCCGGGTGGTTTGAGTTGCTCCACCGGTTTCCGGCAGCTGAGCTGGTCGTTCAGCCGAATGGCTGGCATGAGTGCCCCGGAGGCACCGCAAGGGGCTACGGAGCGGCAATCATTCCTTGATGGCCTGCATCAGCCGCCGGATGCCGATCAGCGCCACCATCCGCTTGTTTGATCCCATGGTTTGATGGTGCAATCCTTTCGCAGGAATGGAAGGAAGCATTATGGGACAAGTTCGTCACGGGAGCGCCACGACCACGCACGCTGTCAGAGCTGCAATACAGCGATCGCAAGCTTCGCTCGCGCAGCTGAGCCGGGAGCTCGGCATCAACCCAAAGACTGTCGCGAAGTGGCGCAAGCGCGAGACAGTTGAGGACCGTAAGACTGGGCCGAAGGAGCCACGCTCCACGGTCTTGAGTGAGGCCGAGGAAGCAACAATCGTCGCGTTTCGGCGCCATACGCTGCTGCCGTTGGACGACTGCCTCTACGCTCTTCAGCCCTCTATCCCACATCTGACGCGCTCGGCGCTGCACCGATGCCTGCAGCGGAATGGCATTTCGCGACTGCCGGACGTGGGCGGGGACAAGCCCAAGCGTGCGAAGTTCAAGCGCTACCCGATAGGTTTCTTCCATATCGACATCGCCGAGGTGCAGACGGCCGAAGGCAAGCTCTTCCTCTTCGTAGCCATTGATCGCACCAGCAAATTTGCTGTCGTTCAATTGGCGGAAAAGGCCAACAGGAAAACCGCTTGGGAGTTCCTGGAGCACCTTCTGGACGTCGTGCCCTACCGCATCCACACGATCCTGACCGATAATGGCATCCAGTTCGCAGAGCAGCCTCGAAACCGTAACACTCCTTACTCTCGGCAAATGCGGTTCGACATGATTTGCGAGGCAAACGGGATCGAGCATCGGCTGACCAAGCCCAACCACCCGTGGACGAATGGCCAAGTCGAGCGGATGAACAGGACGATCAAGGACGCGACCGTCAAGCGCTACCACTACGACAGCCACAGCCAGCTGCGCACGCACCTCGCCGATTTCATCGCCGCCTACAATTTCGCACGCAGGCTCAAGACGCTGAGCGGTGTCACACCCTACGAATACATCTGCAAGGTCTGGACTTCAGAGCCAGACAGATTCATCGTCAATCCGATCCACCAGATGCCGGGACTGAACACCTAGCGGGCAGCCTCAGGTTTGCTCATGCCGAGACGCTTACCCTACCAGCCCGCCCGCGTGAATCCCGCGGCAGGCTGGAGTTCTGCAACAACGCCCATGGGAGGGATAGGTCGGTCTACCTGTTATTATTTACTTGTTATACCGGCGCGGTGTTGGGTGGGCCACCTGTAATCGCATGAAGCGGGATCTGGCTTTGCGGACCCTGAACATGGCCATCGCGATCCGCCGGCCGCCGCCAGGTTGCGTTCATCACACGGACCGCGGATCGCGATATTGCACTCATGTCTATCAGAAACTGCTGCGCAATAACGGGTTCAAGGTGCCCATGAGTGGCGAGCCCAATTTCCACGACAATTCCGCCGTCGAAAGCTTCTTTAGGGTCAGGATTCATAACCAATAGATGACGGTTGCTGCGAGGGCGATGGCCGAGAGGAAGATCTTCGGACATCTGTCGTATCGCGTTGCCACACGCCTCCAGTCCTTGAGCCTGCCGAACATGATCTCGATGCGGCTTCGCCGCTTGTAGCGTCGCTTGTCATATTTGACCGGCGTCTTGCGTTGCCTCCGACCGGGGATGCAGGCGCGTATCCCCTTGTCCTGCAACGCCTCTCTCAACCAGTCAGCATCATAACTGCGATCGCCAAGCAGCCATTTGACCTTCGGCAGGCCGCTGAGCAGCGCCCGCGCTCCGATATAATCGCTCACCTGCCCGGCGGTGATGAACAGGTCGAGCGGTCGTCCTTGGCTATCGCAGATGGCGTGCAGCTTGGTGTTCATGCCGCCTTTGGTGCGACCGATCAGGCGGCCACGCCCCCCTTTTTAACGGCCATACTGGTCGCTGTGCGATGAGCCTTCAGGTATGTCGCGTCGATCATCACGGTCGTCCCCTCACCGTGTTCTGCAGCGAGCCCGGCCATCATCCGGGCAAAAATTCCCTTCCCGCTCCAACGCCTCCAACGGCTGTAGAGCGTCTTGTGAGGCCCATAGGCGGTGGGTGCATCACGCCAGCGCAAGCCATTGCGGATAATGAAGATAATCCCGCTGAGAACGCGCCTGTGATCAACGCGTGGCTTGCCGTGGGACTTCGGGAAATAGGGAGCGAGACGTGCGATCTGCGCGTCGGTCAGCCAGAAAAGGTCGCTCATGTCACCGCTCCGTTTCCCGGCCGTGAATCACGCCGCGAAAAGGAAATCAATGCATCCTGACCCTAAATCGCTCCAGGCCGAATTGGTCTGGCGGCACAACTGGCAAACCCGCCGAGAGGTCGAGATCGCCCTCTTCCACTATATTAACGGCTTCTACAACCCGCGCCGCACACACTTAGCCTTCGGATGGAAATCACCCGTGGCCTTCGAACAAAGGGCAGCCTGATATGAATAACTGGCCGGGACGAAACCGGCGCAGGTGCGATCACCTGAAGACACGTCGCCAGTTCGGCAATTCCATCGGCGGCTTCCAGGCGCTGCAACACCGAACCGTCGATCTGATGACCAAGATCGAGCGCACGTGATCAACCACCATTGCGGCCGCACTGGACGGTCCCGACGGCCCGACCACCTGCGCAATGGCCAAGACGCTGATCGGCCGCGCCGCCCGACAGGTCGCCGAGGAAACCGTCCAGATGCAGGGTGGCATCGCGATGACATGGGATTATGCCGCATCGCATTACGCAAAGCGGCTGACCATGCTGGACCATCAGCTTGGCGATACCGACCACTGCCTTGCCGAGGTCATGCGCAGCCTCTAAGGCGCGAATGCAGAAATGGTCGCGGCGGGACCTATCCCGCCGTCACCCGCCAGATCACGTCGCCCACGTCATCGGCCACCAAGAGCGACCGGCCATCCGCGCCCAAGGTCACGCCGACCGGTCGGCCATAGGCCCATTTCTCGTCATCCGACAGGAACCCCCACATCAGGTCCCGCGCCGGGCCCGAAGGCTTGCCATCGGCGAAGGGCACGAAGATCACCCGATATCCGCTCAGCGTCGATCGGTTCCATGACCCGTGCTGGCCGATCACCATCCCCGCGCCGAAGCCCGGCAGCGTGCCATCCGGCATCCAGCACAGCCCAAGCGAGGCCGTATGACCGCCAAGCGCGAAATCGGGCGTGATCGCGCGCGCGACCATGGCGGGATCCTGCGGTACGCGGTCATCCACCATCCGGTCCCAGTAGCAATAGGGCCAGCCGTAGAACCCCCCCTCCCGGACCGAGGTCAGGTAGTCGGGCGGCGTCTCGTCGCCCAGCCCGTCGCGTTCGTTCACCACCGTCCACAGAACCCCGGTCGAGGGCTCCCACGCCATGCCGACCGCGTTGCGCAACCCCGAGGCGAAGATCCGCGCCTGGCCCGATGCCAGGTCCAGTTCCCAGATGGCGGCGCGGCCTTCCTCGGTCTCCATCCCGAAATCGCCGATATTGCTCAGCGATCCGACGCCCGCATAGATCCGCCCCCCATCGGGCGAGACCAGCAGGCTGCGCGTCCAGTGCCCGCGCGGCTTGAAATCGACCAGCTTGCGGCCCGGCCCGGTCAGCCGCGTCGCGCCGTCCTGATAATCATAGGCCACGATCCCGTCGGTATTGCCGATGTAGAAGGTGCCGTCGACCAGCGCCATGCCGAAGGGCTGGTTCTGGTTATCGGCAAAGACCTCGCGCCGTTCGGCCACCCCGTCGCCATCGGCGTCGCGCCACAGGGTGATGCGGTTCGCGCTGTCGCCGATGGCCTTGGCGCGGCGCATCACGGCCTGCGCGGCGTGATCCATCAGGCTGCGCGGCCTGCCGGGCTGTTCCTTGGATTCGGCCACCAGCACGTCGCCATTGGGCAGGACCTCGATCCAGCGGGGATGGTCCAGGTCGCGGGCAAAGGCGTTGACCCTGAGGCCGGGCGCCACGGTGGGGACGTGATCGCCCTGCCAGCCCTTGGCGACGGGCATCTTCAGCGTCATGATCTTCTGCGGTTTGGCCTCGGGGATCGTGGGGGCGCCCCCGATCGCGGGGGTCCGCGCGGCGAAGGGCCGCCGCATCAGCACCATCGCCCCGCCCACCAGCGCCGTCGCGCGTGCCAACATGTTCATCGAACGCCTCGCTCTTCGTGATCGCTAACACAGTAGCAAGGGCAGCGGGCGCGTCAACGCCCGGGCCGCAGTCACACCGTGTCGAGATAGAGCTCGACCGTCTCCTCGTCGGACAGCTCGGCCATGTAATGCAGCTCCTGGCGCTTGGTCATCAGGTAGTTGTCGACCAGATGCGCGGGCAGGATGCGCCGGATCTCGGGGCAGGCGTCGAAGGCCTCGATGGCCGCGCCCCAATCGCCGGGCAGCTGGGCCAGGTTCTTGTCATAGGCGTTGCCCCTGAAGGGCGCGGGCGCCTCCAACCGGTCCTCGATGCCGTTCAGCGCGGCGCCCAGGATCGCGGCGATGGTCAGATAGGGGTTCACGTCGCCCCCCGCCACGCGATGCTCGATCCGCCGCGCCTTGGGCCCGGAGGACGGGATGCGGATCGCCGCGGTGCGGTTCTCATAGGCCCAACCGATGCCGGTCGGCGCATGGGCATTGGGCACCAAGCGGTCATAGCTGTTTTCATGCGGGGCAAAGAGCAGCGTCGATCCGGGCATCGCCCGCAGACAGCCCGCGACGGCCTGGCGCAGCGCCTCGGTCCCCTCCTCGCCGCCATTGTCGAAGATGTTGCGCCCCTCGCGGTCCAGGATCGAGAAATGCATGTGCATCCCGTTGCCCGAAAAGGCCTCGTAGGGCTTGGCCATGAAGCTGGCGGCAAAGCCGTAGGACCGGGCGATCCCCTTGACCAGCATCTTGAAGAGCCAGGTGTCGTCGGCGGCCTTCAGCGGATCGGCCTGATGCATCAGGTTGATCTCGAACTGGCCCGGCCCCGCCTCCGAGATCGCGGTATCGGCCGGAATGTCCATCGATTCGCAGGCGTCGTAAAGCGTCGAGAAGAACTGATCGAAGGCGTCCAGCGCGCGCAGGGACAGAACCTCGCCCCCGGTGCGGCGCTTGCCGGATCGCGGGCTGGGGGGCACGCGCAGGGTCTTGCCGCTGTCGTCGATCAGAAAGAATTCAAGCTCGGTCGCGACGACGGGGGTCAAGCCCGCGGCGTGATAGCGTTCGACCACGCGGGCCAGGGCTTGGCGGGGATCGCCGTCATAGGGGCGACCGTTGGGATGGAACATCCACAAGGGCAGCAGCGCGGTCGGCGCGTCCAGCCAGGGCATGGGCAGAAAGCCGCGTTCCGTGGGCAGCAGCAGCCCGTCGGGATCGCCGGATTCGAAGACCAGGGGGCTGTCCTCGACATCCTCGCCCCAGATGTCCAGGTTCAGGACGGAATAAGGGAACTTGGTCCCCTCGCCCAGCAGCTTGTCGGCATAGCGCGCCGCGATCCGCTTGCCGCGGGCGACGCCGTTCAGGTCGGCGGCCGCAACGCGGATCGTCTTGACCTCGGGGTGATCGCGCAGCCATTCCATGGGGTTATCTCGTCATAAGAGGTCTGTATCGGATCCGGGTCGCGGCCCCCGGCAGGTGCCGGTTCAGCCGCCGGTTCACCCTGCCAAAGGCCCAGATCAATGCCAAGGTCGCCAGGATGAAATAGCCCGCCGCGATCGGATAGGCGACGAAGGGGTTGAAGGTCCGGTCCGCGAAATAGCTGGCATAGTAAAGCGCGTCGCCCTTCTGCTGAAAGGCCGGAAAGCCCGAGAAATAGACCAGCGTCGTAGCGTGGAACAGAAAGATCGCCTCGTTGGTATAGCTGGGCCAGGCCAGCCGCATCATCGTGGGCCAGATCACCCGGCGGAACCGCGTCCAGCCGGTCATGCCATAGGCGTCGGCGGCCTCGACATCGCCCTTGGGCACGGACATCAGCGCGCCATGAAAGATCTGCGCCGAATAGGCGGCGGTGTTCAGCGTCAGCACGATCAGCGCCCCGGCCCAGGCCCGGGTCAGCCAGCTGGTCTGGACGGTGATGCCCATCACGTCGATCCCCGCACGCGGCAGCAGGACCAGCGCCTCGTAGGCGATGAAGAACTGGATGAAGAGCGGGCTGCCCCGGAACAGGAAGATGAACCCGTTCGCCGGTCCCCGCAGCCAGCGGTTGCCGCTGGCCTTGGCCAAGGCCACCGCATTGGCCAGCACGAAGCCGAAGCTGAGCGCCAGCACCGCGAAATAGAGGTTCCAGATCAGCCCCGACCCGATCAGCGTGAATTGCTGGCAGAGGTCATAGCCCTCGCGCGGCAGCAGCCGCTCGCCATAGCCGATCGAGCGCAGGGCGTAATCCTGGATGGTCTGAAGGCAGCTCATGCCGGGGCCCCCTTGCGCAACGCCTCGCCGCCCATCGTCGCTTGGCCGCGCGACAGGCGCCGCGTGACGCGGCCCAGCACCCGTTCGGAGATCCAGGTCATGAACAGATAGAAGACCAGGATGCCCAGGAAGTAGTACAGCCGCCAGTCGGGATGGGGATAGGCAAAGGCGCTGGTCTTGGACCCGCCCAGCTCGCGCGCCCAATAGACGATGTCCTCGACCCCCAGGATGAACAGCAGCGGCGTGGCCTTGATCAGGATCATCCACAGGTTCGACAGGCCCGGCAGGGCATAGGTCCACATCTGCGGGATCAGCACGCGGCGGTTCACCTGGCGGGGGGTCATGCCATAGGCCTCGGCGGTCTCCAGCTGGGCGCGGGGCACGGCGGCCATGGCGCCCGACAGGACATTCGCCGCAAAGGCCCCGAAGACGACGGAAAAGGCGATGACCGCCAGAAAGATGCCGTAAGCGTCATGGACCCAAGGGGCGGCGCTGTTCAGCGGCAGCTTGGCGGCGGCGCAGACGACGAAATCGTTGCCCTGCCGCACCGGCGCGTCGCTGTCGCACAGGATCTGGTGGCGGACCCATTCGAAGCCCTGATCCAGCGCGATCGGCACGAACAGAAAGAAGATGATGTCCGGCACGCCCCGCACCATCGAGGTGTAGATCCCCCCGAACCAGCGCAGCGGCGCGATGCGGGACCGCAGCGCCATCGCGCCGCCGAACCCGAACAGCAGCGCGATCGGCGCCGTGATCGCCAGCAGCAGCAGCACCGTGCCGAAGCTGGCATAGAACATCATATGCGTGGCCGTCGTTAGATAGCAGGACAGCCAGACTAGCCCCTCGAGCGAGGATGGATCGGCGCAATAGGAAAACATCGCATTCCCCGCGAGGGGCCGCCGCGGACCGGGCCGCGGCGGCGGGTCACATCACTCGAAGGTCAGGGCGTCGTCGCCGAACCACTTGACGATCAGCTCGTTCAGGCTGCCGTCCTCCTTCATCGCGGTGATCTGGGCGTCGAAGGTCTCGCGCAGCTCGGCGTCGGACTGGCGCAGGCCCATGCCGATGCCCTCGCCCAGGGAGACGGCGTCGAAGCCCTCGACCCAGACCAGCTCGCCGCCGGATTCGGCGACGATGGGCGCCAGGAAGTCGCGATCGGCAAAGACCGCGTCGGCCTCGCCGTTGCGGACGGCGGCGACGGTCTGGTCGGGATTGGGGAATTCCAGCAGCGTGGCGCCGGTCTCGGCCACATGGCCCGCCTGGATGGTGTTGGTCTGGGCCGCGACGATGCCGCCTTCGACATCCACATCGGCCGACAGGGCCGCATAGGCCGAGGGCATGGCGGGGGTATAGGCCTGGGTGAACTGGATGACCGCCTTGCGCTCCTCGTTGATGTTCATCCCGGCCATGATCGTGTCGTAATTGCCGGAAACCAGGTTCGGGATGATCGAATCCCAGTCATTGCGCACCCAGGTGCATTCCAGGCCCGCGCGTTCGCACAAGGCGTTGCCCAGCTCGATCTCGAAGCCGGTCACCTCGCCCGTGGCGTCGTTGATGAAGTTGTAGGGGGCATAGGCGCCCTCGGTGCCCATGCGGATGGTCTGGGCCTGGGCGAGGCCCGCGGTCAGGGCCAGGGCGGCTGCGGCGATGGTCAGCGATTTCATGTCGGAAGTCTCTCCTGTTGGTTTCTTATGTCGCCATCGTGGCGGACAGGAAGCCGCGCAGACGCTCGGTCTGCGGGTCCCCGAACAGCCGGTCCGGCGGGCCTTCCTCGCAGATCACGCCCTGATGCAGGAAGACGACGTGATCGCTGACATCGGCGGCCAGCCGCATGTCATGGGTGACCAGGATCATCGTGCGATGTTCCCCGGCCAGATCCTTGATAACCTTGACGACCTCCTGCTGCAGCTCGGGGTCCAGCGCGCTGGTGGGTTCGTCGAACAGCAGCGCCTTGGGCTGCATGCAGAGCGCCCGGGCGATGGCCGCGCGCTGCTGCTGGCCGCCCGACAGCTGGGCGGGCCAGGCATCCGCCTTGTCACCGATGCCGACCTTGGCCAGCAGGGCGCGGGCGCGGTCCTCGACCACGGCGCGATCCTCGCCCAGGACGGTGACGGGCGCCTCCATCACGTTCTGCAGGATCGTCATGTGGGCCCAAAGGTTGAACTGCTGAAAGACCATGGCCAGGTTGGTGCGCATCCGCGTGACCTGGGCGCGGTCGGCGGGCCTGCGGTCCTGGCCCCGGCCCTTCCAGCGCACGGGTTCACCCTCGAACAGGATGTCGCCCGCCTGGCTGTTCTCCAGTAGGTTGCAGCAGCGCAGCAGCGTGGATTTGCCCGAACCGGACGACCCGATCAGGCTGATCACATGGCCGCGCGGCGCGGTCATGGACACGCCCTTCAGGACCTCCAGCGGGCCATAGGACTTGTGCAGCCCCTCGATGCGGATCACCGGGGCGGCGGAATGGGGTGGGGTCGTCTGGTTCATCATCCGCGCATTGGGCGACAATTGCGTCCGTTTTGCAACGGGGTCCGTCGGGCAACCTGCCGATAATGGCAGGCTGCCGCAACGTCAGGCAATCTCGATGGAATATTTCTCGATCACGGTATTGGCCAGCAGACCCTCGCACATGCGGGCGACCTCGGCACGGGCGGCCTCGGGGTCGGTGGCGGTCAGGTCCAGCTCGATCAGCTTGCCTTGGCGCACGCCCGCCACGTCCTTGTGGCCCAGCCCGCCCAGGGCATGGCGGATCGCCTCGCCCTGCGGGTCCAGGACGCCGTCCTTCAGCATGATGGTCACACGTGCTTTCATGGCGGCACTTTCCTCAGTTGATCGCGGTGGGTTTCAGGCTGGTCGTGTTGGCGGGCATCAGGCCAAGACGGCGGGCGACCTCGGTATAGGCGTCGGTCAGGTTGCCCAGGTCGCGGCGGAACACGTCCTTGTCCAGCTTCTGGCCGGTCTTGACGTCCCACAGCCGGCAGCTGTCGGGGCTGATCTCGTCGGCGACGATCAGGCGCATGAAGTCATTGTCCCAGACCCGGCCGATCTCGATCTTGAAATCGATCAGCTTGATGCCGACGCCGTAGAAGACCCCCGACAGGAAATCGTTCACCCGCAGCGCCAGCGACACGATGTCGTCCAGGTCCTGCTGGGTCGCCCAACCGAAGGCGATGACATATTCCTCGGACACCATCGGGTCGCCCAGCTCGTCGTTCTTGTAGCTGTATTCGACGATGGGCCGCGGCAGCAGGGTCCCCTCCTCCAGGCCCAGACGCTTGGACAGCGATCCGGCCGCGAAGTTGCGCACGATCACCTCCAGCGGGATGATCTCGACCTGGCGGATCAGCTGCTCGCGCATGTTGATGCGGCGGATGAAGTGGTTCGGGACGCCGATATTCGTCAGCCCGTTCATGAAGAATTCCGACAGGCGGTTGTTCAGCACGCCCTTGCCTTCGATCGTCGCGCGCTTCTGCGCGTTGAAGGCGGTCGCGTCGTCCTTGAAGTACTGGACCAGCGTGCCCGGCTCGGTGCCTTCATAGAGGATCTTGGCCTTGCCTTCGTATACTTTCTTGCGCCGCGGTGCCATGGGCCCACCGTCCTTTCGCATGTCCCTGAAGATGCCGCTTACCCCGGATTGCCCACCGGGGGCAATACGAGGCTTGCGAGAAGCCGGGCCGATGGGCATATCCTTGGAGAAGAGCAGCCGACCAGGGAGCCCCGCCGATGTCCACCTTCGACGACCGTGAACGCGCCTACGAGGCGAAATTCGCCCATGATGCCGACCTGCGCTTCAAGGCCGAGGCGCGCCGCAACCGCCTGCTGGGCGAATGGGCGGCCGATCAGCTGGGCAAGACCGGCGACGATGCGCGCGCCTATGCCATGTCTGTGGTCACCGCCGATTTCGACGAGCCGGGCGAGGAGGACGTGTTCCGCAAGGTCGAGGCCGACCTGCAGGGCCGCGCCGATGCGGCCACGATCCGCGCCCAGATGGCCCGACTGATGGACGAGGCCCGCCGCCAGATCATCGAGGAGAACTGATCCCGCCCGGCGCGGCGGCGATCTCGGCCCTGGGATAGAGCCGCAGCATCGTGGCCGCCCGCGCCAGGTTCAGCGCCATCAGCGCCGCCCACAGTCCGTGATTGCCCCAGATGGGCGGCAGGATCACCACGCAGGCCACGAAGACCGCGACCGATCGGATCATCGCCACGCGCATCTCGCGCGTCAGGGTGGCGCCGATGAAGATGCCGTCCAGCATCCAGCCTGCCAGCCCGATCAGCGGTGCGACGGCCAGCCATGGCAGATAGTCGCGCGCCACCGCCCGCACCTGCGCATCTGTGGTCAGCATGTCGATGATCGCCCCGCCGCCCAGCAGGAACCCCGCCCCCAGCAGCAGCGCGAATCCCAGGCCCCAGCCCGATGTCATCAGGCTGGCGCGGCGCACCTGGCCCGCGCGGCGCGCGCCCACCGCCTGGCCCACCAGGCTTTCGGCGGCAAAGGCAAATCCGTCCAGCGCATAGGCCGTCAGCGCCAGGAACTGCAGCAGCACCTGATTGGCCGCCAGTGTCACGTCCCCCTGCCCCGCCCCCAGGAACAGAAAGCTGGTCATGCAGCCCTGCAGCAGGACCGACCGCACCATGATGTCGCCATTGACCCGCGCCAGCCGCGCGATCCGGTCGCGCGCCCAGATCCCCGCCGCGCGCCGCGCCTCGGCCAGGACATGGCGCGCCAGCCACAGCGCCACGGCCAGCCCCGCCCATTCGGCCGCCAGCGTGGCCCAAGCGACCCCCGCGACCCCCATCCCCAGCCCCAAGGCCAGCGCGATGCTGAGCGCGATGTTCAGCCCGTTCTGGATCAGCTGCAGGCCCAGCACGGCGCGGGTGCGTTCCACCGCGATCAGCCAGCCGGTCAGCGCATAGAGGCCGATCGTCGTAAGCGCCCCCAGACGCGGATCGCCAGATAGTCGCGGGCCAGCGCCTCGACCGCATCCGATGCGGGGGCCAGCCGAAAGGCCGCCGCCGCGATGGGCGCCTGCAGCAGGATGAAGACCGCCCCCGCCCCCAGCCCGATGGTCAGCGCGCAGCAGATGCGCCCCCACCTCCGGGCCGTCGCCCGCGCCATGGGCCTGGGCCACCAGCCCCGATGTACCCATGCGCAGAAAGCCGAAGACCCAATAGACCGATGTCAGGATCACCGCCCCCAGGCCCACCGCCCCGATGGGCGCGGGCCCGCCCAGACGGCCCACCACGGCCGTGTCCACCAGCCCCAGCAGCGGCACGGTCAGGTTCGACAGCACGATGGGCAGGGCGATGTTCAGCACCCGCCCATGCGTCAGGGCTGTCACGGCTGCGGCATCAGGAAATGCCCGGTGGCCTGGGCGATCAGCCGGGCGCGGTTGTCCTGCCAGGCCTCGACATGGACCGATGCATAGCGCCGCCCCGACCGCACCACCCGCGCCCGCGCATAGGCGTCGCGCGGCAGGCCGGACCGCAGGTAATCCACGGTGAAGTCGATGGTCTTGGGCAGGCGCGGCAGGCTGTCGGGAACGGCGGCATCGGGGGCGATGCGGCCCGATTCCAGATCCTCCCACATGGCGGCCCAGGACAGCTCGATGATGGCCGTGACCTCCAGGAAGGCGGCGGTGACGCCGCCATGGATTGCGGGCAGCATCGGATTGCCGATCAGCTTGTCGTCAAAGGGCAGGATGGCCGTCAGCTCATCCCCGCGGCGGTCGAAGCGGATGCCCAGCCAGGACATGTAGGGCACGCCCGAGACCAGCGCGTTCAGGGCGCTGTCGCGGCGGGACTTGATCAGGTGCAGCGGCTCGTTGCGGTCCATGGATCAGCGCTCCGCGGTGAAGGCGCCGGTGGCGGTGGCCACCGGATTGTCCTGGTCGTCATCCAGCGCGACGGCGCGCAGGAAGGCCACGCTGCGGGTCATGTGATAGCATTCGGCCCGCGCGGTGATCCGCTGCCCCGGCGTCGCGGCGCGCATGTAGTCGATGCGCAGATCGATCGTCGCGGTCGATCGCGGCGTCGTCGGATGCGCCATCACCGCCGCCCCGCAGCAGGTATCCATCAACGCCGAGACGACGCCGCCATGGATCACCCCGGTGCGCGGATCGCCCACCAGATGATCGGCCCAGGGCATGCTGATGACGGCGCGGCCCGCGCCGATCTGGTCCACCCGCATCCCCAGGGCGCGGGCATGGGGGATGGCCTCGATGAACTGCTGGGCGATGCGGGCGTGATCGTCGGGATCGGTCATCGGGGTCCTTGCGCGATTCGGTTGAGAAAGGATGCGGCAGCGCCTAAGTTGACGCAAAGGGAAATCTTCGAGGAGGCGTCGATGACCGAAGACCTGATCAGCTTCAAGGAGATGTGCGCGCGGTTCGACGTGACGCCGCGCACGCTGCGCTATTACGAATACATCGAATTGCTGCAGCCGCGCAAGGAAGGGCGCGCGCGCTTCTACGGCCCGCGCGAGGTGGCGCGGATGACGCTGATCCTGCGCGGCCGCCGCTTCGGATTCTCGCTGGAGGAGATCCGCCAATGGCTGCAGATCTACGACAAGCAGGGATCGCGGGAACAGTATCAGGTCTGGATCGACATGGCCGGGCGGCAGCTGGCCGTGCTGGACCAGCAGATCGCCGATCTGCAGGCCGCGCGCGCCGATCTGGACCAGCTGCGCCAGACCGGGATCGCGGAACTGGAACGCCTGCCCTGAGGCGCCCCATGACGCGGCGGCACGGGGCGTCGTGACGCCGCGTCCTGCTTACGTTCGCGTCAACCTTGACCTACATTCATCCCAAGGACGGAAAGCCGGTTTGAGGAGGAGCCGCACCCAATGTCCGACGATCTGATGACCATCCGCCAGATGTGCGACACCTATGAGGTGACGCCCCGCACGCTTCGCTTCTACGAGGCGCGCGAGCTGATCTTTCCGCAGCGTCGCGGGCAGCACCGGCTCTATGACCGGCGCGACCGGGCGCGGCTGACGCTGATCCTGCGCGGCAAGCGCTTCGGCTTCAGCCTGGAACAGATTCGGCAGCTGCTGCAGCTGTATCAGCCCGGCGGCGCCAATCGCGACCAGATCGCCGCGACCATCGACATCGGACGCGCGCGCCTGGCCGACATGGAACGCCAGCAGGCCGAACTGGCCCTGGCCATCGACGACCTGCGCCACCAGATCAGGGACGCCCAGACCCGACTTTCCGCCGCGACCTGCGAACAGCCGTAAAGGATCACGCCATGCCCACCTATACCCCCCCGATCCGCGACCTGCAGTTCCTGCTGCACGAGGTGCTGAAGATCTCCGAGACCGACCTGCCCGGCCATGACGAGCTGGCCCCGGATTTCACCGAGGCCGTGCTGGAGGCCGCAGGCAAGCTGTCCTCTGAGGTCCTGGCGCCGCTGAACGTCATTGGCGACCAGCAGGGCTGCGTGCTGGAGAACGGCGTCGTGCGCACCCCCGAAGGGTTCCGCGCCGCCTTCGACCAGGTCAAGGAGGGCGGCTGGACCGCGCTGGACTGCGACCCCGAATATGGCGGCCAAGGCATGCCCTACACCATGGGCGTCGCCACGGGCGAGATGTTCGTATCGGCCAACATGGCCTTCAACATGTATCAGGGCCTGACCCACGGCGCCTATTCCGCGATCCACGCCCATGGCACGGATGCGCAGAAGCAGACCTATCTGCCCAAGATGGTCAGCTGCGACTGGACCGGCACGATGAACCTGACGGAGCCGCATTGCGGCACCGATCTGGGCCTGCTGCGCACCAAGGCCGAACCCCAGGACGACGGCAGCTACCTGATCACGGGCCAGAAGATCTTCATCTCGGCCGGCGATCACGACATGGCCGAGAACGTCATCCATCTGGTCCTGGCCAAGGCGCCGGGCGGCGGCGAGGGCACCAAGGGCATCAGCCTGTTCATCGTCCCGAAGTTCCTGGTGAACGAGGACGGCTCGCTCGGCGATCGCAACGGCGTGTCGGTGGGCGCGCTGGAACACAAGATGGGCATCCACGGCAACGCGACCTGCGTCATGAACTATGACGGGGCCAAGGGCTGGCTGCTGGGCGACCTGCACAAGGGCATGCGCGCCATGTTCACCATGATGAACGAGGCCCGGATCGGCGTCGGCCTGCAGGGCTATGCCTGCGCGGTGCCCGCCTATCAGAACGCGCTGGCCTATGCCAAGGACCGCCTGCAGGGCCGCGCCGTGACCGGCGCCCAGAACCCGCAGGGCGCGGCCGATCCGCTGATCGTGCATCCCGACATCCGTCGCAGCCTGATGGATCAGAAGAGCTTCCTGGAAGGCGCCCGCGCGCTGACCATCTGGGGCGCGCATCTGGTCGATCGCAGCCACCTGGCCGGTGACGCCGATGCCGAAGGGCTGGTCTCGCTGATGACGCCGGTCATCAAGGGCTTCCTGACGGACAAGGGCTTCGACACGACGGTGCTGGCGCAGCAGGTGCTGGGCGGCCACGGCTATGTCGAGGAATGGGGCATGAGCCAGTTTGTCCGCGACGCCCGCATCACCATGATCTACGAGGGCGCGAACGGCGTGCAGGCGCTGGACCTGGTTGGCCGCAAGCTGGCCCAGGACGGCGGCAAGCACGTCATGGCCTTCTTCGAGATGATCAAGTCCTTCTGCAAGGAGCAGTCGGGCAACGAGGCCATCGCCGCCGACTTCATCGACCCGCTGAAGGCCGCGTCCAAGGACCTGCAATCCGCTGCCATGTTCTTCATGGAGCGGGGGATGAAGAACCCCAACGACGCGCTGTCGGGCAGCTATGACTTCATGCACTTGTTCGGTCACGTGACCTTGGGTTTCATGTGGGCCCGCATGGCCGTCGCGGCCCAGGCCGCCATCGACGCGGGCACGTCCGAGCCGTTCCACCAGACCAAGCTGGCCACCGGGCGCTACTACATGAAGCGCCAGCTGCCGATGACCGCCACCCATCTGGCGCGCATCCAGTCCGGCGCAGCGACGGTGATGGAACTGGAAGCCGAGGCTTTCTGAAACCGTCGGAAGGGCGGAGAGGTCGCATGGGTATTTGCACAACGGAGAATTCCAGCGGTGCGCCCCGGCCCCCCCGCTCTTCCGAGAGGCAAGACGTTATCGGCCCAAGAGCCGGGGCGGCTTCTCCGTTGACGGTCATCGGCTCCCCAGCCTGTACCGCAGCGCCGATCCTAGCGGCCCATGGTTAAGGAACGGTAAAGCCACGTCTTCTTCGTTGTGCAAATACCCCGCGGGGGGTCCGGGGGGCGCGAAGCCCCCCGGCGTCAGGAGGAAACATGACCGCACAGCTCTGGTGCTTCGGCGAATCCGGCAATGCCTACAAGCCCGCCTTGACGATGCAGCTGGCGGGCTATGACTGGCATCCGGTCCCTGTCGACTTCTTCGGCGGCGAGACGCGGACACCCGCCTTCCGTGCCCTGAACCCGATGGGCGAGGTGCCGGTCTTCCGCGAGGGCGACCTGACCCTGACCCAATCGGCCGTCATTCAGCTGCATGTCGCCGAACGCACGGGTCGGTTCCTCGGCACCGACCGGGCCGAGACGATGCGCTGGCTGATGTTCGACAACCACAAGCTGTCGGGCCAGGCCGGGCCGGCGCGGTTCCTGCTGAACTTTCTGCCTGAGGACAAGCGGCCCGCGGGGGTGGCGGATTACCTGCAGGCGCGGCTCAAGGGTGCCTATCGGGTGCTGGACACGCATCTGGCCGACCGGGACTGGGTCGCGCCCGGCGGTCCGACCATCGCGGATCTCGCGCTCTGCGGCTATCTCTACTATCCCGAGCCCTTCGGTTTCGACCGCGGGGACTGGCCCCATATCGACCGCTGGCTGCAGGGCATCGCCGCCCTGCCCGGCTGGACCCATCCCTATGATCTGATGCCCGGCAATCCATCCGACCGGGCGCCCAAGGAGGACCAATGACCGACGCATACATCTATGACGCCGCCCGCACCCCGCGCGGCAAGGGCCGCCCAGATGGCAGCCTGCACGAGGTCACCTCGCTGGCGCTCTCCGCGCGCCTGCTGAACGCCGTCAAGGAGCGCAACGGCCTGGAAGGTCACGCGGTCGAGGACGTCATCTGGGGCAATGTCACCCAGGTCAAGGAACAGGGTGGCTGCCTTGCGCGCAGCGCCGTGCTGGCGTCCGACCTGGACGAGCGCATCCCGGGCCTGTCGATCAACCGCTTCTGCGCCAGCGGCATGGAGGCCGTGAACCTGGCCGCCAACCAGATCAAGGGCGGCGCCGGCCATGCCTATATCGCCGGCGGGGTCGAGATGATGGGCCGCGTGGCCATGGGCAGCGACGGCGCCGCCATCGCCGTCGATCCCAGCCTCGCGATGAAGTCCTATTTCGTGCCCCAAGGCATCAGCGCCGACATCATCGCGACCGAATACGGCTTTACCCGCGAGGAGGCCGACGCCTTGGCGCTGGAGAGCCAGAAGCGCGCCGCCCAGGCCTGGGAGGAGAACCGCTTCGCCAAATCCATCGTCCCGGTCCTGGACCAGAACGGCCTGACCATCCTGGACCGCGACGAATACATGCGCCCCGGCACCACGGCCGATGACCTGGCCAAGCTGCGCCCCGCCTTCAAGGAGATGGGCGAGATGATGCCCGGCTTCGACAAGGTCGCGATGCTGAAATACCCGCATTTGACCCATATCGACCATATCCACCATGCCGGGAATTCCTCGGGCATCGTGGACGGCGCCGCGGCCGTGCTGATCGGCAGCAAGGAATTCGGCGAGGCGCATGGTCTGAAGCCCCGCGCCCGCATCCGCGCCACCGCCAAGATCGGCACCGATCCCACGATCATGCTGACCGGCCCGGTCCCCGTGACCGAAAAGATCCTCAAGGACAGCGGCATGGCGATCGGCGACATCGACCTCTTCGAGGTGAACGAGGCCTTCGCCTCGGTCGTGCTGCGCTTCATGCAGGCCTTCGACGTGGACCATTCCAAGGTCAACGTGAATGGCGGGTCGATCGCCATGGGCCACCCCCTGGGCGCGACCGGCGCGATCATCATCGGCACCCTGCTGGACGAGCTTGAGCGCCAGGACAAACAGGTGGGTCTGGCGACCCTGTGCATCGCGTCCGGCATGGGCGCGGCCACCATCATCGAACGCGTGTGAGGAGCCCGGACATGACCGATTTCACGATGGAAAAAGGCGCCGACGGCGTCGCGATCATCACCTGGGACGTGCCGGGCAAGTCGATGAACGTGCTGTCCATGGACGGCGCCATGACGCTGGACGGGCTGATCGACGACGCCCTGGCCGACGAGGCCGTGAAGGGCATCGTCATCACCAGCGGAAAGAAGGACTTCGCCGCCGGGATGGACCTGAAGGTCATCGCGGGGATGAAGGACGCTAATGGCGCGCAGGGCGTGTTCGACGGCGTGATGACGCTGCATCACCTGCTGCGCAAGATCGAGCTGGCGGGCATGGACCGCAAGACCAAGAAGGGCGGCAAGCCCATCGCGGCGGCCCTGCCCGGCACCGCGCTCGGCATCGGGCTGGAGCTGCCCTTGGCCACGCATCGGATCTTTGCCGCCGACAACCCCAAGGCCAAGATCGGCCTGCCCGAGATCATGGTCGGCATCTTCCCCGGCGCGGGCGGCACGACCCGCTTGGCGCGCAAGCTGGGCGCCATGGTCGCGGCCCCCTTCCTGCTGGAGGGCAAGCTGTCGGAACCCAAAAAGGCCAAGGCCGCCGGCCTGATCGACGAGGTGGTGGACGACCCGCTGGCCGCCGCCAAGGCCTGGGTGCTGGAGGCCAAGGAGGCCGATCTGGTGAAGCCTTGGGACGCCAAGGGCTACAAGATGCCCGGCGGCGAGCCCTTCCACCCGGCGGGCTTCATGACCTTCGTCGGCGCCTCCGCGATGGTGCATGGCAAGACCATGGGCGTCTATCCGGCCGCCAAGGCACTGCTGAGCGCGGTCTATGAGGGCGCGCAGGTGCCCTTCGACCAGGCGCTCAAGATCGAGGCGCGCTGGTTCACCAACGTGCTGATGAATCCCAGCAGCGCGGCGATGATCCGCAGCCTGTTCATCAACAAGGAAGCCTTGGAGAAGGGCGCGAACCGCCCCGAGGCCCCCGACCAGACCGTCCGCAAGGTCGGCATCCTGGGCGCGGGCATGATGGGCGCGGGCATCGCCTATGTGAGCGCGCGCGCGGGCATCGAGGTTGTGCTGATCGACGCCCAGCAGGCCAGCGCCGACAAGGGCCGCGCCTATTCCGAGGGCCTGATGGACAAGGCCATCAGCCGCAAGCGGGCGACCGAGGAGAAGAAGGCCGAACTGCTGGCCCGCATCACCGCGACCACGGATTACGCCGCGCTGGAGGGCTGCGACCTGATCGTCGAGGCCGTCTTCGAGGACCCCTCGGTCAAGGCCGAAGTCACCAAGCGCGCCGAGGCCGTCATCCCGCAGGACGCGATCTTCGCGACCAACACCTCGACCCTGCCGATCAGCGACCTGGCCCGTGCCAGCAGCCGTCCGGAGCAGTTCATCGGCATCCACTTCTTCAGCCCCGTGGACAAGATGGCGCTGGTCGAGATCATCAAGGGCAAGGAGACCGGGCCCGTCGCCGTCGCGAAGGCGCTGGATTTTGTCCGCCAAATCCGCAAGACGCCCATCGTCGTCAATGACGAGCGGTTCTTCTATGCCAACCGCTGCATCATCCCCTATATCAACGAGGGGATCCGCATGGTGGCCGAGGGCGTGAACCCCACGCTGGTCGAGAACGCCGCCAAGATGATGGGCATGCCGCTCGGTCCGCTGCAGCTGGTGGATGAGACCTCGATCGATTTGGGCGTCAAGATCGCCAAGGCGACCAAGGCCGCGATGGGCGACGCCTATCCCGACGGCGCGGTCGATGAGGTGCTGTTCTGGATGGCCGATCAGGGCCGCATGGGCCGCAAGGCGAATGCGGGCTTTTATGCCTATGAGGACGGCAAGCGGCAGGGCCTGTGGGAGGGTCTGGACGCGCAATATCCGCGCAGCCCGGATCAGCCCGCGCTGGAGGATGTGCAGAACCGCCTGATGTTCGCCCAGACCCTGGAGGCCGTCCGCGCGCTGGAGGAAGGCGTGCTGGAGGATATCCGCGAGGGCGATGTGGGCGCCATCCTGGGCTGGGGCTATGCGCCTTGGTCGGGCGGGCCTTTCGGCTGGCTGGACATCCTGGGCGCGGATCGCGCCGTGGCCATCTGCGACGCGCTGGAGGCGCAGCACGGCGCGCGCTTCAAGGCGCCGCAGATGCTGCGCGACATGGCCGCCGAGGGCCGGGGCTTCTATTCCCGCAAGGCCGCCTGAGGCGACATTGGATGGGCCGCGCCGCCGCGTGGCCCATCCGCACCACCCCCTGTGGCGCAGGCGCCATGGATTGAAACTTTCCCGTCCAGATGTCGTTGAACGGGCAAGAATTCGCTATATGCTGCAGCGGCGCCTCCGCCCGCGGCGGATGGCCGACAAGGGGATAGTGCCATGAGTGACGACATCAAGCGCCGCGCCGAGGCGGCCCAGGCCCAGATCGACGCGCTGGCCGCGACGCCCCTGGCCGAGCCCGCCCCCGCACCCGACCGTCTGGCCGATGCCGACCCCCAGACCCAGGCCGCCATCCGCGCCCGCATGGCCGAGATCGACCTGAAGGACAGCCAGTCCATCCTGCGCTTCGGCACCCGCGCCCAAGCCGACCTGCAACAGATCAGCCAATCCATGCTGGCCGATGTCAAGGCCAAGGAGGTCGGCCCCGCCGGCGACAGCCTGCGCGAGGTCGTCACCACGATCCGCGGCTTTTCCACCAGCGAACTGGACATGCGCCGCAGCCGCAGCTGGTGGGAACGCCTGCTGGGCCGATCCGCCCCCTTTGCCAAGTTCGTGGCCAATTACGAACAGGTCCAGACCCAGATCGACCGCATCACCGCCGAGCTGGAGACCCACGAGCAGAAGCTGTTGAAGGATATCCGCTCGCTGGACATCCTCTATGACCGGACGCTGGCCTTCTATGACGAACTGGCGCTCTATATCGCGGCGGGCACGGAGCGCCTGCGCGAGCTGGACAGCACCGACATCCCCGCCAAGGAGGCCCAACTGGCCGGCAAGTCCGAGCCCGACCAGGTGATCGAGGCGCAGGAGCTGCGCGACCTGCGCACGCTGCGCGACGATCTGGAACGCCGCATCCATGACCTGAAGCTGACGCGGCAGGTGACGATGCAATCCCTGCCCTCGATCCGGCTGGTGCAGGAAAACGACAAGTCGCTGGTCACCAAGATCAACTCGACCCTGGTGAACACGGTGCCGCTGTGGGAGACGCAGCTGGCCCAGGCCGTCACCATCCAGCGCAGCGCCGAGGCCGCCCGCGCGGTGCGCGAGGCCAGCGACCTGACCAACGAGCTGCTGACCCGCAATGCCGACAACCTGCGCCAGGCGAACGCCCAGATCCGCACCGAGACCGAGCGCGGCGTCTTCGACATCGAGGCCGTGCAGACCGCCAATGCCCAGCTGATCGCCACGATCGAGGACAGCCTGCGCATCGCCGACGAGGGCCGCACCCGCCGCGCCGCCGCCGAGAACGAGCTGACCCGGATGGAGGCCGAGCTGCGCGACGCGCTGGCATCGGCATCGGCGCGCAACCCGGCGGCCATCGGGGGGCGCTGATGATGCGCCGCGCCCTTGCCGCCGCGCTGATCCTGGGGCTGGCCGCCTGCGCGGCGCCCGGCCCGGATGGCGACGCCCCCGCGACAGGCCCCCGGCCCTTGCCCCGCCCCGAACAGCAGGCCAAGGCCCCCGACACCCAGGCCGAGCTGCGCCGCGCCCGCGCGGAACGCAACCGCGAGGCCAATGCCGCCGCGCGTCAGGCCGCCGCCCGCCCCAGCCCGGCCAGCCAGTCGCAGCGCGACCTCTATGCCGCCGCCGAGCGCCGGCTGGTGGCGCAGGGCCGCCTGCGCCGCGACCGGGTGCCGCTGGACGCCCCGATCAATGCCGAGATCCTGGCCCGCAACTTCATCGAGATCGCGCTGCGCGACGAATACCTGGCCGGTGGCGGCCTGGCGCGCGGCGGCGCGGCGGCGCCCCTGCGGCGCTGGCAGGTGCCGGTCAGGATGCAGATCGAATTCAGCGCCTCGATCGACATGGCCGCGCGCCCGGCCTGGCGGGCCGAGGTCGGCGATTACGCCGCCCGCCTGTCCTCGATCACCGGCCATCCCGTGTCGATGACGGCCGAACGCGGCAATTTCACCATCCTGGTCCTGACCGAGGATGAACGCCGCGCCATCGGCCCGCGCCTGGCCCAGCTGGTCCCCGGCATCCCCGCGCGCGACCTGTCGATGGTGGCGGAACTGCCCGCGACCATCAGCTGCGCCGTCTTCGCCTATTCCGAGGGCGGGCGCCCTGACTATGCCCGCGCCGTGGCGGTGATCCGGGCCGAGCTGCCCCCCCTGCTGCGCAGCAGCTGCATCCATGAGGAACTGGCCCAGGGCATGGGCCTGGCCAATGACAGCCCCGATGCCCGCCCCTCGATCTTCAACGATGACGAGGAATTCGCCCTGCTGACCCGGCATGACGAGCTGCTGCTGCAGATGCTCTATGACCCGCGCCTGCATCCCGGCATGTCCGAGGCCGAGGCCGCCCCGATCATCCGCCGCATCGCCGCCGAACTGATGGGCGAGGCCGCTTGAACCGCCCCCCGGCCCGGCCCTAGATTGGGCCGAGCCATACGGGGGATACCATGTCCATCTTCGACATTCTGGGCGGCGAGTTCATCGAGGTCATCGAATGGACCCAGGACGCGCGCGACACGATGGTCTGGCGGTTCGAGACCGTCGGCCGCGCCATCAAATACGGCGCCAAGCTGACCGTCCGCGAGGGCCAGGCCGCGGTCTTCGTGCATGAAGGCCAGATCGCGGATGTCTTCGGCCCCGGCCTCTACATGCTGGAGACGAACAACATGCCGGTGCTGACGCGCCTGCAGCATTGGGATCACGGCTTCCGCAGCCCCTTCAAGTCCGAGATCTACTTCGTCAACAAGACCCGCTTCACCAATCTGAAATGGGGCACCCGCAACCCGGTCATCGCGCGCGATCCCGAATTCGGCCCGGTGCGGCTGCGCGCCTTCGGCACCTATGCGATGCGCGTGATCGACCCGGCCCGCTTCATGTCGGAAATCGTGGGGACCGACGGCGATTTCACCCGCGACGAGATCGCCTTCCAGATCCGCAACGTGATCGTGCAGGAATTTTCCCGCGCGATCGCGGCGGCGAACATCCCGGTCCTGGACATGGCCGCCAATACCGACCAGCTGGCCCAGCTGGTCGCCAAGGCCATCGCCCCGGTGATCGAGACCTATGGCCTGGTCCTGCCGGAATTCTGGATCGAGAATATCAGCCTGCCCGCCGAGGTCGAGGCGATGCTGGACAAGCGCACCAGCATGGGGATCATCGGCGATCTGGACCGCTTCGGCCAATATGCCGCCTCCGAGGCGATGCTGAGCGCCGCGCGCAACGAAGGGGCCGCGGGCGCAGGCATGGGCGCTGCGATGGGCGCGGCCATGGGCGCCACGATGCGCGGGCCTTGGGGCGCGGCCCCCGCCCCTGCCGCGGTGACGCCCGTGACGGATGGCGGCGATCACCGCTTTCCCTGCGCGCAATGCGGGGCCAGCCTGCGGTTTCGCCCGGGCCAGCAGCGGCTGGTCTGCGACTGGTGCGGGCATGAACAGGACATCGCCCCCACCCGCGCCGGCCTGACCGAGATCCCGCTGGCCCAGGGGCTGGACCTGGACGCCGCCGCGCCCGTCCTGGACGCGGTGCGCGAACTGGCCTGCCCGCAATGCGGCGCGCGGGTCATGGCGGATGCGACCCATCACGCCAGCGCCTGCCCCTTCTGCGCGACGCCGGTCGTGTCGGATGCGGGCGTCAGCCGCCGGATCGCGCCCCAGGCCGTCCTGCCCTTTGCCTTGACCGAGGATCAGGCCCGCGCCGCCATGAAGGCCTGGCTGGGCGGGCTGTGGTTCGCGCCGTCGCGGCTGGCCGCCTATGCGCGCAAGGACCGGCGGCTGACGGGGGTCTATTCGCCCTTCTGGACTTTCGACGCGGATACGGTCACCACCTATCGCGGCCAGCGGGGCGATGCCTATTACGTCACGGTGACCGTCACGCAGACGGTGAACGGCCGCCCCCAACCGGTCAGCCGGCAGGAACGCCGCATCCGCTGGACCCCGGTCACGGGCCGGGTCGCGCGCCAGTTCGACGACCTGCCCGTGGCGGCCTCGACCGCACTGCCGCAGCGATTCGCCGACGGGATGCAGCCTTGGGACCTGGACGCGCTGACCGGGTTCGATCCGGGTTTTCTGTCGGGTTTCGAGGCCGAGCTCTATACCATCCCCCTGGCCGATGCCCATCAGGTCGCCCGCGACCGCATGGCCCGGGTGATCCGCCAGGATGTCCAGCGCGACATCGGCGGCGCCGAACAGCGGATCGCGCATGTCGACAGCCGCCATGCGAACGAGGGCTTCAAGCATGTGCTGCTGCCGCTGTGGATGGCGGCCTATCGCTATAACGGGCACAGCTACCGGATGGTGGTGAACGGCCGGACGGGCAAGGTCATGGGCGACCGGCCTTGGTCGGTCTGGAAAATTTCCGCAGCCGTCGCCGCGGCACTGGTAGCGTTAGCGGCGATCCTGTATCTGACCCAGTGAGGAATGCCAAAGGGGGGCCCCATGATCCTGTGCGCCGGTGAATCGCTGATCGACATGGTGCCGCAGGACGGCATGTTCCGCCCCCTACCGGGCGGCGCGGTCTATAACACCGCCATCGCGCTCGGCCGCCTCGGGCGGCAGACGGGCTATCTGTGGCCGATCAGCCGCGATCCCTTCGGCAAGGTGATCCTGCGCCCCCTGGCCGAGGCCGGGGTCATCACCGACCTCTGCCCGCGCACCGACCGGCTGACCACGCTGGCCTTGGTCACGCTGACCAATGGCGAGGCGCGCTATTCCTTCTATGACGAGGGGTCGGCCGGGCGGATGCTGCGCCCCGACGATGTCGGGCCGCTGCCGGGCACGGTTTCGGCCATTTTCACGGGCGGAATCAGCCTGGTCCCTGACCCCTGCGGCGCGACGATCGAATCGCTGATCGCCCAGCACCACGACCGCCTGCCGGTCATGCTGGACCCGAACATCCGGCCCTTCTTCATCACCGATGCGGAGGCCTATCGCGCGCGGCTGTCGCGGATGATGCCCATGGCCGACATCGTCAAGCTGTCCGCCGACGATCTGGACTGGCTCTATCCCGACATGCCCGCCGAGGATGCGGCGGCCCGGATCCTGGCCACCGGGCCGCGCCTGGTCCTGCTGACCGGGGGCGAGGCCGGGGCGCGCGCCATCTGGGCGGGCGAGCCGGTCCATGCCCCCGCGATCCGCACGCAGGTCTCCGATACGATCGGCGCGGGCGACACGTTCAATGCGGGGGTGCTGGCCAGCCTGGACGCGCAGGGCCTCCTGACCAAGGACGGGCTGGCGGGGTTGGGCGCGGATCAGATCCGCGCCGCCCTGACCCAAGGGGCGCAGGCGGCGGCGGTCACCGTGTCGCGGCCCGGGGCGAACCCGCCTTGGGCGCATGAGATGCCGTCCTGACCGCGCAGGCGGGCTGACCTAGTCGGCGGGGTGCCAGCCGCCCGGGCGGCGGTCGGCATCGTCGTCCTCGTCATCCTCCTCGACGGCGCGTTCGGCACCGGTGAAGGCCTCGAAGGCGCCCTTCTGACGGGCGGTCCAGCGCAGGCGCAGATGCAGCCCGTCCTCGCCCGCCTCCTCGGCCTCGACGACGCCGGCCTCGTGCAGCCAGGCGCGGGCGCGGCCATCGGCGAAATCCAGGGTCAGGTCCTCGGGCAGGCGCTCCTCGTCCAAGGCCTCGCCCAGGGCGCGGTCGATGGCGCCGATCAGATCCTCCAGCCCCTCGCCCGACAGGGCGCTGACGGCCTGGACGCCCTCGGTCCGGGCATCGGTGCGGCGCAGGGCGGCGCGGGTGTCGGGACCCAACGCGTCGATCTTGTTCCAGACCTCGATCGCGGCCACGTCCTCATCCACGCCCAGGCTGTCCAGGATCTCGGCCACGTCGGCGGCCTGTTCCTCTGTCTCGGGATGGCTGATGTCGCGGACATGCAGGATCAGGTCGGCCTCCAGCACCTCCTCCAGCGTGGCGCGGAAGGCGGCGACCAGTTCGGTGGGCAGGTCGCTGATGAAGCCCACCGTGTCCGACAGGATGATCTTGCGCCCCGCGCCGCCGCCGCCCGCATCGGGCAGGCGGATGGCGCGCATGGTCGGGTCCAGCGTCGCGAACAGCATGTCCTTGGCAAAGACCTCGGCCCCGGTCATGCGGTTGAACAGCGTCGATTTCCCGGCATTGGTATAGCCCACCAGCGCCACGATCGGATAGGGCACCTTGGCGCGGGCCGCGCGATGCAGGCTGCGGGTCTTGACCACGCGGTCCAGCTGGCGGCGCAGGCGGGTCATCTGTTCGTCGATGGCGCGGCGGTCGGCCTCGATCTGCGTCTCGCCCGGTCCGCCCACGAAGCCCAGGCCACCCCGCTGACGTTCCAGGTGGGTCCAGGCGCGGACCAGACGCGTGCGCTGATAGGAGAGCGCGGCCAGTTCGACCTGCAGCACGCCCTCGCGGGTGCGGGCGCGGTCGGCAAAGATCTCCAGGATCAGCCCGGTCCGGTCCAGCAGCTTGACGCCCCATTCCTTTTCCAGATTGCGCTGCTGGACGGGGGTCACGGGGCCGTCGACCAGGACCAGCTCAACCTCCAGGGCCTCCAGACGCTCCTTGATCTCGGCCAGCTTGCCCTTGCCGAAAAGCTTTCCGGGGTTCGGTTCGCGCAGGTTGGCGACCTCGGATCCGACCATTTCGATGCCCGGCAGGGCCAGGGCCAGCGCGACCGCCTCGGCCAGCGCATGTTCGGGCTCGCGCCGCTGCGTGCGGGCGCGGCCGAGGTCAGGGTGAATGACGTAAGCGCGGGTCGGCTTGGCTTCGGTTTCCGTCAGATCCGCCAATCAGTCGTCGCCTTCATACAGGGTGATGGGCTGGCCGGGCATGATCGTGCTGATGGCATGCTTGTAGACCAGCTGGGATTGTCCGTCGCGGCGCAGAAGCACGCAGAAGTTGTCGAACCAGGTGATGACGCCCTGCAGCTTGACGCCGTTGATCAGGAAGATGGTGACAGGCACCTTGGCCTTGCGGACGTGGTTGAGGAACGCGTCCTGCAGGTTCTGCTTGTCGCCAGCCATTTGTTATCGTCCGTTTTTATTATCCCTGTGCCTTTTCACATCTAAGCCCAAGCCCGACCCCATGCAAGCTTGCGTGATCGGACAAAGATCAATCAGGCTTTTGGGCCACACCCCCTGTGCCCTACCTGCGCCAGAATTCCGGCGACATCAGGGCCAGGACGGCCAGCGTCTCGATGCGTCCCAGGACCATGGCGGCGGCCAGCACGGCCTTGGTGAAGTCCGGCAGGCCGGACCACCCCTCCCACGGGGCCGAGGCGATGCCGGCCGTGCCCTCGAAGACCGGGGTCAGGGGGATGGCGCCGGCCAAGGGGCCTGCATTGGTCAGGGCTGCGATGGACAGGATCGTCGCCGTCTCGAATTCGATCGCATGGATCGAGACCAGCGTGACCACCAGCGCGATCGAGATCGCGAAGAGCATGAAGAAGATGAAGGCCAGATAGGCCCCCTCACGCCGCAGGCGCCGGGCGATGCGGCCGCCGCCGGACACGGAATGGGGATGGATGATGCGCTCCATCTCGCGCTGGCCGTGGCGGGCCAAGGCATAGACGCGCAGCAGCTTGACGCCCCCCGCCGTGGTCGCGATGCCGCCCCCCATCATGGCCAGCCCCGCCAGGATCAGCCCCGGCGCGCTGAGCCCCGACCAGGCCTGCGCGCCCGCCCATTCGACCGATGTCCAGCCCGTCGTCGTCAGATAGCTGAGCGCGCTGAACAGCCCCCCCCACAGCGCCGCCAAGGCCGCGCCGATCCCCGATGGCGACAGGGCCTCGTCGGCATCGACCTCGATCGCGCCCAGGAAATGGCGCAGGAACAGGACCAGGCTGACCAACACGATCAGGCTCAGGGCCATGCGCAGCTCCGGGTCGGTGGACAGCCGGTCGGTGGCGCGCAACTCCCCCCCGCCGGGCCAGAAGCGGCGCGACAGGGCAGGGATCAGGAACAGAAAGACCAGCACCTCGCCGCCGATGCCCGACACGGCGCCCGACGGGCCGATGACCGGCGATATGCCGGATGTGGACAGCGTCCCCATCGCCCGCATCAGCGCCAGGAAGGACGGATCCCCCATCAGCAGCAGCCCCACCCACAACGCCAGGGTCAGCCCCGCATAGACCGGCCCGATCTGCAGCGCGGCCTGGGCCAGGCGGTGCGAGGGCGCCTCGCCCCGGCGGTCAAAGCCGGGATCGGACAGATGCAGGACCGGGCGGCGCGGATCGGCCGATTGCGGCAGCGCCTCGCGATATTCCTCGCGGCCATAGGGGTTCGACATGATCTCGAACCCGCCCACGCGCAGGGGCGCCAGGATCGCCACCGCCGCGACCAGCACGAACAGCCCCCCCATCCAGCCCACCACCGCCCGCCACAGATGCAGGGGCATCGGCAGCAGATCCGCCGAATAGAGCGACGCGCCGGTGGTGGTCAGCGACGACACCATCTCCCACCAGGCGTTGAAGAAGCCGGTATCGGGCAGGCTTTCGGCAAAGGGCAGCGCCATCAGCGGCGGCAGGATGCCATAGACGCCCAGCATCGTCAGCAGCGTCGCGCGCGACCGCGGCGGCCTGGGATTGGCCTGGGTCGCGATGCCGATCAGCCCGCAGAAGACCAGGATCAACAGCCCCGCATAGAAGAAGTTGCGCGCGATCGCCGCATGGCCCGCGACGGACGCGTTGGCGGCCGGGATCATCATCATCAGCGCCGTCACCGCCGCCAGGATGACCAGGACCGGCAGCCGCTGGAGAAAGCCGATCATCGCGCCCCCGTCAGAAGAAGTCGATCGAGACCTGCAGCAGGCGCTCGACCTCGGGGACGTCCTTGGACAGGGCAAAGATCAGCACGATGTCGCCCTCGTCGATGCGCGTGTCGGCCAGGGGCTTCAGAACGCGGTCGCCCTTGCGCAGCGCACCCATCAGCGCGCCTTCGGGAAATTCGATGTCGCGGATCATGCGCCCCGCCATGGGGCTGGTCGACAGGACCTGCGCCTCCATCACCTCGGCCTCGGCATCGCCCACGGAATAGATGTCGCGCACCCGCCCGTGGCGGATGTGGCGCAGGATCGTGGACACGGTCGTCGATCGCGGGTTGATATAGGCGTCGATGTCCAAGGCCCCCATCAGGGGCACCAGCGTGGGATCGTTGATCAGCGCGATGGCCAGCCGCGCCCCGGCCTGCTTGGCGCGCACCGATGCCAGGATGTTGGTCTTGTCGTCGTCTGTCACCGCCAGGACGGCATCGGCCTTGGACACGGCGGCCTCGTCCAGGATCTCGGCCGACAGCCCGTCGCCGTTCAGCACGATGGTCCGTTCCAGCCGGTCGGCGGCGAATTCGGCGCGCGGGCGGGCGCGTTCGATCAGCTTGGCCCGGATGCGGTCGGGGCGGCTTTCCAGGTTCTGGGCCACGGCCAGGCCCACATTGCCCGCCCCGATGATGACCACGCGTTCCTGCTTCTGGGGCGGCTTGCCGAAGATGTCCAAGGTCCGCGCCACGTCATCGGCATGCGAAAAGACATAGATCTGGTCCCCCGCGAAGAGCTGGTCCCCCGCCTCGGGGGCGAACAGCCGCCCCTCGCGCCGCACGCCCGCCACGATGGCCCTCAGGCTGGAGAACAGTTCCGTCAGCTGGCGCAGCGGCGTGTTCAGCGCCGGGCAGTCGGGTTCAAGGTCGATCCCCAGCAGCTGGACCTTGCCGTCGAGGAAGGTCTCGACATCGAAGGTCGATGGCGCCGACAGCCGCTGCAGCGCCGCCAGCGCGACCTCGCGTTCGGGGCTGATGACTACGTCGATGGGCAGGTGCTCGGTCCGGTAGAGGTCGGAATAGATCGCGTCCAGATAGGCGCCCGACCGCAGGCGCGCGATCTTGCGCGGCACCTGGAAGACGGAATGGGCCACCTGGCAGGTGACCATGTTCACCTCGTCGGAATGGGTGGCGGCGATGATCAGGTCCGCATCGCGCGCACCCGCCTGGTCCAGGATGTCAGGATGGCTGGCAAAGCCCGTCACCCCCTGGACATCCAGCGATTCCGTGGCGCGGCGCACCAGGTCGGGATTGTTGTCGATGACGGTGACATCGTTGCGCTCGCCCGCCAGATGACGGGCGATCTGCCAGCCGACCTGCCCTGCCCCGCAGATGATGATCTTCATGCGTCACCCTTTCGTCCCGCGCCCCCTTGCCTATGCCGGGCGCGCGGTCCGCGCAAGCGGCAGGCTATTTACCCATCACCATCTCGTCCTCGCCGCGCATGCCGCCGACCACGCCCAGGGATTTCAGCTTGCGGTGCAGCGCGCTGCGCTCCATGCCGACGAATTGCGCCGTGCGGCTGATATTGCCGCCGAAGCGGTTGATCTGGGCGACCAGATACTCCCGCTCGAACAGCTCGCGCGCCTCGCGCAGCGCCATGGCGGTGACGGCGGGCCCCAGGCTCAGCGTGTCGCTGTTGTCGGGGGTGGCGCCCTGCGGCTCCAGCTCGCCCGGCTGGATGGGGCCCGCGCCCTCGGCCAGGATCAGCACGCGTTCGATGACGTTCCTCAGCTGGCGGATGTTGCCGGGCCAGCGCATGGATTGCAGCGCGGCGACCGTGTCCTCGGGCAGATCGCGCGGGGTCAGGCCCTGCAGCTTGTGGAACTGCTGGATGAAATGGCGCGCCAGACCCGCGATGTCGTCGCGCCGGTCCGCCAAGGACGGCACCGCGATGGGCACCACGTTCAGCCGGTCGAACAGCTCCTGCCGGAAGCGGCCTGCGGCGATCTCGGCCACCAGGTCGCGGTTCGTCGATGACAGGACGCGCAGATCCACCCGCACCTTGTCGGCGCCGCCCGCGCGCACGAATTGCTGTTCGGTCAGCACCCGCAGGATCTTGGGCTGGGTGCCCATGGGCATGTCGCCCACCTCGTCGAAATAGATAATGCCGCCATGGGCCTGTTCCAAAAGGCCCGGCTCGATCCCCCGCTCGGGGGATTCGCGGCCGAAGAGGACCTCCTCCATCCGTTCGGGTTCGATCGTGGCGCAGGGGACGGTGACGAAGGGCGCGGATGCGCGGGGGCTGTGGGCGTGGATGTAGCGGGCGGCCATCTCCTTGCCGGTGCCCGGCTCGCCGGTCAGCATGACGCGGCCGTTCGAACGCGCGACCTTGTCCAGCCCGTCGCGCAGCCTGCGGAAGGATGCCGACTGGCCCAGCATCTCGGCCGCGCGGTCGCCGCCGCGGCGCAGGGTGCTGTTCTCGCGCCGCAGACGGGCGGTCTCCATCGCGCGGTTGATGACCACCATCAGCTGGTCGATGTTGAAGGGCTTCTCGATGAAGTCATAGGCCCCCTGCTTGATGGCCGCGACCGCGATCTCGATATTGCCATGGCCGGAGATGATGATCACCGGCACGTCGGGATTGTTGCGCTTGACCTGTTTCAGGATGTCGATCCCGTCCATGCGGCTGTCCTTCAGCCAGATGTCCAGGATCATCAGCGCCGGTTCGCGGTCGTTCAGCGCGCCCACCGCCTCGTCGGAATTGGCGGCGGTGCGGGTCTCGAACCCCTCGTCCTTCAGGATGTCCGCGATCAGCTCGCGGATGTCGCGTTCATCATCGACGATCAGGATGTCGGTCATGGTGTCGCCTCGTCTTTTTCTTGTCTGCTCTTGGTCTTGGGGGCGCGGACGGGGTGGCGTTCGCGCGGCAGCCGGATCTCGGCCAGGGCGCCCGTCCCATCGGGCGCGTCGGTCAGGGACAGGCTGCCGCCATGTTCCTCGACGATCTTCTTGACGATGGGCAGGCCCAGGCCGGTGCCTTGGCTCTTCAGCGTCACATAGGGTTCGAACAGGCGCGACCGGTCGGCGGGCAGGCCGGGGCCGTTGTCGCGGATGCGGATGCAGACGGCCTCGGGCTGGGTCAGCAGGGCGACATGGATCGCGGGGGCCCAGCCCTCGGGCGCGTCGGCGCGGCGCTCCTCGACCGCCTCGCCCGCATTCTTCAGCAGGTTGGTCAGCGCCTGGCGCATCATTCCGGCATCGCAATCGACGATGACGGCGGCATCGGGAATGTCCAGCACCAGCGCGCCGTGCAGCGCGTCCTGCTGCAGCAGGATCAGCTCGCGCAGCAGGGCCGCGATGTCGGTCTCGGCCCGGTCGGGTTCGGGCATGCGGGCAAAGCGGCTGAATTCGTCGACGATCCGGCGCAGGTCGTTGGTCTGGCGGATGATGACCTCGGTATATTGGTCCAGGGCCGCGCGGTCGGCCTCGGGGGCCAGGGGGCCGAACTTGCGGCGCAGGCGTTCGGCCGACAGCTGGATCGGGGTCAGGGGGTTCTTGATCTCATGCGCCACGCGGCGGGCCACGTCGCCCCATGCGGCCATGCGCTGCGCGCTGACCAGTTCGGTCACGTCGTCGAAGGCCACCACGAAACCCTCCAGCGCGCCATCCTTGCTGCGGCGCACGGCCATGCGGACCAGCAGGCTTTCCACCCGGCCCTCGCGCATCAGGCGGACCTCGTCCTGCAGGGTCTCGGCCACGGAGGCGCTCAGGCGCTGGAACAGCGGCGCGAATTCAGGCACCACATCCGACAGCAGCCGGTCGATATCGGCCTCGGCATCCAACCCCAGCAGCCGGCTGGCCGAGCGGTTGACGAAGTCGATCTCTCCGGCCGCGTCCAGCCCGATCACCCCGGAGGTGACCGAGGTCAGCACATTGTCGAAAAGCCGCCTTTGCCCGTCCGAGACGCGATAGCTCTCGATCAGTTCGGCGCGCTGCGTCTTCAGCTGGCGGGTCATGCGGTTGAAGGCCAGGCCCAGGGTCTGGATCTCGTCCCCGGTGCGGGGTTCGGGGACCTGCACGTCCAGATCGCCCCGCCCCACCCGGTCCGTCGCCTGCGCCAAGAGGCCGATGGGCCGCGACAGGCGCGACGCGAACCACAGCCCCAGCCAGATCGCGCCAGAGACCAGCAGCAGCGCGAACCCCAGATAGACCAGCGAGAATTCCAGCAGCACTTGGGCGCGCATCTCCTCCAACTGGCGATAATCGCCGACCGTGGCGCGGGTGTCGTCCAGCAGGCCCAGCAGGCTGCCATCCACGTCCCGCGTCACATAGAGGTAGCGGTCCGCCAAGGGCGGCAGGGCGACCAGGGCACGGAATTCGTCGTTTTCCCAATCCTCGATCAGCACGATGCCTTCGGACTGGGCCTCGTCCAGCTGTTCGGGGCTGGGGGCCTCGAACCAGAACAGATAGCTGCGTTCGCCCCGCGCGCGGATCTCGCCCGCGCCGTTGATGATATAGGCCTCGCGCAGGCCGCGCTGGATCAGGGACTGGCCTTGGGCCAGCAGCTGGCGCATCTCGCCATCCTCGATCAGGGGATTGGCGCGTCCGGCCTGGGTCAGCACGGCCGCCAGCGCGCGGGCATCCTGGGTCAGATCGCCCCGATGTTCGGCGTGATAGGCCTCGGCCGCGGCCTGGGACGTGGTGACGACCTGCTGGACGCGGTCGGAAAACCACCCCTCCAGCCCGATATTGACCAGAAACCCCGCGAACAGCGCGACCAGCACCGTGGGCACCAAGGCCAGCCCGCCGAAGACCGCGACCAGCCGGGCATGCAGGCGCGATGCGGGCGACGTGCTGCGCCGGGCCGATATCAGCCGCGCCATGCGCGCCAGGATGAATCCGATCAGCACGATCAGATAGGCCAGGTCGGCCAGCAGCACGACGCGCAGCGCCTGGCTCTGCATGCCCCGGCCAAAGGGTCCCATGACCGCCAGCGTCGCCACGGCCAGCACCAGGCCGGTCGAGACGATCCCCCAGGTCAGGAAACCGCGCCATTGCCGCGGCAATCTGATACGGGCCAGCCTGTCCCAGCTGAGCCCCGTCGCAAGGCCTGCCATTACCCCCACCTGCCGTCTTTCGCGGCTTTGCTGCGGGCGGCGCGTGTCCGTGGCGCTGCCCCCTGTGGCGGTTTTACATCAGTTTGCGGCGCCGTGTCACCTCGATATTCAGCTCGGTCAGCTTCTTGCGCAGCGTATTGCGGTTGATCCCCAGCAGATCGGCGCAGCGCAGCTGGTTTCCGCCGGTCGCGTCCAGCGCCACCTGCAGCAGCGGGCGTTCGACCTCGCGCAGGATGCGGTCGTAAAGGCCCGGCGGCGGCAGCGCGTCACCATGCAGGTCGAAATAGCGCTGCAGATGCGCCTCGACCGAATCCGACAGGCGCGCGCCCCCCTGCGGCAGGGGCAGGACGGCGGCGTTTTCGGGGGCATGGGGGGCGGCGGCGGTCTGGGCGGGCCCGGGCAGGCGGCCGCCCGATTGCTGGGCCAAGGCCTCGCGCATCTCGGAGGCGCTGATGGCCGTGCCGCTGGCGGTCAGGGCCAGGCGGCGCATCATGTTCTCCAGCTCGCGCACATTGCCGGGAAAGGGATGGGCGCGCAGCATGGCGCTGGCATCGTCGGACAGGCCCCGGTCGGGCAGGCCCTGCGCGGCGGCGCGCGCCAGCAGATGCGCGGCCAAAGGCAGGATGTCGTCCACCCGGGCGCGCAGGGGCGGGACGCTGACCGTCACCCCCGCCAGCCGGTAATAGAGATCCGATCGCAGCCGCCCCGCCGCCACATCGGCCTGCGGGTCCGGGCCGGTCGTGGCCACGACCCGCGGGGCCTGGGCGCGGTCGGGGCCCGATTCCATCGCCTCGATCAACCCGATCAGCCGGGCCTGGGCGGCGGCGTCGAAGCCCGCGGGGTTTTCGATCACGATGGTGCCGGCGCGGGCGCGGTCGGCGGCGCGGGCGATCGCCTCCTCGCCCGCATCCGAGGATGTCAGGACCGCCAGCCCCCGGTCGCGGCGGTCGGACAGCTCGTGAAAGCTGCGCGCGATGGTGGTCTTGCCGACCCCCGCCTCGCCCGCGATGATGACGGGCAGATCGGCGTTCAGCACGCGGGCGACCATGCGGAACAGGGCCTGCATGCTGGGGGCGTGGCCGATCAGCGGCATGGCGGGATCGGCCGCCTCGCGCGGGACGGGCAGCGGTTCGGGCACCGGGTCGGATTTGCGCGGACGGCGCGACAGGGCCTGGCCCGCCTTGGACATCAGGTCCGGCAGATCGAAGGGCTTGGGCAGATATTCGAAGGCCTCGGCCTCGGTCGCGCGGATCGCGGTGACGATGGTGTTCTGGGCCGAGATCACGATCACCGGCAGGTCGGGCCGCGCCTCGCGGATGGCGGGGATGCGGTCGATGCCGTTGCCGTCGGGCATCATCACATCGGTGATGACCAGATCGCCGCGCCCCTCCTCGACCCATTTGGACAGCTGCGCCAGGCTGCCCGTGGCATGCACCCGGCACCCCGCGCGGGTCAGCGCCTGCGTCAGCACGGTGCGGATGGTGCGGTCGTCATCGGCGATCAGAACGGTGCCGTCCATGGTGTCTGGTCCTTATGCCTTGGGCAGGGAAATGCGGAACACGGTGCGACCGGGGCGGCTGTCCACCCGGATCAGCGCGCCGTGGTCGGTGATGATCTTGCTGACCAGCGCCAGCCCCAGGCCGGTGCCGTTCTCGCGCCCCGACACGAAGGGCTCGAAGACCTGGTCGGCGATGGCGGGGGGAAAGCCGGGGCCGTTATCCTCGATCTCGATCTGCAGGGGCAGCGGGCGGCCGGTGGGGTCGGCCTCGTCGGGGGGGCGGCGCAGGGTGTGGTCGTAATGGCTGCGCAGGCGGATCGTGCCGCCTGCCTTGCCGGCCAGCGCCTCGGCGGCGTTCTTGACCAGGTTCAGGCAGACCTGCGTCAGCTGGTCGGCATCCGCCAGCGCCGGCGGCAGCGAGGGGTCGTAATCCGTGACGATCTGCACATCCGCGGCAAAGCCCACCTGCGCCGACCGGCGCACCTGTTCCAGCACGTCATGCACATTGACCGGCGCCAGATCCGGGGCCGAGGTGTCGCCGAACCGCTCCACCTGATCCAGGAGCGCCACGATCCGGCGGGATTCGCTGACGATCATGTCGGCCATCTCGCGATCCTCGGGGGTGGCGTTCATCGCCATCAGCTGGGCGGCGCCGCGGATGCCCGCCAGGGGGTTCTTGATCTCATGCGCCAGCATCTCGGCCATGCCGATGACGCTGCGGGCGGCGCTGCGGACATGGCGGGCCTGGTGAATGCCGTCATCGTCCTGCGGCACAATCAGCAGGGTGACGCCGCCATCGCCGTCCGGCCCCGCATGGACGGCGGCGCGGCGCGCGTGATGGCCGCCCGCCCGGTCGCCGATCTGGAAATGCACCTGCGCCTGATAGAGCGCCTCGTCGCTGGCGCGCACCCGCGACAGCAGGGCCGTCAGGTCGGGCTGGATGCGCAGCCGTGCGCCCAGCTCGTCCCCGTGCAGAACCCGCCCCAAGGTCGAGTTGCGCGACATGTTCAGCCAGATCTCGGCCGCGTCGTTCATCGCGGCGATGCGCCCCGCCCGATCCAGGATCAGCGCGGGCAGCGGCAGCGCCCCCCAGCCCGGACCGGGCCGGGCCTCGCGGAACCCAGGCGGGCGCGGATGGGTCATGCGGCCACCCCTGCGCCATCGGCAAAGGCCCGGCGGATCAGGGCGACCGTCTCGGCCGGGCTGGGCGCGCGCAGCATCTGGTCGCGCAGGGGCGCATCGGCCGCATCCGCATACCAGCCCAGATGCTTGCGCGCGACGCGCAGGCCCAGATCGGCGCCATAGAAATCCAGGATGTCCTCGTAATGCTCCTCGACCAGATCGGCCAAGGCGGCGCCTTGGGGAACCTGCGGCGCGGGCGTCCCCCACAGCTGATGCGCGATCTGCGCCAGGATCCAGGGCCGCCCCTGCGCGCCGCGCCCGACCATCACCGCATCCGCCCCCGACGCCGCCAAGGCCGCGCGGGCGCTGTCGGCATCGGTCACGTCGCCATTGGCGACCAGCGGCGGGCGGGCGGCCAGCTCGGCCACGGCCCGGATCGCGGACCAATCCGCCCGGCCCTTGTAGAACTGCGCCCGCGTGCGCCCATGCACGGTCAGCATCGCCACCCCCGCATCGCGCGCCCGCGCCGACAGATCGGCCGCGTTCAGGCAATCATCGTCCCAGCCCAACCGCATCTTCAGCGTCACCGGCACCGCGACCGCGCCCACCACCGCATCGACCAGGCTCATCGCGTGATCCAGGTCGCGCATCAGCGCCGCGCCGGACAGCCCGCCCGTGACCTTCTTGGCCGGGCAGCCCATGTTGATGTCGATGATGCGCGCGCCCATGCCTTCGACGATGCGGGCGGTCTCGGCCATGGGGGCGGCCTCGCGGCCCGCGATCTGGACGCTGACGGGCAGCGCGCCTTCGGTCAGGGCCTTGGCGCGCACCGCCGCGCGGGTCGAGGGGCGCGGCGTCACCATCTCGGTCGAGGCGACCATCTCGCTGACCATCAGCCCCGCACCGAAGCGCGCAACGGCGCGGCGAAAGGGCACGTCGGTGATTCCCGCCATGGGTGCAAGAAACACCGGCGGTCCCAAGGGCGTGTCGCCAAGAATGATCGGGTCGGGCAATCGCATATCCTGTTCCTTCACCTTGCCGCGCCGCGCCCGCAAGAACGGCACCCGGCCCGGCGCCTGCCCATTTCGCAGGCGATGGGCCGCTGCCTATCATACAGGCACTCTGCGGCATGTTTAAGCACCCCTCGCGCCGGGCCCGCCAGCGGGCCGATGTCGCATCCGATGCCCCGGATGGTCGCGCTTGGCGGTGGCGGCAAGGGGCGGGTCGTGATTGGATGGGCAGACATATGCAAGGGGGGAAGTCATGTTTCTGTCGGTTTTCGATCTGTTCAAGCTGGGGGTCGGCCCGTCATCCTCGCATACGATGGGGCCGATGATCGCGGCGGCGCGGTTTCTGGACCTGCTGCGGGTCCAGCCCTTCCGCGCCCATGGGCTGCGCGCCAGCCTGCATGGCAGCCTGGCCTTCACCGGCAAGGGCCATGCGACCGACCGCGCGGTGATCCTGGGGCTGGCGGGGCTGACCCCCGCCGCGATGGACCCCGACACCGCCGAGCGCGTGCTGGAGGAGAACCGCCGCGACCGCCTGCTGACCCCGCCGGGGCTGGGGCCCTTGGCCTTCGACCCCGACCGCGACCTGCGCTTTGATTACGACCGCAGCCTGCCCGGCCATGCGAACGGGATGACCGTCTCGGCCACCGACGCGCAGGGCGACGTGATCCTGCAGCAGGTCTATTATTCCATCGGCGGCGGCTTCGTGCTGACCGAGGAGGAGCTGGCCCTTCGCGCGGGCCAGGACCGCAGCGACGCCTCCTCCAGCGTGCCCTTCCCCTTTGCCACCGCGGCCGAGATGCTGGACATGGCCGAACGGTCCGGCAAGTCCATCGCCCGGATGAAGGAGGCCAACGAGCTGTGCTTCCGCTCCAACGCCGAACTGTCGGACGGGCTGACCCGGATCTGGACGGCGATGCGCGACTGCATGGACCGGGGCCTTGCGACCGAGGGGATCCTGCCCGGCGGGCTGAACGTGCGCCGTCGGGCGCCGGGCATCCATGCCAAGCTGATCGCCGAACGCGGCCTGAACATGACCGCGCCGTATGTGGTGAATGACTGGATGTCCACCTATGCCATGGCCGTCAACGAGGAAAACGCCGCCGGCGGCCAGGTCGTGACCGCCCCCACCAACGGCGCGGCGGGGACCGTGCCCGCGGTGATCCGATACTGGCTGGATCATGTGCCGGGGGCATCCGAACGCGCGCTGCCCGATTTCCTGCTGACGGCGGCGGCGGTGGGCGGGCTGATCAAGCACAATGCCAGCATCTCGGGCGCGGAATGCGGCTGTCAGGCCGAGGTCGGCAGCGCCAGCGCCATGGCCGCCGCGGGCCTGGCCGCCGTTCTGGGCGGCACGCCGCGCCAGATCGAGAACGCGGCCGAGATCGCCTTGGAACACCATCTGGGCATGACCTGCGACCCGGTGCGGGGCCTGGTGCAGGTGCCCTGCATCGAAAGGAACGGACTGGGGGCGATCAAGGCGGTCGCGGCGGCCAGCCTGGCGCTGCGCGGCGACGGCAGTCACATCGTGCCGCTGGACGCCGCCATCGAGACGATGCGCCAGACCGGCCGCGACATGTCCGAGAAATACAAGGAGACCTCGCTTGGCGGCCTGGCCGTGAACGTGCCCAACTGCTAGGGGGTCAGCTGGCCCCGCAGGCTGTAATGCAGCCCCGAGGGCCGGAACTCCGCCCGGCCGGTGCCGTCGAAATAGGCCGGCACGATCATGTTCACCAACCGCGATCCGAACCCCTCCCGCGTGGGGGGCGAGACCGGCCCGCCGCCGGATTCTCGCCAGTCCAGCGCAAAGACATCGCCCTCGCGCGACCAGGTCAGGTCCACGATCCCGTTCGCATCAGCCAGCGCGCCGTGCTTGGCCGCATTGGTCGCCAGCTCGTAAAGCGCCAGGGACAGGCCCACGGCCTGCTGACTGCTGAGCGGCACGGGCGGGCCGGACAGGCGGATGCGGTCATTGCCCACCAGATGCGCGCCGATCGACCGGGCCATGACATCGGCGATGTCGGCGCTGTCGCCCAGGCCCGTGAACAGCCCCTGGGCCTTGGCCAGCGCCATGATGCGCGCGCCCACCGTGTCGCGCGCCTCCTGGATGGTGCGGGCGTTGCGCAGGCTGGAGGAGACCACCGTCGAGGTCACCGCCAGGATGTTCTTGATGCGGTGCAGCAGCTCCTCCTGCATGACCTGCTGGTTGCGCCTTGCGGTCACGGTCTCGGTCACGTCGACGGTGATGTTCAACAGCCCCGCCACGCTTTCGTCGTCGTCGAAAAGCGGCGTGTAGCTGAAGGTCCAGAAGGTCTCCTCGTCGAACCCGTTGCGGGTCATGACCAGGCGCATCTCCTCGGTCCGGGTGCTGTATCCGGCCAGGGTGCGTTCGACCATGGGTTCGACATCGTGCCAGACATCCGCCCAGATGCGGCGGAAGGGCTGGCCCAGGGCCTGTTCCTCCTTGCCGCCCAGCACGGACATGTAGCCGTCATTATAGAGCATGACGAGGTCCGGCCCCCAGAACATGGATGCGGCATGCCCCTGCGCGACCATCATCCGCACCGCGGCGCGCAGGGCGGGCGACCAGCCCTCCATCGGGCCGAGCGAGGTGCGGGACCAGTCGAAGGCGCGGATGCGGCTGCCCATGATGGTGTCGTCCCACCGGAAGCGTGCATCGCCCAAGGGCGCATGCGCTGTCCGTGCCAGGTCGACGAAGCTCATCACGCATCCTCCCTTTTCTGTCGCCTACCATACTTTCACTCCTTGCAAGTGCTGTCCAACGAATACCCTGGCCAAAGGCAGGAAATCGCCACCGTAACAAACATTTATCAAGAATCGGACCGGCCTGTGCGGTTCAGGCGGGCGCCTGCCCACACGCGCGGGCGCGGGGCGCGGCGCTTGCTCCGGGGGCGGCGGGTTGATAACCCTTGCGTGACAGTGATCCCGACCGAACCAGAAGGCAAAAGCCCCATGTCCGCCCGTCCTTCCGCCCGTCTTGCGATGCTTGCCCTGCTGACCCTGCCCTTGGCCGCCTGCGACAGCGAGGCGATGACCGACCTGCGCCGCGGCGTGGGCCTGGACCGCACCGAGGAGGCACAGCCCGCCCAGCCCGAGGGTCCGCGCCCGCCCGCCGTCTCGCCCCTGGTGGAACCGATCGAGACCGGGGCCGAGCCGCCGCGCGCCCTGTCCACCGCCGAGCCGCTGACCTATCGCGCGACCGCCTTCGTGGCCCGCGGGAACGAGCCTGACTGGAACGTCCAGATCAGCGGCAACACCGCCACATACCGCACGCCCGACACGCCGAACGGCCGCCAGATCCAGGTGAACCGCCTGGTCTTCGACCGGGGCGTCGAATATATCGGCGTGCTGAACGGGCGGCCCTTCGTGGTCAACATGCGCGCCGCCCCCTGTCAGGACACGATGTCGGACGAACGCTTTCCGCTGACCGCGCGGCTGACGGTGACGGGCCAGACCCGCACCGGCTGCGCGGCGCCCGGCGTGGTGCCCACCGCACCCCAAGCTGCATCCCAGGACGCGCCCCAGGCCGCGGCCGGTGCCGCCCCCGCGCAGGCGGGCTGACCCCGATGCGCGGGTCACGCATTCGTGTGTCGATCCGCGCGTCAATCCCTGCCACTTGGCGGCCAGCCCATCCTGCCCGCCCCCAGAGGATACCGCCGATGCGACCATCGCGCCTGACCCGCCAGTTGCTGGCCACGACCCTTCCCGCAGCCCTGATCATCGGCGCGGGGGTGGCGGTCGCCGACCCGATGCTGGCGCGCAACATGTCCAGCTATGGCCTGCCGGGCGGCGTGGACACCCCCACCGCCGAGACCCTGCCCGATGGCAGCCTGGGCGCGACCGTGTCGCTGTCGGAATACGCGCGCCGGGGCAACGTGTTCTTCCAGGCGCTGCCGGGGCTGACCACGGTGCTGCGCTATGGCCGCGTGGACGGGATCCAGGATTTCCGGCAGGAGGGGTTCATCTCGGACCGCTCGGCCGATCTGCGCTATCAGGTGGTGGACGAGGATGGCTGGCGCCCCGCCGTCGCGGTGGGCCTGCAGGATTTCCTGGGGACCGGCGTCTATTCGGGCGAATATGTCGTGGCCACGCGCAACGTGACGCCAACTGTCCGCGCCTCGTTGGGCCTCGGCTGGGGCGTGCTGGCGGGCCGCCCGCGGGTCATCAATTCAGGCGATCAAGGCGGCACGCCCAATGTCGACCAGTGGTTCAGTGGTGGCGCGCGGCCCTTCGGCTCGGTCAGCTGGCAGGTCAATGACCGGCTGAACCTGGTCGCGGAATATTCCAACGACATTTACCGCGCCCGCTATTCGGACGGGAGCGAATTCCAGCAGGGGTCCGAACCCTCCAGTCGGCTGAATTTCGGCGCGAACTATCACGTGGGCCGGAATTACGAGGTCGGCGTCTACACGATCGGCGGCGACACGGTGGGCGCGCAACTGACCATCGCGCTGAACCCGCGCGACGCGGCCTTCCCCTCGGGACTAGAACGCGCGCCCGCCCCGGTGCGGCCCCGCCCCGCCCCCGCCCAGGACCCGGAGGGCTGGTCCGGCGCCTGGTCCCAGGACCCGACCGCCCAGCCCGCCATCCAGCGCGCGCTGTCCGACGCCATGGCCGCCGAGGGCCAGGTCCTGGAAAGCATGGTCCTGACCGCGACCCGGGCCGAGGTGCGGCTGCGCAACCAGCGTTTCATCAACCAGCCGCAGGCCATCGGCCGCACCGCGCGCCTGATGACCCGCGCCCTGCCCGCATCGGTCGAAACCTTCGTCATCACCTCGACCAGCGACGGGATGCCCACATCCTCGGTCACCCTGCGCCGCAGCGATATCGAGCGGCTGGAGAACACCGAGGCCGGGCGCATCGCCGCCGCGTCGACCCTGACCGACGCATCCGCCAATGTCGCGGGGCTGGTCCAGACGCCCGACGCCTATCCGCGCTTTCGCTGGTCGCTGAAACCCTATGTCGAGATCGGCATCTTCGACGCCGAGGACGGGGTCACCCATGAGGCCGGCGCCGAGGCCCGCGCCAGCTACGAGATCATGCCCGGCCTGATCGCCACCGGCGCGCTGCGCCAGCGCGCCTTCGGTGATATCGGCCAGCGCGGCCCCGGCATCCCCGGCCAGCGCGGCCAGTATTTCAGCCCCGAGGAATACGAATCCCGCCCCGAGCTGGAGACCACGCCCGAAGGCGTGCCGCGCGTGCGGTCCGACACGCGGATGTATACGGGCAATTTCAGCCCCGTCATCCCCGAGGCCACGCTGGCCTGGTATGCCAAGCCCTCGGACGCGGTCTATACCCGGGTGACCGTGGGCCTGCTGGAACGCGCCTATGGCGGCGTCTCGGCCGAGGCGCTGTGGAAGCCCGCGACATCGCCCCTGGGCTTCGGGGCCGAGATCAACCGCGTGCGCAAGCGCGATTTCGACCAGCTGCTGGATTTCCGCGACTACGAGGTCACGACCGGCCATGTCTCGGCCTATTACGAATTCCGCCAGGGCTTCACCGCCCAGCTGGATGTGGGCCAGTATCTGGCGGGCGATGTCGGCGCGACGGTGACGGTGGCGCGCGAATTCGCCAATGGCTGGCGCGTGGGGGCCTATGCCACCAAGACCGACCTCTCGGCCGAGGAATTCGGCGAGGGCAGCTTTGACAAGGGCGTGACCCTGTCCATCCCGCTTGGCTGGGCCACGGGCCAGCCGTCGCGGGACCGCGTCTCGACCAACATCCGGTCGCTGTCGCGCGACGGCGGGTCGCGGGTGAACGTGAACGGGCAGCTCTATGACCGGGTGCGCGGGGCGCATACGGTCGATCTCTATGAAGGCTGGGGGAGGTTCTGGCGATGACGGGGGCGTTCGACATGCGCGCGATCAAGACCGTGGCCTGCATGGCCGCGCTGGCCGGGCTGGCCGCCTGCGGGAACAGCAGCGCCGACGAAGGTGGCGGCGGCCCGCTGGCCATCCTGGCCCAGACCGCGACCCAGGCCGTCACCGCACGGCGCGCGGAGGCCCCGGCCCCCGCCCGCAGCCCCGAGGAGGCCGCCGCCGAGGCGCTGCGCGTCAATCCCGGCCCGCTGATCCAGGCCGGGTTCGAATCCCTGGGCCGCAACCAGATCATGGCGATGACCGGCCAGAACGGGTCGATGCGCACCTACATGACCCCCTCGCAGGAGGCGCTGATCCTGCGCGACGGGATGCTGGTGGGCACGCGCGGCCTGGGATCGGACCTGTCGGTGGCCGAGCCGGGGACCGAGGCGCTGATCCGCAGCGGTCAGGCGGGCAGCGGCACGCGGGTCATGCGCTATTTCGGCGGCGACGGGCTGGAACGGCCGCTGCAATTCGCCTGCACCACCGCGCCCGGTCCCAATCCCGGCGTGATCGTGGAAAGCTGTCAGGGCCATGGCACGAGCTTCCAGAACAACTATCTGGTCCAAGGCGGCCAGATCCCCGTGTCGCGGCAATGGATCGGCCCGGGCCTGGGCTATGTCACGGTGCAGACGCTGCGGCCCTGACCGCCCCGCCCCCGGAACGCGAAAAACCGGCCCCTTGCGGGGGCCGGTTTTTTCATGTCCGCCCGGAAGGTCCGATCACGGATCCGGGCATGAAAAAAGGGGCTGGCCGGATGGGCCAACCCCCCCTGGATCAGACCGCCTTGCGGCGATCCGTTCCGATATCAGCTGTCGTCGCTGTCCGAAGCGACGGCGGCGATGACGCCCAGCAGCAGCAGGGCCGGGACGACCAGGCCAGCGTTGGTCGATGCGGGACGTTCTTCAACGATCACCGGCTCGACTTCCACGACGGGGGCGACGAAGCCACCGGCCAGAGCCGAGGTCGTGGTCAGGCCGAGGGCGGCCGCGAAGGTAGCGAATTTGGTCATGATCATGCTCCGTTTCGATTGACGGCTGCCGTTTCCGGCAACATCGGTGCGACAGTTACACAAACCCGAACTCTTGAAAAGCTGCATTGATTTGATTCCACCGTGGGTCCGCGGTCACTGTTGCATATTGGCCAACACCTGTTTCGGCGCTTCGTTCCAAGCCCCGCGAAGCCCCGGAAAACCTGTGGCAATTTGGCACTAGGCCCGGCGAAGTCCTTGGGACAGGACGAAAAATATCGCCGCCGCGGTCACAATCGAGGGACCTGCCGGCGTGTCCAGCCGAAGGCTGGCCCACAGGCCGGACACAACCGACAATCCCGCGATCAGCGTCGCGGCGGCGGCCATCCGCTCGGGCGTGCGCGCCCATCCGCGCGCGGCCGCCGCCGGCACGATCAGCAGGGCCGATATCAGCAGCGACCCCACCACTCGAATCGCCAGGGCGACGGTGATCGCCAAGGCCAGGGACAGGGCCAGACGCTCCAGCCGCGGGTCGATGCCCGCGGCCATGGCCAGTTCCTCGTTCAGGCTGCTGGTGACCAGCCGCTGCCAGCGCAGGATCAGCATGGCCAGGACCACCGCCGCCCCCGTCCAGATCAGCACCAGGTCCGACCGCCCCACCGCCAGGATGTCGCCGAACAGATAGCTGGTCAGGTCCGACCGCGCCGAGGGCACGAAGCTGATCGCCACCAGGCCCACCGCCAGCGCGGAATGCGACAGCACCCCCAGCATCGTGTCCATCGCCTGGCCCCGCGACACCAGGGCCGAGACCAGGACCGCCATCGCCGTGGCCACCGCCAGCGTGCCCGCATAGATCGAGATGTCGAAGGCCAGCGCCATCGCCACCCCCAGGATCGCCGCATGGGCGGTCGAATCCCCGAAATAGGCCATGCGCCGCCACACGACGAAGCTGCCCAAAGGCCCCGCCACCAGCGCCACACCCAGCCCCGCCAGAATGGCGCGGAAGAAGAAATCGTCCAGCATGTGCCTGCCTCAATGTGCGGTCGGGGAATGGCCGTGGGTGCAGCCCGGCCCGTGCAGGTGGTCCGCCTCGGGGCCCGCCAGGTCGTGATGGTGGTCGTGATCGTGCCGATAAAGCGCCAGCGTCCCCTCCGCCCCCGCCCCGAACAGCGCGCGGTATTCGGGCGCGGTGCTGACATGCTGGGGCGTGCCCTCGCAGCAGACATGCCCGTTCAGGCAGATCACCCGGTCCGAGGACCGCATGACCACCAGCAGGTCGTGGCTGACCATCAGGACCGCGGCGCCGGTCTGGCGGCGCACATCCTCGATCAGGCGATAGAAGGCGACGATGCCCGGCTGGTCCAGCCCCTGCGTCGGCTCGTCCAGGACCAGCAGATGCGGGTCCGACAGCAGCGCACGCGCCAGCAGCACGCGCTGGAACTGGCCGCCCGACAGCTGGGTCAGCTGGCGCGCGCCCAGGCCCGGCACCCCGGTCCGCGCCAGCGCCGCCTGCGCCTGGTCGTCCGGCACCCGACGCGGCAGCGACAGGAACCGCCGCACCGTCATCGGGATCGCCGTGTCCAGCTGGACCCGCTGCGGGACATAGCCGATGCGCAGCCCCGCCCGCCGGTCCACCCGCCCGCGCGCCAAGGGCACATGCCCCAGCAGCGCCCGGATCAGCGACGACTTGCCCGAGCCGTTCGGCCCGACCACGGTCACGATCTCGCCCGGCTGGATGCGGAAATCGACATGGGACAGCACCGGCTCGGAGGTGCCGGGCCGGTGGATGGTCAGGTCCTGCGACCGGATCAGCGCCGTCATTCCTGCCCCTCGGCCGCGCAGGTCGCGCAGAGGCCGAGCGCCTCGATCGTCGCGCGTTCGACGCGGAACCCACCTTGGCCCGCCACCGTCTGCAGGCTGTCGCGCACCGGGGCCGCGGCGGCCTCGGCCACCTTGTCGCAGCTGCGGCAGATCAGGAAGGCCGGCTGGTGGTCATGGCCCGGATGCAGGCATGCCGCAAAGGCGTTCAGCCGTTGCAGCCGATGCGCCAGCCCATGCGTCACCAGAAACTCCAGCGCCCGATAGGCGACCGGCGGCTGGCGCCCGAAGCCCTCGGCCGCCAAGCGGTCCAGCACCTCATAGGCGCCCATGGCGCGGTGGCTCTCCAGCAGGATCTCCAGCGTGCGGCGGCGCACCGGGGTCAGCCGCGCGCCCTGATCGGCCAGCCGTGCGGCTGCCTCGTCCAGGGCGCGATGGGCGCATTCACGATGGTCATGGGGGGCGAAGGTCGCGGCGATGCGATCGTCAGGCTGCGTGTCGGGCTGGGTCACGGCGTTCCTTCACGGCTCGTGTTATCATATAACTTGTCCGGTTGACTTGTTACCGTGTAACACGGACAACCCCGCCATCGCAACAAACCCGCACCGACCCGAAGGAGAACCCGATGCGCAGCTCTGCATCCGTCGCCGCCATCCTGACGCTGATGGCCGCCCCCGCCCTTGCCGCCCCGCAGGTGGTCGCCGACATCGTGCCCACCGGCGCCCTGGTCCAGGACGTGATGGGCGATCTGGGCGAGGTCCGCGTGCTGCTGCCCTCGGGCGCCAGCGCGCATCACTACCAGATGCGCCCGTCCGACGCGCAGGCGCTGCAATCGGCGGATCTGGTCGTCTGGACCGGGCCGGAGCTGACCCCCTGGCTGGCCCGCGCCGCCACCAATCTAGGCCGCGGCGACCAGCTGCGTCTGCTGGAGGTCGAGGGCACCCGTCTGCGCAGCTATGCCGAGGACGGCGATCATGACCATGGGCACGATCAAGATCACGGGCATGATCACGGGCATGACCATGGGCATGACCATGGGCACGGGCACGACCGTGACCACGATCACGGGCACGACCACGACCACGACCACGCTCATGACCACAGCCTTGACCATGGGCACGACCACGATCACGCGCATGATCATGACCACGATCACACCGGCACCGATCCCCATGCCTGGCTCAGCCCGGCCAATGCGGGGCCGTGGCTGCAGGCCATCGCCGCGCAGCTGTCGGAACAGGATCCCGAGAATGCCGAGACCTATCGCGCCAACGCCGATGCCACGGCCGAGCGCATCGCCGCGCTGGATGCCGATCTGCGCGAGCGGCTGGCCCCCTTCGCCGACCAGCGCTTCGTCGTCTTCCACGACGCCTATGGCTACTTCACCGACCATTACGGCCTCAGCCCCGCGATCCCGGTCTCGCTCGGGGATGCCTCGACTCCCTCGGCCGCTCGGATCGAGGCGATCCGTGCCCAGGTCGTGGATTCCGGCGCCGTCTGCGCCTTTCCCGAATATGCGCATGACGACACGCTGATCGGCACCGTGGTCGAGGGCAGCGACGTCCGCCTCGGCGGCGAGCTGAGCCCCGAGGGCGGCGCGCTGGAACCCGGCGCCGGCCAGTACGAGGCCGTGCTGACCGCCATGGCCGACACGCTGATCGACTGCCTGCAGGGCGAATGACGCCCCCCTGAACGCTTTCCATGACGCCCATCGCGGCGGCCCCCGGCGGGTCGCCGCGACTGCGGGACTCCGCCCGGCGCAGATTCCTGACTAATTTACTTTGACAAACCTGAATCAATTTGTCAGCTTAGGGGCATCATCTTTGCCACCCCAGAGAGGTTGACCATGACCGCCACGCGACCCGCCGATTTCACCCGTCCGGGAACCTCGATCCTGGCCCGCATCCCCCAGCATGACGCGACCCAGCTGACCCGCGGGGGCAACCAGGCGCTGATCGTCCTGGACGAACAAGTCTATCAGCTGCGCATCACCCGCGCGGGAAAGCTGATCCTGACCAAGTGAAGACATGACAAGGGCCGGACCTGCGCCAGGTCCGGCCCCATGCTATCCCGACACGATCAGGGACGGCGCGGCTTGCCGCCCTTCGCGGGCGGCCCGCTGCGGCCCGAACCCTTGCCCCCCGGACCCCTGCCGCCGGGGCCGTTGCCGCCGGGACCGTTGCGCGGCCCGTCCGGCCGCGGCCCGCGGGCACCATCCGGGCGCGCGCCCTTGGGGCCGTCGCCCCGGGAACCCTTGGGGCCGTCGGGACGCGGTCCCTTGGGCTTGCCCGGCCCGCCCGCGCCGAAGGACTTGCGCCCGCCCTCGGACCCGCCGGGGCGCGGCTTGCCAAAGGGCTTGCGGGGGCCCTCGGGCGCATCACCCCGCGCGGCGAAGGGCTTGCGCCCGCCTTCCGGTGCGTCGCCACGGGCGGCAAAGGACTTGCGGCCCCCTTCGGTCCGCGGCTTGCGCGGGCCGTCGCCCTCGCCGCGCGGGGCGCCGAAGGGCTTGCGGGATTCGCCCGGCTTGCCCGCGAAGCGCGGGCGGTCCCCATCACGCGTCCCCTCACGCGCACCATCACGGGGCCCATCGCCGCGCGGGGCGAAGCTGCGCGCCGGGCGGTCGCCGTCCTCGCGCGCGGGGCGGGCGCCGTCGCGGCGGCCGAAGGCGCCGCCCTCGCGCCGGGCGAAGGGCGCGCCGTCGCGTTCGCCCGCCGCGCCGCGGGGGCGCATCGGGCGGGCCTTGTCCTCGACCTCGCCTGTCAGCAGGCCGCCCAGCTGGTCGCGCATGACCTTGCGCTTGATCTCGACGACCTCGTTCTTGTCCATCCCGGTCAGCTTGAACGGACCATAGCCGATGCGGATCAGCCGGTTCACCTGCAGCCCGACATGGGCCATGGCGCGGCGGATCTCGCGGTTCTTGCCCTCGCGGATGCCGACGGTCAGCCAGGCATTCGCGCCCTGCTGGCTGTCCAGCTTGATCTCCATCGGCGCGAAATCCTCGCCCTCGATGGTCACGCCGCGGCGCAGCGGGTCGAAGGTCATGTCCGAGGGCGTGCCGTTCACCCGCACCCGATAGCGCCGCAGCCAGCCGGTCGAGGGCAGCTCCAGCCGCCGCTTCAGCTCGCCGTCATTGGTCAGCAGCAGCAGGCCTTCGGAATTCAGGTCCAGCCGCCCCACGGTCATCACCCGCGGCAGGTCGCGCGGCAGCGCGTCAAAGACCGTCTGGCGGCCCTTTTCGTCGGATTCCGACGTGATCAGCCCAAGCGGTTTGTAATAGAGCCAGAGCCGCGTCTCCTGCGGGTCGTCCAGCTTCTTGCCGTCGACCGTGATCCGGTCGCGGGGCGAGACGTCCAGCGCCGGGCTGTCGATCCTGGTGCCGTTCACCGAGACGCGGCCCTCGATGATCAGGCGTTCGGCCTCGCGCCTGCTGGCCAAGCCCGCCCGGGCGATCACCTTGGCGATCCGGTCCTTGCCTGTATCGGCGGCCCCGTCGGGGCGTTTCGTGTCATCGGTCATGCGCATCTCCTTCGCATCGCTGCGGGGCAAAGACCGAGGCTTACGCCCTTTGCCCCCGTCCGAAAAGCCCCCATTCGCTTGCAGGCCGGGCGCAGTCGGGCCACAAGACGGCATGACGCGGTTCACATCCTTCATGCAGCAGGCCCTGGCCGAGGCGCGGGCTGCCGCCCTGCGCGGCGAGGTGCCGGTGGGTGCCGTGGTCGTGGACCCCACGGGCCGGATCGTGGCCGCGGCAGGCAACCGCACGCGCGAGCTGTCGGACCCCACCGCCCATGCCGAGATCCTGGCCCTGCGCGCGGCCTGCCGGGCGGCGGGGTCCGAACGCCTGCCCGGCCATGACCTGTGGGTGACGCTGGAGCCCTGCCCGATGTGCGCGGGGGCGATCTCCGCGGCGCGGATCGCGCGGCTCTATTACGGGGCGGGCGATCCGCGCATGGGGGGCGTGGCGCATGGGGCGCGGGTCTTTGCGCATCCCCAGTGCCATCACCGGCCGCAGGTCTATGACGGGCTGGCCGCGCCCGAGGCCGGGGCGCTGCTGCGCGATTTCTTCGCCCCCCGGCGCCAGAGCGGTGCTTGAACCCGCCGCGCGGGGGGCCTATAGAGGGTGTCAGCGCGGGTGTTGTGTAATGGTAAGACCCTAGCCTTCCAAGCTAGAGACACGGGTTCGATTCCCGTCACCCGCTCCAATAATTCATAAAAAACTATGCTATTTCAGTGCGGTAACTGCTTTTTTGTCGCACGTCGGAGTAGGCCATGGGACACTTTACCAGTCCATGCTCTCCAAAGCCGTCATCGCATCCCAGGCCATGCGCCTGCGTTCGACTCCCTTGTATAGACCTCGGAGGTCCTGGCCTGCGTATGGCCATGCACGGTCATGATCTGGTTTTGACTGCACCCTTCTTGTGCAAGCAGATGCCCCGCGGCCTTGCGGACGCCGTGAGAGGATCGGTTGTCCAAGCCTTCCTCGCGGGACTGGCGCCGAGACATTTGACCGAGAAAGTCGGAGGTCGCGAAGGGTTTTCCTTACTTGTTCATTAGGTACGTTTCGCCGATGAACGTTACGGCACGGTTTGCCTAATACAGCGGCGGCATCATCGGGATCAAGACTGTGGCCGAACCGCGCTTGGTGGGCGTCCAGCTGAGGGCCCGGACCCCTTCGACCAAGGCTTAATGCCTGCGGCCGAGGCGCAAAGCGTCCAAAATACGAAAGGCGGTGAACATAAACAGTGGCAGGGACAATGCGCGGTGATGCCCGGTTTATGGTGGTCGCGATACTTGCGCAGGTCGCCTGCTGTCCAGGGCGCCGCCCCGACGCCGCCGCGGTCAATTCGCGAAATGCCGATTGCAGGATTGACCCCACACCTCGACCAGTTTGGCGGTCGGGACCTCCATGGCATAGTCAGCATGCTTGGCGGTCATGATCTTCATGACCGATAGGCGCTTCTTCAGGGTCAGCGGCGATGTCGCGCCGCGTCCTACGGCCCGTTCCAATGCCGCGAGATGCTTGCCTGCCAGCCGTCCGACAGACCCGCGAACGCCCTATCCTCTGCCGCCGCCGCGGGGTCGCGCTTCACCCCAACACGCGCTGCCAGATAGATCTTGACAAACTGGGGGTGATCCGGCGTGGTCGACAGGGGGAATGCGATGCGCCTTGTCGCCTTCGACCCGCACCCGGTAGTGCGCCGAGCCGGATGCCAGCAGCAGCTCGCGCAGCAGGCCCGGATAAGCGATTTTTATATTCTTTAGGTCCGTGGGATCGGCTTTCTGCCATCGTTGTTCCGATCGGCCTTCGGTGCAACCTGAGTTGGCTCTGGCATGATCCTGTCGGTCCCCGCCTCGGTCACGATCTCGGCCACCAAACGCGGATCCTCGGCGCGCGCCGCGCGGATGAACCTGCGCGCTTGCCGATATGAAGAACTGGATGGGACGGCCTTCCGCATCGGTGACGGCATGCAGCTTCGTGTTCCGTTCTCGGGCGAAACGGTCCATCGGACAGTTTTTTCCTCCATCGAACCCTAGGCTCCAGACTCATTAAGTTTCACAGCCAGAACAAGACGGTTGCGGCGAGCATGATCGCTGAGAAGAACGTTTCCGGGCAGCGGTCATAACGGGTTGCGACGCGCCTCCAGTCCTTCAGACGTCCGAACATGATTTCGATGCGGTTACGCCTTTTGTAACGCCGCTTGTCGTATTTGACGACCTTCTTGCGGGACCTCCGTCCGGGGATGCAAACCTTTATCCCCTTGTCTTTCAAAGCGTCTCTGAACCAGTCAGCATCGTAGCCCCTGTCGGCCAGAAGCCACTCAGCCTTCGGCAGGCTGCCCAGCAGCGCCGCCGCGCCGGTGTAATCGCTAACCTGGCCGGCCGACATGAAGAACCCGATCGGCCGCCCCTTCGCATCGGCGACAGCGTGCAACTTGGTGTTCATACCGCCTTTGGTGCGCCCGATCTGGCGCCCGCGCCCCCCTTTTTCACCCCAAGGCTCGAGGCCGTGCGGTGTGCCGTGAGATAGGTCGCGTCATTCATGATCGTCTTGTGCTCGGCGCTCTCGGCGGCAAGGCCGACCATGATCCGGGCAAAAACCCCGTTATCGCTCCAGCGCTTCCAGCGGTTGTAGAGGGTTTTGGCCGGGCCGTATTCCTTCGGCGCGTCACACCACCGCAACCCATTACGATTGATGAAAATTATGCCGCTGAGAACGCGACGATCATCGACCCGGGGCTTGCCATGGCACTTGGGAAAGAACGGTTTCAGACGCTCCATTTGGGCGTCGCTCAGCCAGTAAAGATTACTCATCGATCAGGTCTCCTTGAGGAGCCTGAATCATGCAAAGACCGTAAGATCAATGGGTCTGGAGCCTAAGACAGTGGCAAAATGACGAAAGAGACAGACGGTCGAGGATCTCAAGACGGGGCCTGGCCGCGCGTGATCGGCTGGCCAAGGCGCTGAACGGTATCCCGGGGATCATCCCGCAAAAACCGTAAGCAAAAGCGGCCGTGACGGGGCCGCATTCATCGCATGTCTCGATGTCGGATCAACTGTCGCGTTCGGCCAGCCAGGCCTCCATCATCTCGATCTCAGCCTCCTGCGCCTCGATGACGTCTTCGGCCAAGGCGCGGACCTCCGGATCGGACCCATGCTCGAGAACGATCCGTGCCATGTCGATGGCGCCCTGATGATGCGGGATCATCCCGCGCATGAAGTCGATATCGGCGTCACCGCTGTAGTCGATGTTCATCTCGTCGTGCATTTCCGCCATGGCATCGCGATAGGCGATGGTAGACGGCGTGTCCCCTGGCTGTGCCTCTGCCATCTCTCCGTGGCCAGCGTGATCCATATGCGCCGCGCCGTGATCGCTGTGGTCTGCGGCATGCTGGGCAAATCCGGGGGCGGCGAGGCCCAGGGTGGTCATCAGGATCGGGACGAAGATTTTCATGACGCTGTTCTCCCCATTCGCGGTCCGATAGTGTCGGCGCGGTGCGCGTAAGGTCAATGAGGCTACGGAAGTGTGATCAGACGGGTCATCCGGAACAGACCAAGCCGTGAACCTCCGAACTGTGCATCAATATGTGCCAAAGTCATGCAGCATGTGCAATGCCAAGATGAAACCGCTTGACCGGACCGGCTTGGAGCGCGTCACCCGCGCGACCCCTCACTCCCTTCTTTTCCCCATGGGCCGGAACGATCGGATCGCGGATCCGTTACCCTGACGCAATCACATCGACAATCGCATCAAGGAGTTCGCTCATGTTCAGGTTTCTCGGCAGCGTCGCCGGCATCATCTTCCTCATCGGCCTGCTGGTCGTCATCGGCATCCTGTCGCTGATCTTCTGATCCCCCGCGGCGTCAGTCTTGGGCCCGCAGCACGCGGGCCGGGCGCGCCGCCAAGGGCCGCATGGCAAAGATGAGCCCTGTGGCCAGCGTCGCCACCACCCCGCCCAGAACGATCGCCACCGCGATCGGCAGGTCCAGGCGGAAGGCGACCTCCATCACCCGGGTCGAGACGGCCCATCCCGCTAGAACCCCGCCCAGCAGCGCCACGGCGCCCGCGGCAAGTCCCAGCAGAGCCGATCGCAGCGCGAAGCTGGCCAGCACGCGCCCCCGTGTCGCGCCCAAGGTCTTGAGGATCGCCGCCTCGAAGACGCGCGCGCGTTCGCCCGCGGCCGCCGCCCCGATCAGCACCACCACCCCCGTCACCAAGGTCGCCGAGGCCGCCCAGGCAATCGCCGCGGCGATGCCCGACAGGGTGTCGGCCGCCTGGTCGATCACCTCGCGCACGGGCACGGCGGTGATGTTGGGATAGCGGCTGCCCAGATCGCGCAGGATCGCGGCCTCGGCGGCGGGTTCGGCATGGACGGTCGCGATATGGGTATGGGGCGCGCCCTGCAGCGCGCCGGTGTTCAGCGCCATGACGAAGCCGATCCCCGCATCGCTGAAATCGACCTCGCGCAGGTTCGCGATGGTCGCGGTGATGTCGCGGCCCAGGATATTGACGGTCAGCGTGTCGCCCGGGCCGATGCCGATCTCGCGCGCGACCTCGGATGACAGGCTGACCACGGGCGGGCCGTCGTGATCGGCATCCCACCATGCGCCGTCGGTGATGGTCGTGCCCGGCGGCGGCTGGTCGGCATAGGTCACTCCGCGATCGCCGCGCAGCACCCAGTGATCGCCCGCGACCTCGCGCGCGGGGCGGCCATTGATGCCGGTCAGGATGCCGCGCAGCATCGGCGCCGTCTCGACCTCCGAAACTAGCGGATCGTCGCGCAGCCGCGTCAGGAACCCGTCCAGCTGGTCCGGCTGGATGTCCAGAAAGAAATAGGTGGGCGCGCGGTCCGGCAGCTCGGCCTGGATGGCGTGGCGCAGGTTCGATTCGACCTGGCCCACCGCCGACAGAACCGTCAGCCCCAGCCCGAGCGACAGGATCACCGACAGCGCCTCCTGCCGGGGGCCGCCGATGGCCGACAGCGCCAGCCGCCATGCGGGCCGGCCCCGCACCGCGCGCGACCGCGCCGCCGCCCGCGCCACGCGCCGCACCAGCAGCGCGGCCAGGGTCAGGACCAGAAAGGCCGCCAGCACGCCCCCCGCCACCGACAGGGTCAGCACCCACAGCCCCGACAGCCAGGCCGCCAGCCCCACCAGCAGCGCCACCGCCCCCAGGATCAGCGCCAGAAAGACCGGGCCGGGCCAGCCGCCCTCGCCCTCCAGATCGCGGAACAGGGTGGCGGGGCGGATGCGCCGCGACCGCGCCAAGGGCCACAGGGTAAAGACGAAGGCCGTCAGCAGGCCATAGACCGCCGCCTCGGCCAAGGGGCCGGGATAGGGGGCGAAGACCGCCGGCACCGGCAGATGCGCCGACAGGACCGGCGCCAGCGCCAAGGGCAGCGCCGCGCCGATCACCAGCCCGGCGGCGATGCCCATGACCACGACCGCCCCGATCTGCAGCAGATAGACCTGCAGGATCAGCCCGCCCGACGCGCCCAGGGTCTTCAACACGGCGATGGTCTCGGTCTTGCGGGCCAGATGGGCGCGCACGGCGGCGGATATGCCCACGCCCCCCACCGCCAGCCCGGTCAGCCCGACCAGCACCAGAAAGGCGCCGATCTGGTCGACGAAACGTTCGATCCCCGGCGCGCCCCGGCTGCTGTCGCGCCAGCGCGCGCCGCTGTCGGGAAATGCCGCGCGCCAATCCGCGACCAGCGCCTGCGGATCCGCGCCCGGCGGCAGCATCAGGCGATAGCGGCTGTCAAACAGCGTGCCCGGCGACAGCAGCTGGCTGTCGGCCAAGGCCTCGCGCAGGACCAAGGTGCGGGGACCGAAGCCGAAGCCCGCCGATCCGGCATCCGGCTCGGTCACCAGCCGCGCGGTCAGCACGAAATCCTGGGTGCCCAGGCGGAAGACGTCGCCTTGGTCCAGCCCCAGCCGGTCGGCCAGCAGCGGCGCCATGACGCCGCCCGGCAGGCCGCCGGGCTGGGGGCCCAAGGCCTCGGCCACGGGCATGGGCGGGTCCAGCTCGGCCGTGCCGACCATGGGCCAGGCCGCGTCCACGCCCTTGACCTGGGTCAGGGCGCGTTCCGGCCCCTCCGGCCCCTCGGTCACGACCATGGACCGGAAGTCGACGATCTCGGACAGGGTGGCGGCGCGATCCTCCAGCCAGGCGCGCTCGGCCGGTTCGGCAAAGCGGTAGGTCAGGCTGACCTGGGCATCGCCCCCCAAGAGCGCTGCGCCCTGCTGGGCCAGCCCCTGCTGGATCGAGGCGCGCACCGATCCCACCGCCGCGATCGCCGCGACCCCCAGGGCCAGGCAGACCAGCAGCACCCAGAACCCCCGCAGGCCGCCGCGCAGGTCGCGCCGCGCCAGACGGGCCGCCAGCGCGACGCTCATGCGGGGACCCCGTCCAGGCGGCCGTCATTCAGGCGGATCACGCGGTCGCAGCGCTCCGCCAAGGCCGGGTCATGGGTGACCAGCACCAGCGTGGCGCCGTGATCGCGATGCAGATCGAAAAGCAGCTCCATGATGGCCTGGCCGTTGGTGCCGTCCAGATTGCCCGTGGGTTCGTCCGCCAGCAGGATGGGCGGGCGCCCCGCCGCGGCGCGGGCCAAGGCCACGCGCTGCTGTTCGCCGCCCGACAGCTGGCCGGGGTAATGATCCAGCCGCGCCCCCAGGCCGACCCGGTCCAGTTCCCGCGCCGCGCGGTCGAAGGCGTCGGCCGCGCCCTCCAGCTCCAGCGGGGTCGCGACATTTTCAACGGCCGTCATCGTCGGGATCAGGTGGAAGGATTGGAACACCACCCCCATATTGCCAAGGCGGAACCGTGCCAGCCCGTCCTCGTCCATCGCGGTCAGGTCCTGGCCCAACGCATGAACCTGACCCCCGCTGGCCCGTTCCAGCCCGCCCATCAGCATGAGGAGCGACGATTTGCCCGACCCCGAAGGACCGACCAGCCCCACCGTCTCGCCCCGCGCCACCTGCAGCGAGATGCCCCGCAGGATCTGGACCGGGCCGGCATTGCCCTGCAGGGTCAGCGTGGCGTCCTGCAGGCGGATCGCGGGTTCGGCCATGGGGTCGGTCCTCTCGGTGTCGCGCCGGATGGGCGGATGGGTCGCGGCACGATATGGGCGCGCGGCCGGGAATGGCAACCGGATCGCGGCGGCGCTGGCCGTGCTGGCCCTGCCCGCGATGCTGGCCGGGGCCGCCCCTGCTGGCGCGCAGGGGATCGCGCTGACCGCCCTGGGCGACAGTCTGACGCAGGGCTACGGCCTGCCCGAGGCCGAGGGCTTCGTCCCCGTGCTGCAGGATTGGCTGCGCGAACGCGGCCATGACGTGACCGTGACCAATGCGGGCGTGTCGGGCGACACGACCGCGGGGGGGGCCGCGCGCATCGACTGGACCTTGGCCGACGGGCCCGACGCGCTGATCGTGGCGCTTGGCGGCAATGACCTGCTGCGCGGGATCGACCCGGCCGCCAGCCGCGCCAATCTGGACGCGATCCTGGACAAGGCCGGGGCGGCGGGCGTGCCGGTCCTGCTGGCGGGCCTGCCCGCGCCGGGGAATTACGGCCCGGATTTCAAGCGCGACTTCGAGGCGATGTATGTCGATCTGGCCGACCAGCATGACGCGATCCTGGTCCCCGATTTCCTGGGTCCCATCGGCGAAAAGGCCACCCAAGGCCTGTCCCTGGCCGATCTGATGCAGGATGACCGCATCCACCCCAATGCCGAGGGCGTGCGCCAGATCGTCGATGCGATCGGCCCCCGGGTCGAGGAGCTGCTAGCCCGCGCCGAACCCTGAAACCCCCTCAGCCCGCGGCGCGCATCAGCGCGCGCAGCGCCTCGGGCGGCAGGGGGGCGGGGTTCGCCTTCATCGAGGATGATGCCGCTGCGGCCTCGGCCGCCAAGGCCTGGGCGCGGGCATCGATGCCCAGATCCCCCAGCCCCGGAAGGCCGCAGGCCCGCGACCAGTCCGAAAGCAGCGCGGCGGCCTCCTCCAGCCCGGCAGCGGGCCGCCCGAAGGCCGCGCCGATCCAGCCGCCCACCTGGTCCAGCCGCGCGGGATCCGTCACCGCCCGCCGGTTGGCGATCAGTGCATGGGGCAGCAGCGCCCCGCAGATCGCCCCATGCGGCGCCCCGGTCAGTCCGCCCAAGGGACCGGCCAGCCCATGCACCACCCCCAGCCCCGCATTGGCCAGCGCCAGCCCGCCGCAAAGGCTGACCCAGGCCATCGCGTCGCGGGCCGCGGGGTCCTCGGCCTCCATCAGCCGGATCAGCGCCGCGAGGCCCTGCGGGATCGCATCGCGGCAGAGCGCATCGGTCAGCGGATTGGCCCGGGTCGAGACATAGGGCTCGATCACCTGGGTGATTGCGTCCAGCCCCGAGGCCAGCGTTACCGCCCGCGGGCAGCCATCGGTCAGGGCCGGGTCCACGATGGCCAGCCGGGGCAGCATCCGCGCGTCGCGCAGGCTGACCTTGCGCCGGGCCTCGGGGACGCCGATCACCGCGTTGCGCGTGACCTCGGCCCCGGTGCCGGCGGTGGTGGGGATGGCGACGAAGGGCAAGGGCGCGTGATCCAGCGCCAGGCCTTGGCCCACCACCTCCAGATGGTCGATCACGGGACGGGTCATGGTCAGGCAGGCGGCCAAGGCCTTGCCCGCATCGATCACCGCGCCGCCGCCCAAGGCCACGACCACATCCGCCCCGCGCGCGGCGTCCAGCGCGGCCTCGATCATCGGCAGGTCGGGTTCGCGCGGCACCGCAAGGCGGGTCACCGCACAGCCCGTCAACGCATCGGCCAGCCAATCCGCCCGGCGCCCGTCCGCGCCATGGACCAGCAGCACCGACCGCCCCAAGGCGCGGATCCGCGCGGCGGCCCCATGGGCCTGACCGCGACCGAAGAGGATCTCGGTCGCGGTGGCAAAGGCGAAACCGGTCATCGCGGCGCCCCCTCAGGCGACCGCGCTGCGGTCCAGATCGGCGACGCGGGCGCCGACCTCCAGCATCCGGGCGACGGCGCCCGCGGCCTCGGCGCCCTTTTCCACGAAATGCGCGCGATAGAAGCCGGTCAGCAGCGCCGTCTCCTGATAGTTGTGCGGCGTCAGCGAGACGGAGAAGACCGGCACGCCCGTCTCCAGCCCGGCCTGCATTAGACCCGACACCACGGCCTGGGCCACGAAGTCATGGCGATAGATGCCGCCATCGACGACCAGGGCGGCGGCCACGACGGCGTCATATCGGCCCGTCGCGGCCAAGGTCTTGGCCAGCAGCGGCATCTCGAAGGCGCCGGGCACGTCCCAGGGCTCGACCTGGGCGCCGGGCATCAGGCCTGCTGCCTCGGCCAGGAAACCCTCATGGGCTTGGTCCACGACATCGGCATGCCAGCGGGCCTTGATGAAGGCGATACGGGGGGATTTCGTCATCTGTCAGGAACCTTACGTGTGTTTCGTCAGGCCCCCAAGGCATACCACGGCATGCGCCGGGGTGGCGCAGGCAGCGGTTCTCTTTCATCCGGACTGTACCGTCGGCCCCGGAATTCCACCGGATCTGCTGACCCCTGCCTTGCGGAAGGGCGCTCGCGGGCTGTCACCGCCGGTGGGGAATTGCACCCCGCCCTGAGAACATCCCCGACATAGCGCCCCCGCCCGTCCGCGCCAAGACCGGACGCGGCGGAAAAACGGCGTCAGATCGGCTCGATGTCGCCCTCGGCCCGACGGGCGTGGAAATCGGCCACGAAATCGTCCAGCCGCCCCGCCGCGATGGCCTCGCGCAGCCCTGCCATCAGCTGCTGATAGTAATGCAGGTTGTGCCAGGTCAGCAGCATGCCGCTGATCATCTCACGCGCGCGGAAGACATGGTGCAGATAGGCGCGGGAATAGCCGGTGCAGCAGGGGCAGGTGCAATCCTCGTCCAGCGGGCGCGGGTCGTCCTGGTGGCGGGCGTTCTTGATGTTGACCTGGCCGCGCGGGGTCCAGGCCTGACCCGTCCGCCCCGAGCGGGACGGCAGCACGCAATCCATCATGTCGATGCCCCGCTGGACCGCGCCCACGATGTCGTCGGGCTTGCCCACGCCCATCAGGTATCGCGGCTTGTCCACCGGCAGGAAACCGGGGGCGTAGTCCAGCACGCCGAACATCGCCTCCTGCCCCTCGCCCACCGCGAGGCCGCCGACGGCGTATCCGTCAAAGCCGATGGCCTGCAGGGCCTGGGCGCTTTCCTCGCGCAGATCGCGGGTGACGCCGCCCTGCATGATCCCGAACAGCGCGTGCCCCGGCCGGTCGCCGAAGGCGTCACGCGACCGCTCGGCCCACCGCATCGACATGCGCATCGAGGCCGCGACCTCGGCCTCGGTCGCGGGCAGCGCGGGGCATTCGTCAAAGCACATCACGATGTCGCTGCCCAAAAGGCGCTGGATCTCCATGCTGCGTTCGGGGGTCAGGTGATGCTTGGACCCGTCCACATGGCTGGAGAAGGTCACCCCCTCCTCGGTCAGCTTGCGCAGGCCGGCCAGCGACATGACCTGAAACCCGCCGCTGTCGGTCAGGATGGGCTTGGACCAGTTCATGAAACGGTGCAGCCCGCCCAACCGCGCGATGCGTTCGGCGGTGGGGCGCAGCATCAGGTGATAGGTGTTGCCCAGCAGGATGTCGGCCCCGGTGGCGGCCACGCTTTCGGGCAGCATCGCCTTGACGGTGGCCGCCGTGCCCACCGGCATGAAGGCCGGGGTGCGGATCGCCCCCCGCGGCGTGTCGATCACGCCCGTGCGCGCCGCCCCGTCGGTGGCCTGAAGGGTGAAGTTGAAACGCGTGGTCATGCTGCCGCCCTGCCCCTTTTGAACCGCGCGCTTGTAGCGCCATGCGCCGGGGCGTGCAATGCGGCCCCCACTGGACCGCGGGCATGCGGTGCCCTATATAATCGGTCGGAATTGAAGGATGCCGCGATGACAGAACCCCTGATGGAAGGCGCGCCGCTGATCGCGCCCTCGAGCACCGATCACCCGCTCTACGAGCCGATCGTCGAGGCCTGCAAGACCGTCTACGACCCCGAGATCCCGGTCAACATCCACGATCTGGGCCTGATCTACACGGTCGAGATCAACGATGCCTCCGAGGTGCGGGTCATCATGACCCTGACCGCGCCCGGCTGTCCCGTCGCCGGAGAGATGCCGGGCTGGGTCGCCGATGCGGTCGAGGCCGTGCCCGGCGTCAAGCAGGTCGATGTCGAGATGACCTTTCAGCCGCAATGGGGCATGGACATGATGTCCGACGAGGCGCGGCTGGAACTGGGCTTCATGTAGGCCCATCTTGAACAGGGCGCCCCCGCGCGCCTATCTTGAGGGAGAACCCGAAAGGAACTCCGCCATGTTCGCCATTCCCGGCACGCCGCCCGTGTCCATCACCCCCTCCGCCGCCGCCCAGATCGCCCGGCTGATGGCGGGCAAGAACGCCTATGGCCTGCGGATCGGCCTGAAGAAGGGCGGCTGCGCGGGCATGGAATACACGATGGAGCTGGCCGAGGCCCCCGCCCCCAACGAGGAGGTCGTGGAACTGGACGGCGCCCGCGTGATGATCGCCCCCATGGCGCAGATGTTCCTGTTCGGGACCGAGATCGACTATGAGACCGGTCTGCTGGAACAGGGTTTCCGCTTTCGCAATCCCAATGTCACCGATGCCTGCGGCTGCGGGGAATCGGTGAACTTCGCGCCCTTGGAGGGCAGCCGCGCCCAGCTCTAGCGCTATCGGTGTTGCGCCCCCTGCCCGGTCTGGCTAAGCCGGTCGGGCAATCAGGGGGAGGCACTCATGGCACCGCGCAAACTGGCCGCTGGCAACTGGAAGATGAACGGCGATCTGGCCGCGATGGATCAGATCGACGCGATGCTGAACAGCGCCGAGGATGCGTCCTGCGACGTGCTGATCTGTCCCCCCGCCCTGCTGATCCATCCTATGGTCGCGCGTATCGGCGCGGGCGACCTGCTGGTCGGCGGCCAGGACTGCCATGCCGAGGCCAAGGGCGCCCATACCGGCGACATCAGCGCCGAGCAGCTGCGCGATGCGGGCGCCAGCCATATCATCCTGGGCCATTCCGAACGCCGCGCCGACCATGCCGAGACCGATGCCCAGATCCGCGCCAAGGCCGCCGCCGCCCATCGCGCGGGCCTGGTCGCGATCATCTGCCTGGGCGAGACCGAGGCCCAACGCGACGGTGGCCAGACCTTGGACGTGATCGCCGCCCAGCTGGACGGATCGCTGCCCGAAGGGGCGACCGCGGCCAACACCGTCATCGCCTATGAGCCTGTCTGGGCCATCGGCACCGGCCGCACCCCCTCGACCGACCAGATCGCCGAGGTCCACGCCCTGCTGCGCGCGCGCCTCTCCGACCGGCTGGCCACGGGCGCTGACGTGACGCTGCTCTATGGCGGCAGCGTCAAGGCCTCGAACGCGGCCGAGATCTTCGCCCTGCCCCATGTAGACGGCGCGCTGGTCGGCGGGGCCAGCCTGAAGGCCGCCGATTTCCTGCCCATCATCGAGGCCCTGGATCGCGCCTGAGGCCAATTTCGCCATTGCGCCCCCGCAGCGCTGTCTGTAATCAGACGGCAGGCACCCGTAGCTCAGCTGGATAGAGCGCTGCCCTCCGAAGGCAGAGGCCAGAGGTTCGAATCCTCTCGGGTGCGCCAATATAAACTGCGCTTGCGCGATACCGGGCTGGCCCCATATCGCCACTGGCCTAGAAACCCGCACAGAAACTACTGATTCTGTTTGCTCCGCTGATTTTGCCGGGAGCGCGGCGACTGTCCAATCTCCACACCGTGAGACACGCACCTCAACTGGTACATTCGGTTCATCTTGGGGCCAGCTTATCTAATTGTTCAGTCCCGGCATCTGTTGGATCGGATTTGGGATGAATCTGTCTGGCTCAGATGTCCAGATCTTGCGGATGTATTCGTAGGGTGTGAGCCCTCCAAGGGTCTTGAGCCGGCGGGCGAAATTGTAAGCTGCAATGAAGTCGGCGAGGTGCGCGCGCAGCTGGTCGTGACTGGCGTAGTGATAGCGCTTGAGTGTCGCGTCCTTGATCGTGCGGTTCATTCGCTCGACCTGGCCATTTGTCCACGGGTGGTTGGGCTTGGTCAGGTGGTGTTCGATACCGCTAGACCATTGTCCTCGGACCAATGGCGGACAAGGTCTCGCCCTCGCAGATCATGTCGAAGCGCATGGGCCGGGAATAAGGCGTGTTCCGGTTGCGAGGCTGCTCTGCGAACTGGATACCGTTGTCGGTCAGGATCGTATTGGACCTGCACCGGCTCTGTTCCGGTCAGGCGCTCATGTTAAGCGGCCCTTTGTTCGAAGGCCACGGGTGATTTCCAGCCGAGGGCTGAGTGTTTCCGGCGCGGATTGTAGAAGCCGTTGATGTATTCGAAGAGGGCGATCTCGACCTCGCGACGGGTTTGCCAGTTGCGGCGCCAGACGAGTTCGGCCTTGAGCGACTTGAAGAAGCTCTCGACGGCAGAATTGTCATAGCAGTTGCCCTTCCCGCTCATCGACACCTTGAACCCGTGCTTGCGCAGCAGCTTCTGATAGTCGTGAGCGCAGTATTGCGACCCGCGATCCGTGTGATGAATGCAACCTGGCGGTGGCCTCCGGATCGCGATCGCCATGTTCAGGGCCCGCAAGGCCAGATCCTGCTTCATGCGGTTGCTGATGGCCCATCCCACGACCCGCCTTGAGAAGAGATCGATGATCACGGCCAGATAAACCCGCCCCTCGCGCGTCCAGAGTCGCCATTGTTGCGCCATCGGTCCGAGCGACAATGGCGACGGTGATGTCACCAGCCCCCTTCTGGTTCGGCCCGCTCGCCGTGAAATCCTGCTGCAGGAGATTGGGCGCGATGTTGAAGGCGTGATCGCTGTCGGTGGTGCGCCTGAACTTTCGGCTGCGAATGACCTGGATGCCGTTCTGGCGCATCAGACGGCCCACACGGCGCTGGCCGACGCGGATGCCCAGCTCGTTCAGCTCCTCGGTCATCCGTGGTCGGCCCTAGCTGCCCAGGCTTAGGCTCCAGACTCATTAAGTTTCACAGCCAGAACAAGACGGTTGCGGCGAGCATGATCGCTGAGAAGAACGTTTCCGGGCAGCGGTCATAACGGGTTGCGACGCGCCTCCAGTCCTTCAGACGTCCGAACATGATTTCGATGCGGTTACGCCTTTTGTAACGCCGCTTGTCGTATTTGACGGCCTTCTTGCGGGACCTCCGTCCGGGGATGCAAACCTTTATCCCCTTGTCTTTCAAAGCGTCTCTGAACCAATCAGCGTCGTAGCCCCTGTCGGCCAGAAGCCACTCAGCCTTCGGCAGGCTGCCCAGCAGCGCCGCCGCGCCGGTGTAATCGCTAACCTGGCCGGCCGACATGAAGAACCCGATCGGCCGCCCCTTCGCATCGGCGACAGCGTGCAACTTGGTGTTCATACCGCCTTTGGTGCGCCCGATCTGGCGCCCGCGCCCCCCTTTTTCACCCCAAGGCTCGAGGCCGTGCGGTGTGCCTTGAGATAGGTCGCGTCATTCATGATCGTCTTGTGCTCGGCGCTCTCGGCGGCAAGGCCGACCATGATCCGGGCAAAAACCCCGTTATCGCTCCAGCGCTTCCAGCGGTTGTAGAGGGTTTTGGCCGGGCCGTATTCCTTCGGCGCGTCACACCACCGCAACCCATTACGATTGATGAAAATTATGCCGCTGAGGACGCGACGATCATCGACCCGGGGCTTGCCATGGCTCTTGGGAAAGAACGGTTTCAGACGCTCCATTTGGGCGTCGCTCAGCCAGTAAAGATTACTCATCGATCAGGTCTCCTTGAGGAGCCTGAATCATGCAAAGACCGTAAGATCAATGGGTCTGGAGCCTAACCGATGCTGATCGCGGATATGAGCCAAGAGCACCATGTCGCGCCGCTGGCGATGCGATGGAGGCCGGTGCTTCCAAGCATAAAGCCCGCGTTCCGAAACTCCCATCAGGCGGCACAGATGGCTACGGGTCAGGGGGCCGCGATACTCGTCAATATGCTGAAACTTCGCGGCTTTTGAGCCGCGAAGAACATCGCCGTTTTTTTGGCACCTCCCTCTCCTCCCGGAGAATGCGGTTCTCTTTGCGAAGCCGCTCGTTCTCGCGCAGAAGACCGGCACCCTGCGAGGGCACCTTGGCTTTCTCCGAAACCGCCCGAACCCACTTGCCGAGCGTCGAAAGCCCGATCCCCAAATCCAGACGCAACCTGACGCCGTGTCAGGCCACTGGTGAGCGCGATGCGAACCGCATCCCGCGTTGAACTCGTCGCTGTGTATCGCTGCCATATCCGGTCTTCTTGATGGCGACTATCGCTCTCAAAAGACCGGAACGAAACCGATGCAGGTCCAGAATGGTATGGACCTGATACGATGAGGCGACCCGCCGAATGCTTCGAGCATGCGCTGCAAGAGTTCCCAGGCTGTCTTCCTGTCTGCCTTGTCGACGAGCTGGGTGACGGCAAACTTGCTCGTGCGGTCGATGCCAACGAACAGAAAGAGCTTGCCCTCAGCGGTCTGCACCTCGGCGATGTCGATGTGAAAGAAGCCGATGGGGTAGCGTTTGAACTTCTGCCGCTTCGGTTTGCTGCCCTCCACGTCAGGCAGCCGAGAGATGCATTCGTCATTGGGCTTGAACCGGTGGCGCCGCAATGGCTCATCGCTGCAGACACCGATGGAGCGCTGAGCGTGTCACGTGCGGGATGGATGGCTGCAGGGCATAGAGGCGTTCTGCGCTACAAACGATCCCCCGGATCGTTTGCTTCACGCTTGAACTCCCGCGGCAGCAGCGTGTGCCGTCGGAAAGCGACGATGGTCGCCTCCTCAGCCTCGGTCAGGATCGTCGAGCGCGGTTCCTTTTGGCCCGGTCTTGAGGTCCTCGACCGTCTGGCGCTTGCGCCACTTCGCAACCGTCTTGGGATTGATCCCAAGATCCCGGCTCAGTTGCGCGCGCGAAGCTTGCGATCATTCGGGCCAGGCCCTCGGACCGATGGCGAGCCGGCCCTCATTATTGCAGCTCTTACGGCAAGCGTGGTCATGGCGCTCCCGTGACGAACTCGTCCCATAATGCTTCCTTCCATTCCCGCGAAAGGATCGCACCATCAAACCGTGGGATCAAACAACTAGCTGTATCGTCTATATAATGTGGGCCTACATGTCCCCCCCCCCCTCTGAGTATCGGGATATGTTGCATTCTTTTCGTCATATTGAACGCGGACCCTGACCGACCTAGATTGGGGCGATGCAGGGGCCGCGCGTCGCCATGACGGGGCCGCGGCTTCGGGCAGAAAGGAAAGAACATGACGGAACTGACCACATCCACCTATCCGGTGCTGCCCCTGCGGGATATCGTCGTCTTCCCGCACATGATCGTGCCGCTCTTCGTGGGACGCGAGAAATCCGTCCGCGCGCTGGAGGCGGTGATGGAATCGGACAGCCCCATCCTGCTGGCAGCCCAGAAGGACGCCTCGGTCGACGAACCCGAGGAGGACGGCATCTTCCGCACCGGCGTGCTGGCCAATGTGCTGCAGCTGCTGAAGCTGCCCGACGGCACCGTCAAGGTGCTGGTCGAGGGGCGTGAGCGCGTCGAGATCACCGAATTCCTGCCCCATGACGACCACTTCCTGGCCGAGGCCCGCGTCTTGGACGAGACCTTGGGCGACGAGGCCACGGTGACGGCGCTGGTGCGCACGGTCACCGATGAATTCGAACGCTATGTGAAGGTCCGCAAGAACATCCCCGAGGAGGTCGTGACCGCCGTCGCCGACGCGACCGAGGCCGGAAAGCTGGCCGACCTGGTCTCGGGCCATATGGGGATCGACCTGGCACGCAAGCAGGACCTGCTGGACACGCTGGAGGTCGCCGCGCGGCTGGAGAAGATCTATGGCCATATGCAGGGCGAGATGTCCGTCCTGCAGGTCGAGAAGAAGATCAAGTCCCGCGTCAAGACCCAGATGGAGAAGACGCAGCGCGAATACTATCTGAACGAGCAGATGAAGGCCATCCAGAAGGAGCTGGGCGACGGCGAGGATGGCCAGAACGAGCTGGTCGAGCTGGAGGAGAAGATCGCCGCGACCAAGTTCAGCAAGGAGGCCCGCGACAAGGCGGAATCCGAGCTGAAGAAGCTGAAGTCGATGTCGCCGATGTCGGCCGAGGCGACGGTCAGCCGCAACTATCTGGATTGGCTGCTGTCCCTTCCTTGGGGCGTCAAGTCGCGCACGCGCAAGGATCTGGGCCGGGCCGAGGCGATCCTCGATGCCGACCATTTCGGGCTGGAGAAGGTCAAGGAACGCATCGTCGAATATCTGGCCGTGCAGACGCGCAGCCAGAAGCTGAAAGGCCCGATCCTGACGCTGGTCGGTCCTCCGGGCGTGGGCAAGACCTCGCTCGGCCGGTCGATCGCCAAGGCGACGGGGCGCGAATTCATCCGCATCTCGCTTGGCGGCGTGCGTGACGAATCCGAGATCCGCGGCCACCGTCGGACCTATATCGGGTCGATGCCCGGCAAGATCATCCAGGCGCTGAAGAAGGCCAAGACGACCAACCCGCTGATCCTGCTGGACGAAATCGACAAGATGGGCCAGGATTTCCGCGGCGATCCGGCATCCGCCATGCTGGAGGTTCTGGATCCCGAACAGAACGCGACCTTCGTGGACCACTATCTGGAGGTGGAATACGATCTGTCGAACGTGATGTTCGTGACCACGGCCAACAGCTACAACATGCCGGGCCCGCTGCTGGACCGGATGGAGATCATCGGCCTGTCCGGCTATACCGAGGATGAGAAGCGCGAGATCGCGCGCGGCCACCTGCTGCCCAAGCAGATCGCCGCGAACGGGCTGCGCAAGGGCGAATTCACCGTCACCGACGAGGCCCTGACCCATGTCATCCGCTACTACACCCGCGAGGCGGGGGTTCGGTCGCTGGAACGCGAGATCGCCAAGCTGGCCCGCAAGGCCGTGACCGAGATTCTGAAGGGCGGCGTCACTTCGGTCGAGATCACCCCGGAGAAGGCCGAGGCCTATCTGGGCGTCCGGCGCCACCGCTACGGCCTGGCCGAAAAGGAGGATCAGGTCGGCGTGGTGACCGGTCTGGCCTGGACCTCGGTCGGCGGCGACCTGCTGCAGATCGAGGCGCTGAAGCTGCCCGGCAAGGGGCGGATGAAGACGACCGGCAAGCTGGGCGACGTCATGAAGGAATCCATCGACGCGGCCTCCAGCTTCGTGCGCTCGGTCTCGCCCGAGATCGGGGTCCGTCCGCCGGAATTCGACAAGCGTGACATCCACGTCCACGTCCCCGAGGGCGCGACGCCCAAGGACGGGCCGTCGGCGGGGATCGCGATGGTCACCTCGGTCGTGTCGGTGATGACCGGCATCCCCGTCCGCAAGGATGTGGCGATGACGGGCGAGGTCACGCTGCGCGGCAATGTGCTGGCGATCGGCGGTCTGAAGGAGAAGCTGCTGGCCGCGCTGCGCGGCGGCATCAAGACGGTGCTGATCCCGCAGGACAATGAAAAGGACCTGACCGAGATTCCCGACAACGTGAAGGAAGGTCTGACCATCATCCCCGTGGCCAATGTCCGCGAGGTCCTGCGCCACGCCCTGACCCGCCAGCCCAAGGCGATCGAATGGGACGAGGCCGCCGAGGAGGCCGCCGAGGCCGCCCGCCTGGCCGCCCAACGCGGCACCGAAGGGCATGGCAGCACGGTCGCCCACTGACCGTCCAGACAGCGAAAAAGGGCCGGGAAACCCGGCCCCTTTTTCATATTCGGCGATCAGCGGCTGAGACCGCCCGCAAGGCCCGGCACGTCACCCGCCGCAAAGCCGTAATGGCGCAGCCAGCGCAGGTCGGATTCGAAGAAGGCGCGCAGGTCGGGAATGCCGTATTTCAGCATCGCGATGCGGTCGATCCCCATGCCGAAAGCAAAGCCCTGCCAGTGGTCCGGGTCGATCCCGCCCGAGCGCAGCACATGCGGATGCACCATCCCCGAGCCCAGGATTTCCAGCCAGGAATTGCCTTCGCCGATCTTCAGCTGGCCACCCTCCCACGAGCAACGGATATCCACCTCGGCCGAAGGCTCGGTAAAGGGGAAGTGCGACGCGCGGAAGCGCAGCTCGACCGAGGGCACCTCGAAGAAGGCGCGGCAGAATTCCTCCAGCGTCCATTTCAGATGCGCCATGCTGATGTCGCGGTCGATGGCCAGGCCCTCGATCTGGTGGAACATCGGCGTGTGGGTCTGGTCCATGTCCATGCGATAGACGCGGCCTGGCGCGATGACGCGGATGGGCGCGCCCTGGTCCTGCATGGCACGGATCTGGACGGGGCTGGTATGGGTGCGCAGCACATGCGGCGGGCGGTTGTCGCCCGGCGCGCGGTGCATGAAGAAGGTGTCATGTTCCTGCCGCGCGGGATGTTCGGGGGCGATGTTCAGCGCGTCGAAATTGTACCAGTCGGATTCGACCTGCGGCCCTTCGGCGACGGCAAAGCCCATATCGGCGAAGATCGCGGTGACCTCGTCGGTGACCTGGCTGATCGGGTGGATGGACCCCTGACGGCGCGGTCGGCCCGGCAGGGTCACGTCCAGCCATTCGTCCCGCAGCCGCGCATCCAGCGCCGCATCCTCCAGCGACAGCTTGCGGGCGCGGAGCGCGGCGTCGATCTCGTCGCGGATCTGGTTCAGCGCCTTGCCGGTGGTCTGGCGCTCCTCGGGCGACATGCGGCCCAGTTCGCGCATCTTGAGGCTGATCTCGCCCTTCTTGCCAAGGGCGGCCAAGCGGACCTCCTCGATCGCCTGCGGATCGGCGGCGGCGGAAATGCGGTCAAGCCATTGCTGGCGCAGGGGGGTCAGGTCGTCCATCGCGGGCCTCTTTCACGTTGCGCCCGCGTTAGCATGGCCGGGCGCGCGGGAAAAGACCGCGCGCCCGCACCTGTCATTTCCAGATGTCGGGTTTCACGCCCGGCGCGATGCCGGGGTGGTCCGCGATGTGGAACTGCGGCTCCTGGCCCAGCTTGCGCTGGCGCAGATAGTCGCGGGTCACATGCGCGACCGTGCCCGACAGGGCGACGATGGCGATCAGGTTGATCGTGGCCATCAGCCCCATGCTGGCATCGGCGAAATCAAAGACCGTGGCGACCGCCTGCAGCGACCCCCACAGCACCATCCCCATCGCGGCAAAGCGCAGCACCATGATCCCCGGCTTGCCCGCGCCCAGGAAGACCAGCGAATTCTCGGCATAGGAATAGTTGCCGATTATCGAGGTGAAGGCGAAGAAGAAGATCGCGATGGCGATGAAGATATGGCCGAAGGGCCCGAAATGATCGGAGAGCGCGGCCTGGGTCAGGTTCACGCCGGTCAGCTCGTCCGTGGGGATCACGTCGGCCAGCAGGATCACCACCGCCGTCGCGGTGCAGACCAGGATCGTGTCTATGAAGACGCCGAGCGCCTGCACGAAGCCCTGGCTGGATGGGTGATGCGGGTTCGGGATCGCGACCGCGGCGATGTTGGGGGCCGACCCCATCCCCGCCTCGTTTGAGAACAACCCGCGGCGGATGCCGTTCATTATCGCGGCCATGACGCCGCCCGCGACACCGCCCACGGCCTCTTGCAGGCCGAAGGCGCTGCGGATGATGCCCATCAGGATGCCCGGCACCTCGTTGAAATCCATGATCAGAACGATAACGGCGACCAGCAGGTAGATCCCCGCCATGACCGGCACGATCAGCTGCGCGACCTTGGCGATCTGCGGGATGCCGCCAAAGATCACCACGCCCGCGATCAGCGCGACGCCCAGACCCACCAGGCCCGCATTGATGCCAAAGGCCCCTTCGACCGCCTGCGCGATGGAATTGGCCTGCACCGCGTTGAAGACCAGGCCGAAGCTGATGATCAGCGCCACCGCGAACAGCCCCGCCAGCCAAGGCAGCCCCAGCCCGCGCGAGATGTAATAGGCGGGCCCGCCCCGATACATCCCGTCCGGCCCATGCACCTTGTAAAGCTGCGCCAGCGTCGATTCGGCATAGGCCGTGGCCATGCCCACCAGCGCCACCATCCACATCCAGAAGATCGCGCCCGGCCCACCGAGGGTCAGCGCCACCGCGACGCCCGCGATATTGCCGGTGCCCACGCGGCTGGCCAGCGACACGGACAGCGCTTGGAACGGCGAGATGCCGTCGCGGTCGGTTTCCCCCGAGCCGCGCACGCAGCGCCACATCTCGCGGAAATGGACAAACTGGATCAGCCCGAGACGGGCCGTAAAATAGATGCCCACGGCCAGCAGGCCTTAGGCTCCAGACCCATTGATCTTACGGTCTTTGCATGATTCAGGCTCCGCAAGGAGACCTGATCGATGAGTAATCTTTACTGGCTGAGCGACGCCCAAATGGAGCGTCTGAAACCGTTCTTTCCCAAGAGCCTGGCAAGCCCCGGGTCGATGATCGTCGCGTCCTCAGCGGCATAATTTTCATCAATCGTAATGGGTTGCGGTGGTGTGACGCGCCGAAGGAATACGGCCCGGCCAAAACCCTCTACAACCGCTGGAAGCGCTGGAGCGATAGCGGGGTTTTTGCCCGGATCATGGTCGGCCTTGCCGCCGAGAGCGCCGAGCACAAGACGATCATGAATGACGCGACCTATCTCACGGCACACCGCACGGCCTCGAGCCTTGGGGTGAAAAAGGGGGGCGCGGGCGCCAGATCGGGCGCACCAAAGGCGGTATGAACACCAAGTTGCACGCTGTCGCCGATGCGAAGGGGCGGCCGATCGGGTTCTTCATGTCGGCCGGCCAGGTTAGCGATTACACCGGCGCGGCGGCGCTGCTGGGCAGCCTGCCGAAGGCTGAGTGGCTTCTGGCCGACAGGGGCTACGACGCTGACTGGTTCAGAGACGCTTTGAAAGACAAGGGGATAAAGGTTTGCATCCCCGGACGGAGGTCCCGCAAGAAGGTCGTCAAATACGACAAGCGGCGTTACAAAAGGCGTAACCGCATCGAAATCATGTTCGGACGTCTGAAGGACTGGAGGCGCGTCGCAACCCGTTATGACCGCTGCCCGGAAACGTTCTTCTCAACGATCATGCTCGCCGCAACCGTCTTGTTCTGGCTGTGAAACTCAATGAGTCTGGAGCCTAGATCAGGACATAGCCCCAGAAGATATTATTAAGAAAATCGATGACGGCGATCATTGCGCGCTCCGCTGCCTGCATTTGGTGCAGTCTGTAACAGGCGCGTGAGATGGCGCAAGCATCTTAGCGGCGGCGGACCTTCAGCCAGACCCCGCCTTGGGGCCGCAGGGTCAGGATCATGCGCGGCTGCGGATCGCGGCCCGCAATACGCTCGAAGCGAAAACGCGCCAGCAGGGTGGCCAGAATGATCACCGCCTCCTGCAGGGCGAAGCTGGCGCCGATGCAGATGCGCGGCCCCGCGCCGAAGGGCAGGAAGGCATAGCGGTCCGGCGCAGTCAGAAAGCGGCCCGGGTCGAAGGCATCGGGCCGGTCCCACAGCAGGTGGTGGCGATGCAACGCATAGATGGGCAGCATGACCGTGTCGCCCGGCAGAACCTCGCGCCCGCAGAGCCTGTCCGGCGCCTGCGCGGTGCGCGACAGGAAGGCCGCCGGGGGATAGAGGCGCAGCGCCTCGTTCACGATCCGCATGGTCAGGGGCAGCGCGCCCAGATCGGCGGCGGTGGCGGCGCGGTCGCCCAAGGCGCGGGCAGCCTCGTCATGGGCGGCCTCCTGCACGGCGGGATCGAAGGCGCAGAGATAGAGCGCCCAGGCCAGCGTCAGCGCCGTCGTCTCGTGCCCCGCCACGATGAAGGTCAGCAGGTTGTCGCGCAGCTCGTCGCGGTTCATCGCGCGGCCGGTCTCGGGGTCCTGGGCGTCCAGCAGCAGGTCCAGCAGGTCCGGCGGGCCGTCCTTCTCGGCGGCCCCGGCACGCTCGGCGATGGCCTGATCCGCGATGCCCTTCATCCGCTTCAGCCCCAGACCCGCGAACAGCCGCCCCGGACGCGGCAGCCATCCGGGCAGCCCCATCACATCCATCAGCGAGATCCGCGCGGTCTGGGCGATATAGGCGTCGATGGCATGATGCACCGCGTCCCGGTCGAACCCGCCCTGCCCCGAGAAGGTCACGTCCGAGATCACCTCGAAGGTCGCGGCCACGGTCTCCTCGAACAGATCGACGGGGCCGGTCGCGCCCTCCAGCCGGCGGCAGGATGCCTCGGCGGCGGCGGTCATGACCGGGCCCAAGGCCTCGACATGGCGTTGGGCAAAGGCGGGGGCGGCTGCGCGGCGCTGCCAGCGCCAATGCGCGCCCTCGGCCACGAACAGGCTGTCGCCGATGGCGGGGTTCAGGATCAGCTTGGTGGTGGTCGATTTGGGATAATCCTCGACCTTTTCCTTGAGGATGCGGCGCAGGCTCTCCGGGTCCATGACCATGTGCCAGCGCAGCCCTGTCTTGCCCGACACGATGGGCTGGCGGGTGGCGATGGCGGGGATCAGTTCCAGCACGTTGCGCCGCGCCGTCATGGCCGTGCCCCACAGGCCAAGGGGCCGGGTGGCCAGCGGCACCTTGGCGGGATCGGCAGCGGGCAGATCGAACATCACGTCCCCTTTCGCGCGGTTCCCGTCAATCTGGGCGCGCGGGGGCCGCGGATCAACCGCCGCCCCTGCGCGCCCTTGTCGCGGCTCAGCCCTTGGCCTCGTGCAGCGGCACCTGGGCATGCTGGATCACGGTCCAGTCCTCGTGCCCCTTGCGCAGATAGGTCGAGGAGCAGGCGGCGGCGAATTCGGTGCCGTCCTTGCGGGCGCGGACGGTGTATCCCACGACGATCAGCCCCTCCTGCGGGCGCGAGATGGTGCGGTCGTCGAAGGAGACCTCGTCCCATTCCGGGGTGCCGGACACCGCGTCGATGGCGCCCTGCCCCTGCAGCACATGCGGCGCATGCGGCAGCGCCATGACGCATTCGTCGTCCACGCGGTCGTGATAGCGGTCCTCGCTGGCCCGCCACAGCGCATCCTCGAATTTCCAGACCCGGTCGTCATCCATGCTGCATTCTCCTGGTGATTGCAGGGGACAACGGCGCGGGGTGACGGGGGTTCCCGCCATGCGAAAGGCCCGCCCCCGGGTCGGGGGGCGGGCCCTGTCGCTGCGGTCGCGGCCCTCGGATCAGGCGGCGGCCTTGGCCTTTTCGACGATCGCGCCAAAGGCGTCGGGCTCGTTCACGGCCAGGTCGGCCAGAACCTTGCGGTCGACCTCGATCCCGGCCTTCGCCAGCAGGTTGATGAACCGCGAATAGGTCATCTCGGCATCGACCATGCGGACGGCGGCGTTGATGCGCTGGATCCACAGGGCGCGGAAGTTGCGCTTGCGGTTCTTGCGGTCGCGGGTGGCGTACTGGTTCGCCTTGTCGACGGCCTGGGTGGCGGTGCGGAAGTTGCGCGACCGCGCGCCGTAATAGCCCTTGGCTTGATCCAGGACCTTCTTGTGGCGGGCGTGGGTGACCTTGCCGGATTTAACTCGTGCCATGTTTCAGTCCTCGGATCAGCGGTTGTAGGGCATGTATTTCTTGACGATCTTGGCATCAGCGTCGGACATGACGGTGGTGCCGCGTGCGTCGCGAATGAACTTGGTCGTGCGCTTGATCATGCCGTGGCGCTTGCCGGCCTGGCCGGATTTCACCTTGCCCGAGGCCGTGAACGAGAACCGCTTCTTGGCGGCCGACTTGGTCTTCATCTTCGGCATTTTCATCTCCTTCATCAGAGTGAACGCGCGGCTCGGCAATGCCAGAAGGGCCGGCCGCACGGGTTAGGCAAGCGCGCCCTATAGGACGGCGCGCGTCGCTTGGCAAGCCCCGTCAGGGGCGCAGCCCACCCCCGGTCACGGAATCCAGCGCCGCGGGGATGGTATCGGGGCCGAAGGGCTGGGGATTGGTCCAGGCCCCCACGAACAGCAGGAATATCCCCGCCACCAAGGCCAGCGCCGCGGCGCGCGGCGGCTGCGTCTGCAGCAGCTGCACCACCGCCAGCACCAGCGACAGCAGGCACAGGGCAACCCCCGCCAACAGAAGAACATCGGACATCGCAGGCCCCCTTCAGGCTGTGAAAGCGCCGATTATTCCGGGTCGGTGGCGAAGATCAAGCGGTCATCGCAGGGCGCGATGCGCAGGATGTTCGTGGTGCCCGGCACGTTGAAGGGCACGCCTGCCATCACCACCACCTGGCGCGATTCGTCGGCAAAGCCGTAATCGCGGGCGGCGCGGGTGGCGTTGACCACCGCCTCCTTGAAGCGCGACAGGCGCGGGGTGATGACGCAATGCGTCCCCCAGGTCAGGCACATGCGGCGGGTCACCGGCTCGATCGGGCTCAGCGCCAGGATCGGCACGCGCGGGCGTTCGCGGGCGATCAGGCTGATCGTCTTGCCCGACTGGCTGAAGGCGCAGATCGCGGCCACGTCGGTCGTCTCGGCGATCTCGCGCGCGGCGGTCACGATCGCGTCGGGCACCGATGACAGGCTGGCCTTGCGCGCGGCCTCGATGATGGAGCGATAGTTCGGATCCGCCTCGACCGATCGGGCGACATTGTCCATCGTGCGCACCGCGTCGATGGGATAGCTGCCCGCCGCGCTTTCGGCCGACAGCATCACCGCATCCGCGCCCTCGTAGATGGCATTGGCCACGTCGCTGACCTCGGCCCGGGTGGGCATGGGGCTGTCGATCATGCTTTCCAGCATCTGGGTGGCCACGATCACCGGCTTGGCGGCGCTGCGGCACAGGCGGACCAGGCGCTTCTGGATCGGCGGGACGGAATGGACGGGCAGTTCCACGCCCAGATCGCCGCGCGCGACCATGATTCCGTCGGAGGCCTTCAGGATCTCGTCGAAGGCGCGCACGGCGGCGGGTTTCTCGATCTTGGACAGCACGGCGGCGCGGCCCTGGGCCAGGGCCTTGGCCTCCTCCACGTCCTCGGCGCGCTGGACGAAGGACAAAGCCAGCCAGTCGACGCCCAGCTGGCAGGCGAATTCCAGATCGGCGCGGTCCTTGTCCGACAGCGCGGCCAGGGGCAGCACCACGTCGGGCACGTTCACGCCCTTGCGGTCGCTGATCGTGCCGCCCACGGTGACGATGCAATCGGCGAAATCGGCCCCGCACTTGTCCACCGTCAGGCGGATCTTGCCGTCATTGACCAACAGCTCCGACCCCTCGATCAGGGCGGCGAAGATCTCGGGATGGGGCAGCTGGACGCGGTGGCTGTCGCCCGTCTCGGGGGACAGATCGAACCGGAAGCGGTCGCCCTCCTCCAGGTCATGGGCGCCGGCGGTGAACTGGCCCACGCGCAGCTTGGGGCCCTGCAGGTCGGCCAGCACCGCGATGGGGCGGCCCACCTCGGCCTCGATCGCGCGGATCGTGTCGAAGCGCGCGCGGTGGTCGTCATGGCTGCCATGGCTCATGTTCAGGCGAAAGACATCCGCACCGGCATCGAACAGCGCGCGGATCACCTCCTTGCTGGAGGAGGCGGGCCCCAGGGTTGCCACGATCTTCACGTTGCGATGTCGTCTCATCTTCCGTCCCCTCGGTCCCGTAGGTTTAGCGCTATCTATGCCGCAAAGCGGACCGGGCGGCAACTGGCGTCCGCGCCGTCTTCGTCGTAGAGATCATGCATCATGAAAGATGAACCGTTGATGACCGACCAACCCTTCACGATCCTCGGCGCGGACCGGCCCTCGCGCTGGCTGATCACCTGCGACCATGCGACGAACCGGGTGCCGGACTGGGTGGGGGGCGGCGATCTGGGGATCGCGCCGGGCGACATGGCGCGCCACATCGCCTTCGACGTGGGCGCGGCGGGGCTGACCGACCGGCTGGCCCGGCGCATGGACGCCCCGGCGATCCTGTCGGATTTCTCGCGCCTGGTGATCGACCCCAACCGGGGCGAGGATGACCCGACGCTGCTGATGCGGCTCTATGACGGGACGGTCATTCCCGCCAACCGCCATGCCGATCAGGCGGAACGCGAACGGCGGCTGGAGCGGCTGCACCGCCCCTATCACCGGGCCTTGGCGGCGCTGGCCGACCGGCACCCGGCGCGCTGCATCTGCGCGATCCACAGCTTCACGCCCCAGCTGCGCGGCCGCCCGCCCCGGCCGTGGCAGGTCGGTATCCTCTATTCCCATGCGGATGCGCGGCTCGGGCCCGCGATGGTCGCGGCCTGCCGGGACAAGGGCTGGGTGACAGGCGAGAACCAGCCCTATGACGGGCATCTGCAGGGCGACAGCATCGACCGCCATGCCCTGTCCCATGGCCGCCCCAACATGCTGATCGAGCTGCGCAACGACCTGATCGCCACGCCCGAGGGCCAGGCCGAATGGGCCGACCGGCTGGCCCCGGTCATCGCGCGGGTGCTGGCCGATAGCGGGCTGTGACGGTGGATTGGCGACCCCGGGACGACTCGAACGCCCAACCTAGTGATTAGAAGTCACTTGCTCTATCCAGTTGAGCTACGGGGCCGGTGCGCCCGGTGATAACGGCTTGGGGCCCATCGTGCAATGGGCCTTGCCCGGCAGGCTGAGGAACCGATCCATGACCCTTTCCCATCCCTGGCAGGCGGCGCGGCGGACGGCCTTCTGGGCCGCGCTGGTGATCCCCATGGCCATGGCCGTGGGATCGGTGGTGGCGCTGTTTCTCTGGGCGCTGGAGGCGGCGACGCGCACCCGGTTCGACCAGCCCTGGCTGATCTGGCTGATGCCGGTGGCGGGGTTCGCGATGGTCTGGGCCTATGGCCGCTTCGGCGGCCGGGCGGGCGGCGGCAACGACCTGATCCTGGACGAGATCCACCGCCCCGGCGCGGGCGTGCCGCTGCGCATGGCGCCCTTCATCCTGATCGCGACGGTGGTCACCCATCTGGTCGGCGGATCGGCCGGGCGCGAGGGGACCGCCGTCCAGATCGGCGGTGCCTTGGCCGGCGGCATGGGCCGGCGGATGCGGCTGGATGCCGACACCACGCGGCTGCTGCTGATGGCGGGGGTCGCCGCGGGTTTCGGCGCGGTCTTCGGCACCCCCCTGGCGGGGGCGATCTTCGCCCTGGAGGTGCTGGCCATCGGCCGCATCCGCCACGACGCCCTGCTGCCCGCGATGCTGGCGGCGCTGGTCGGCGACTGGACGGTGATCGCTTGGGGCGTGCCGCATGTGCATTACCAGATCAGCTTCATCCCCACCGATCCGGCGGGCTGGTTCGGGGTGGACATCCTGCTCTATGCCAAGATCGCGGTGGCGGGGGTGATCTTCGGGCTGGTGGCGCGGGCCTTTGCCGATGCCTCGCACCGGGCGCAGCGTTTCTGGGGCCGATACGTCCCCTATGCGCCGCTGCGGCCGGTGCTGGCATCGCTGATCCTGATCGCGCTGGTCTGGGCGCTGGACACGCGCGCCTATCTGGGCCTGGGCGTCTGGAGCGCAGATCCGGGCGACCCCTCGCTGGTGACTTTCTTCCAGGGCCATGTCGATTATGTCAGCTGGTTCTGGAAATTCGTCTTTACCGTCATCACCCTGTCGGCGGGCTTCAAGGGGGGCGAGGTGACGCCGCTCTTCTTCATCGGCGCCGGGCTGGGGGTGGCCTTGGGGTCGCTGATGGGGGTGCCGCCGGACCTGATGGCGGCGGTGGGGTTCGTGGCGGTCTTCGCGGGCGCCACGAACACGCCGCTGGCCTGCATCGTGATGGGGGTCGAGCTGTTCGGCGCGACCCATGCCGTGCCCATGGCGATCGGCTGCGTGCTGGCCTATGCGGCCTCGGGGCACGGGTCGATCTATGGCGCGCAGCGGATCGGGGTGCCCAAGACCCGCCTGTCGCCGCCGCCCGACCAAGATGTCGCGCTGCGCGACCGGCACTGATCAGGCGATCTATCGGCCGCAGATTTACCGAGCGTCATTGCTTCATTGCTTGCTCCATTTTTCTTAGGCTCTGTTGACAAAAGGGATTCACACCGCACCCTAGGTGCGCAGGTGCGTACCTCCAAACGGGACTGATGTGGGCATGTAAGCTCAAAAGCCACTGGCTCTGTAAAAAAGGGCTTCCGGCACCAAGAACAGGACAAAAGTCTGGTCTGCTGAAGGGCCTTCACCATGCTAGCGTGAAGTTTCGGTTCAACTTGCGCTTCGGGAGGGCGGAATGACCGATCGGCAGCACGTCAAGGAGATCGAGCAGGTGCTCGATGGCACCCAGACCGGGCGAGACAGTTTCGTGTCGGCATCCTGGCGTCGTTGTGTCGAAATTTATGGAATGGATCCGGCGCGAAACGAACCTGCCCATATCGTTACCGATGCGGAGCTGCGCGATCACCGCAAGCAGGCGGAGTGGATGATCGGAGCGGCGCGATCGAGCCTGCAGAGCCTTTTCCGGCAGGTCGCGGGACAGAACTACGTCCTGCTGCTCACTGATGCGAAGGGCGTCTGCGTCGACTTCTTCGGCGACGACCTCTTCGTGAACGACCTGCGCGGCGCCGGGCTCTATCTCGGATCAAATTGGTCCGAGGAACTTGCAGGCACCTGCGGCGTGGGCGCCTGCATTGTGACGCAGGAGCCGGTGACCATCCATCAGGACGACCACTTCGGAAGCGCGCATGTCTCTCTCAGTTGTACAGCCGCCCCGATCTTCGACAGTCTTGGTAGCTTGGCGGCTGTGCTGGACATCTCGCTGCTCCGCTCGCCGACGCCGAAGCGCAGCCAGAACCTTGCAATGAGCCTCGTCACCAACGCGGCGCGGCGGGTCGAGATGGCAAACCTCATGGCCGAAAGCCGCCGGGACTGGGTGCTGCGACTGTCGGACAGCCCGGAGTTTCTCGATGTCGATCCCGAGGCGGCGGTTCGGTTAGATGGCTCGGGGCGGGTTCTTGGCTACACACGCGGTGCGCGGCGGCTTTTCATGGAGGAAGGCAACATCCTTGGTCGGCGCATCGATGAAGTTCTTGGGCTGACGATCGACGACCTGCCGGACCTGATGCGGGATCGCCCGACCGAAGACCGCATCATCGAGTTGAGGGACGGCGGGGCGCTTTTCGGGCATGCTATTGCACCGCAGGCGCCGCGGACTGCACTGCGCAGCAGCCGGCAGGGCGGCCCGCTGGCCGGCCTTGCCGGCGACGATCCGGCGATGGAGCAGGTTCTTGCGCGGGCGGCGAAGCTGGCGCGGACTGGTGTGCCACTGCTGATCTCCGGTGAAACAGGTACCGGCAAGGCAAAGCTGGCGCGAACCATGCATATGGTCGGAACCGCTAGCGGCTTCCTGAGCCTCGACTGCGCCGGATTGTCACCCGCTGCGTTGCAACAGACTTGCGCTGGAGTGAACGGCCCGGCGACACTGGTGCTCCGCCGTATCGAGGACCTGCCAGAGGACACGGCTGGCGCGCTCGCGGCGCTTCTGGACAGCCACGCGTCCCTCAGACCCCTCTCGACCAGCTGCGTCGCCCCGGGTGCCCTCGGCCTGCCTCGCCCGCTGTTCCACCGCCTTGTCGGCGCGACGCTGAGCTTGCCGCCGCTGCGCCAGAGGCAGGATATGGGCGCACTTCTGGACCGGATGCTGCGGCGACGTGCGCCCGACGACATGCGCCTGTCACCCTCGGCTCGCGCGGCGCTGCTGGGCCGCCAGTGGCCCGGGAACCTGCGCGAGCTGGAGCAGGTGCTGGACGTCGCGATCGCCCTCTGCGAGGGGCGGGTGATCGACCTGCCCGACCTGCCGGCGCCCGTCGACGCCGGCGACGCGCCCGCCGTCGAGGAATCGCTCGAGCAAGTCATGGAAGCCTGCGGATGGAACATGTCTTTCGCTGCGCGGCGTCTCGGGGTGAACCGCTCCACGATCCTGCGCCGCCTGCGCCGGGCGGGGTTGCAGTCGCCCGTCTAGCGCGTTGCACGCCGTTGCGTCTGCAACATGCCGCGGCGCGGCGGAGGATTATCGGCCCCCAGCACGCAGCTTTCGGTAGATGGGCGACCGCGCCCCCCGCGATACTCCTCCCCAGCAGAGGAGGAGACGTAATGCTTGACTCAACGGTGACCACCCGCACGCAGGAGGTGCTGGACACGCTGAACGCCGCGCTGGCGGCGGGGGACGTGGACGGCGTCAAGGCGCTGTTCGCGGCCGACAGTTACTGGCGCGATCTCGTAGCGCTGACATGGAACCTGAAGACCGTGGAAGGCCCCGAGGGCGTCGCCGACATGCTCTCGCAGCAGCTCGAACACACGGCGCCCGGCAACTTCCAAATCCAGGCCGGGGAAATGCCCGCCGAGGAGGACGGCGTCATCACCACCTGGATCACCTTCGAGACGAAAGCCGGGCGCGGCTGGGGCCTAATGAGGCTCAAGGACGACCGGATCTGGACGCTTCTGACGGCCCTGCAGGAGCTGAAGGGCTTCGAGGAGAGCCGTGGCACGCGCCGCCCGATGGGTGCCGAGCACGGCGCCAGAAAGAACCGCACCACATGGAAGGAGAGCCGCGAGGCCGACGCCCGGCTTGGCTATGACAGCCAGCCCTATACCGTGATCGTGGGCGGGGGCCAGGGCGGCATCGCGCTTGGGGCGCGGCTGCGGCAGCTTGGGGTGCCGACCATCGTGCTCGACAAGCACGACCGGCCCGGCGATCAGTGGCGCAGCCGTTACAAGTCGCTCTGCCTTCACGACCCGATCTGGTACGACCACCTGCCCTACATCAAGTTCCCCGACAACTGGCCGGTCTTCACGCCCAAGGACAAGGTGGGCGACTGGCTGGAGATGTACACCAAGGTCATGGAGATCAACTACTGGACCCGGTCCGAGGTGCAGTCGGCGCGTTTTGACGAGACCTCAGGCACGTGGACGGTCCAGGTCAACCGCGACGGCGAGCAGGTGACGCTGCGGCCCACCCAATTGGTGCTGGCCACGGGGATGTCGGGCAAGCCGAACATGCCGCGCATTCCCGGCATGGACAACTTCAAGGGCACGATCCAGCATTCCTCGCAGCACGACGGCCCCGACGCCTGGAACGGCAAGAAGGTGGTCGTCATCGGCTCCAACAATTCGGCCCACGACATTTGCGCGGCGTTGTGGGAGGCGGATGCCGACGTGACCATGGTGCAGCGGTCCTCGACTCACATCGTCCGGTCGGACAGCCTGATGGAGATCGGGCTGGGCGCGCTTTATTCCGAGGAGGCGGTGGCGAACGGGGTGACGACCGAGAAGGCCGACATGATCTTCGCCTCGCTGCCCTACCGGATCATGCACGAGTTCCAGATCCCGCTCTACGACAAAATGCGCGAGCGCGACGCCGACTTCTATGCCGGGCTCGAGAAAGCCGGGTTCGAGCTGGACTGGGGCGATGACGGCTCGGGCCTGTTCATGAAATACCTGCGGCGCGGCTCGGGCTACTATATCGACGTGGGCGCCAGTCAGCTGATCATCGACGGCGAGGTGAAGCTGGTGAAGGGACAGGTTGACCATTTCGAGGAGGATGCGGTCGTGCTGTCGGACGGCACGCGGCTGCCGGCGGATCTGGTCGTCATGGCCACCGGCTATGGCAGCATGAACGGTTGGGCGGCCGATCTCATCAGCCAGGAGGTCGCGGACAAAGTCGGCAAGGTCTGGGGCCTCGGCTCGGACACCACCAAGGACCCCGGCCCGTGGGAGGGCGAGCAGCGCAACATGTGGAAACCCACGCAGCAGGAGAACCTGTGGTTCCACGGCGGCAACCTGCACCAGTCGCGGCACTACTCGCTCTATCTGGCGCTTCAGCTCAAGGCCCGTATGGAGGGTCTGGAGACCCCCGTCTACGGCTTGCAGCAGGTGCATCACCTGTCGTGATGCATCCGCGCCCGGCCGGTTCAGAGGCCGGGAGCATCCCAGCAGAACATTGGAGAACGACGATGAAAGCAGCACGTTGGCATGGCGTGAAGGACATCCGCGTCGAGGACGTCGGAGAGCCACGCCCGGGAGCGGGCGAGGTCAAGGTCAAGGTGGCCTGGACCGGCATCTGCGGCAGCGACCTGCACGAATACCTCGCGGGCCCGATTTTCGTGCCGGTCGATCACGACCATCCGCTGAGCCATGACAGGGCGCCGATCACCATGGGCCATGAATACTGCGGCACCGTGACTGAAATCGGCGAGGGCGTGGCGGACCTTGTCGTCGGCGACCGGGTGGCGATCGAGCCGATCTTCGCCTGCGGCACCTGCGCCGCCTGCCGGGACGGCAGATACAACCTCTGCGACTCGCTCGGCTTCGTCGGCCTGTCAGGCGGCCATGGCGGCTTCGCGGCCTTCTCGGTGGTGCCGGCGCGCATGGTCCACAAGATGCCGGACAGCCTGTCGATGGAACAGGGCGCGCTGGTCGAGCCCGCCGCCGTGGCGCTGCATGCCGTGCGGCTGTCGAAAATAAGGGCGGGCGACACGGCTGCCGTCTTCGGAGCCGGGCCAATCGGGCTTCTCGTCGTCGAGGCACTGCGCGTCGCCGGCGCAGCGCAGATCCATGTGGTAGAGCCATCAGAGGTGCGGCGGCAGAAGGCATTGGAGCTTGGCGCGACCACGGCCACGGACCCGACCTCCACCGATGCCGTTGCGCGGATCCGCGAGGCCACGGGCGGCGTGCATGTCGCCTTCGAGGTGACGGGCGTTCCACAGGTCCTGCCGCAGTGCATCGACGCGACCCGGCATGAGGGCCAGACCCTGATCGTCTCGATCTGGGAGGCCGATGCCGCCTTCCAGCCTAACACGGTTGTCCTGAAAGAGCGCCTGCTTCAGGGCACCATCGCATATCGCAACGTGTATCCAGCCGTGATGGAGCTCATGACGCAGGGCTATTTCAGGGCGGAAAAGCTGGTAACCAAGCGGATCACTCTCAATAACATCGTGGCCGAGGGGTTCGAGGCGCTGGCGGCCGAGAAATCCCATGTAAAAATCCTCGTGGAAGCGCCTGAGTGAAAGCTGCCAGGCGCGGGAGATGAACCCGCGCCCGTCCCCTGGTCCTGCCCCATCTGGGTCCTTTCGGAACAGCTTTCCATGCGGTGGGCATTGTTGCGTAAACACTCCAGCTGTAGGCAAAAATCGGGGTGCGCATCCTAGGTGCGCAGGTTCGCACCCTCTGGATGCGGATCTCACCAGCATCCGGAGTCCCCGACGACGCGGCCTCTTACGCCATGATCGAAAAGATCCTGAAGGAACGCGTTTCCACCCGGCATCCTGACCGCTGACCTCGGTCAACCTCGGCTTCGGCCTCGACCGGCAGGTCCTCATTTGTTTGAGCATCCTCCACCACAGCAAAGCGCTCGGCGACTTCCGGTGCATAGCGGCGCAGGTCCGAGCGAAGCCTTTGCAGCGCAAGGTCCTTTGTTTTCGCCTCCAGCATCACGTCGAATTCCAGGCCTTGAGCGGTCCGCATGACGGTCGCGAACTCGAACGGGTTCACGTAGTCCGCGTGCCCCGTCCAGACCGGCGGCAGCAGCACGGTCTTCAGCCGCGAGGTGGGCTTGATCACGTCCTAGGTCAGCGGCCCTTTAGCGGGCGCCGCTGATTTCGCGGCCTCGCGTTCCTTGTCGCTGACCTTGGCGACGCCGCTACTGAGCTAAAAGAGCATGGAGCATCCATAGAGTTCAAGCTGGAGGATATCGTAGATGGAAGGGTCGAAATTGTATTTGAGGCAATCCTCCAAATGACGTCTGATTTGAATGCACAAAGTGAGCGATTGCTAATTAATACCCTATGTGAATCGACCGAGAAAAGCGGCCAAGTCGTTGACGGAACGCAGGCCACATTCCCTGAAAGCATGTTTAAGATGCTAGAGCTAGGTGTTCAGTCCCGGCATCTGGTGGATCGGATTGACGATGAATCTGTCTGGCTCTGAAGTCCAGACCTTGCAGATGTATTCGTAGGGTGTGACACCGCTCAGCGTCTTGAGCCTGCGTGCGAAATTGTAGGCGGCGATGAAATCGGCGAGGTGCGTGCGCAGCTGGCTGTGGCTGTCGTAGTGGTAGCGCTTGACGGTCGCGTCCTTGATCGTCCTGTTCATCCGCTCGACTTGGCCATTCGTCCACGGGTGGTTGGGCTTGGTCAGCCGATGCTCGATCCCGTTTGCCTCGCAAATCATGTCGAACCGCATTTGCCGAGAGTAAGGAGTGTTACGGTTTCGAGGCTGCTCTGCGAACTGGATGCCATTATCGGTCAGGATCGTGTGGATGCGGTAGGGCACGACGTCCAGAAGGTGCTCCAGGAACTCCCAAGCGGTTTTCCTGTTGGCCTTTTCCGCCAATTGAACGACAGCAAATTTGCTGGTGCGATCAATGGCTACGAAGAGGAAGAGCTTGCCTTCGGCCGTCTGCACCTCGGCGATGTCGATATGGAAGAAACCTATCGGGTAGCGCTTGAACTTCGCACGCTTGGGCTTGTCCCCGCCCACGTCCGGCAGTCGCGAAATGCCATTCCGCTGCAGGCATCGGTGCAGCGCCGAGCGCGTCAGATGTGGGATAGAGGGCTGAAGAGCGTAGAGGCAGTCGTCCAACGGCAGCAGCGTATGGCGCCGAAACGCGACGATTGTTGCTTCCTCGGCCTCACTCAAGACCGTGGAGCGTGGCTCCTTCGGCCCAGTCTTACGGTCCTCAACTGTCTCGCGCTTGCGCCACTTCGCGACAGTCTTTGGGTTGATGCCGAGCTCCCGGCTCAGCTGCGCGAGCGAAGCTTGCGATCGCTGTATTGCAGCTCTGACAGCGTGCGTGGTCGTGGCGCTCCCGTGACGAACTTGTCCCATAATGCTTCCTTCCATTCCTGCGAAAGGATTGCACCATCAAACCATGGGATCAAACACAACCTTCGGTGCCGCACCTTCGTCGAGGAGAGCCGCCTGGCGCACCTGCCGGCGCGCCGCCTCTCGCTGCTCCGCGATCCGCTGCCGCAGCTTCGCCGAGAGGGCGTCCTGCCACTCCACCAGCGTCTGCACCGACATGCCGCGCCGCGACCGAAGATATGCCACCGCTGCGCTGAGCCAGCCGCGCAGTTGATCCTGCGGCAGGTCCGGCGCGCGGCAAGCGCGTTCGAGCCACTGGATCAGCGTTGCGGCCAAGTGGTCGTCGTCGACCGCGCCCAGACCAGACAGTCGCGGCTGCGTCACCGTCATCCGCGAGTAGACCAGCTTTTCGCCGTCGAGGTCGATCTGCATCACCTCGTCGGCGCGGTGGAAGCTCAAGTCAGCCTCCTCCAGGCAGGCGGAGGCTTCGCTGAGCGTCCAGTCCGACAGCTCCATCAGGCTGTCGGTGTCGGCCGGCAGGAGCTCACCACCGACTTCGGCAAACAGCAACGGGACGTCGATCACCGCGCCGCCCTCGGCAAGAGAACGGCGCTGCTCGACCTTGGCGTGGTGCTTCACCAGCGCAGCGCGAGCGACAGGGCGATCCGCCTCTGGTGCCAGCGCGATCAGCCGCTCGGCGACGGCTTCCGCCACCTCACCCTTGATGCCCGCCGAGAGCCCGCCATCGGGTGCGGGCGTCCACTCCACACCGGCTTCGGCCAGATCCCTCAGCACCCCACGCGTCTCGGCAGTATCAGCCACCGGCACCTGCCAGACCGGCTGCGGCCGCACGGGCGTCGGGTCGAACAGGACCCCCTGATTGGCGCCAAGCCCGTCTGGCTGGACCGAGCCGCGCACCTCGTCGTCGGTAAAGCCCATGCCGACCAGCTTGTCCGTCAGCGCCTCGGCCGTCTCGTTGAACTCGGGCTCTGACACATGGGCATAGGCCATGTTCAGCGCCGGGTCCTTGCGCCGCTCGGCGTAGGGCATCCGCAGCACCCGGCCGAGCAGCTGCTCGACCGCCGTGGCGCTGCGCAGCTTCTGCGTGGCGCAAAGGACATAGGCCGAGGGGCAGTCCCACCCCTCGCGCAGCGCCTGCACGGTGATGACATGGCGCGTCGGCTCGCCGGGATCGCGGAGGTTCACGCCGTCCAGCTCGCGCTGATCGCCGGTGGCGATCTTGATCCAGGCCGGCGGGACGAGTCGCTCCACCAGATAATCGCGGATCTGCTCGACCGAAGGCTCGCGGCCTTTGCGCTGCGCCTGATACAGCACGACGGGGCGGATGTGATCCTTGTCGCGCTTTGCCTTCTCCTCCAGCATCTTCTGCGTGCTGAGCGCCCCATTGACCGCCGACCGCCAATCGCCGTGCGGCCGAAGGCGGATCGGCAGCTTGATCATCTGCTCGTCCTTCAGCGCGGTCGCCGTCACGCTGCAGAGGATGTTGTTGCGGTCCTTGGGCGTCGCCGTGAACTCGATCACGGCCGCGGGACGGACGCGCGCCTGAACGTCGCGGGAGAGGCCCGTCACGGCGTTATGCGCCTCGTCGACGATCATCAGCGGGCGGTGGTGATGGAGCAGGTTCGCCAGGCTGAACTTGACGGCGCCTTCCGTCAGCAGCGGATGTTCCGCGGCCTCCTCGGCAGAAACCCGCTCCATCCCGTCCGTCGGCAGCGTCGCGAAGAACGGCTCCAGTGCCTCGTGATGGGAGTAGACCCGGCGGCCCGAGGTGTTGCCGACCCGGAACGCCTGGATCGTCGAGACGATGACGCAGGCATTCTGCGCCAGATCCGCCGGGGTCAGGATGTCGAAGGCCTCGATGTCGAAGACCCGAACCCGCCCGCCGAAGGCAGCATCCAGCCGCCGGCGATAGGCGTGGGTGCGGTCAGCAAGCGCGTCCAGCGTCTGGTCCTTGATCTGCGTCGAGGAGACGAACCACAGGACCAGCGGCTGCGGGCGCACGGCGACCTCCGACCAGAGCCGCACCGTCTCGGCAGCCAGCAGCGTCTTGCCGCCCCCCGTGCGCAGGCGCAGGCATACATAGGGCACCTCCGGCAACCCCTCCAGTGCCTGATACGGCCTTCGCGCCGGCAGCGGCGTGCCGAGCATCCGCGCCTCGCGCTCCTGGAGCGCAACCTCGCGGGCAAAGGCCTCGGCGGGACCGGCGGTGGCCCGGCTGCGGGTCAGAAACCGCTCCAGCGCATCCAGCACCGCCTGCTGATAGATCTTCAGCTCCATCACAGGCCTCCCGCGTTCAGGTCATAGGGCGTCTGGCGGAACTGCACGCCCTGCGCCTTCAGCGTCGCCGGCGACAGGCGACATGCGGTGGCGTAGACGGTCAATGTGCCGGCGAAGCCCTGCGGCAGGTGCTCTCGGATCAGCGCAAGCGTCGCCCGGGTCAGGACGTTCCCGCCCTGCGAACTGCGGTCCTTCAGGATGCCGTTGAAGAGCAGCGCCACCGCCCGGTCGGGCGCGGGCGGAGGCGCCTCGGCCTCGGGGTCCTCCGTTACCGGCGGCGGCGGGCTGATGATGCCCAGGAGCGGCGTGTCGGGCATGTTCTCCAGCGGTCGGCGGGTCTCGGTGAACCAGACATGCCGGGCAAGGTCGGCAAAGCGGACCTCGGGCGCGATCACGCCGTTCTCGTCATAGACGCGCGGGCCGAGCGTCACGAAGCGGAACCCGCCGCCGCCCTGCCAGCCGACATCCTTGCTGATGCCGCCCTGCTCGCCGTCGATCACCTTCGTCAGGCGGGTGGCACAGTGGGTGCGGGCATGATCGCCCATCTCGACACCGATCCAGCGTCGGCCCATCTTGTGGGCCACGGCCGCCGTGGTGCCGGAGCCGAGGAAGCTGTCGAGCACGAGGTCGCCAGGATTGGTGGCAATGTGGAGGATGCGTTGGATAAGCCGTTCAGGCTTTGGTGTAATAAAAATTTCGCCTTCCGAAAAAAGCCTTTTTGCTTCATCCTTGGCTTGTGCGTTATGCCCCACATCTGAGTATGTCCAAAGATTTCCTGGAACCACTCCCTGCTTAACTTCATCTAAAAAGGTTTTCTTCCGAGGGGCGTTGGACCCCCGAGGCCCCCACCAAATACGAGACTCACTATCTAGCCGCCGAAAATTCTCCTCCGAAACACTCCAGTAGCGCCCCTGCGGAGGGGTGAACTTCTTACCAGAGGGAGAAACTACCTCGTAATTTCCTTTGCTGTAAAAATTGCGGGCATGGACCGCACTATCGATCCAACGCCCTCTCGGGTCATTGTCTGGATTCTTAAAGTTCTTGTTCTGCTCCTCTCCACGCGGGAGCACATTAAACAGCATGGAATTCTTGTTTTTCGCATAGGGCAGAATGAACTCGGTCTGACCTGTGAAGTAGTGCGCTGAATTCTTGCGCGTGTAAATCATTTGCCAAGTTATGGTGTCGATAAAGTTCCTTCGCCCGAACACCTCGTCCATAACGACCTTGAGGTAATGCCCCTCATTGTCGTCGATGCTGACCCAGATGCTGCCTTCTTCGGACAGGAATTCGCGCAGCAGCATCAGCCGGGGCACGATCATTCCCAGCCATTGTGCATGTTCCAGATTGTCGTCGTAATGCTCGAAGGCCGAGCGGGTATTATACGGTGGGTCGATATAGATGCACTTCACCCGGCCAGCATAAAACGGCAGCAGCGCCTTCAGCGCCTCCAGATTATCGCCCTGAACCAGAAGGCCGTCATCGCCCTCGCCATAGGAGAGGTTCGGCTGCTCGGTCAGCAGCCGGAACGGCACCCGCGCCGCCGCCCGCCGATCCGCGTCGCCCGTCAGCCACTGCAATGTCGGCATCCTGTCCCCCGTGCTTTTTGCGTGGGGTCTAGCTCAGCCTGCGTGGCAGGGGAACAGTTCGTGACGCCGAGCGGAGACGGTTACTCGCCTTGGTTCTTCCCGCTGCGCTTGGCGTCGCGCGCCTTCATGATGCGCCACCGGGCAAGCACCTTCCGCACCTGCTCCTTGGCAGTTTTGAACGGGCCGGTGTCGATCCTGAACTCCCGGGCCATCTGCGCGAGGTCCTGCCACGCGCCGTCAATTTCGGAATGCTCGCGGGCGACCCGCGCCTTCTCCAGCGCCAGGGCAGCGTCAGCCTCCTCCCGCGCCGCCTGCCGCAGGCGCTGCCAGCCCGGCGTCAGCGCGGCTAGGAACCTGTTCCAGCCGCGCGGCGAGCGGGCGATGCGCGTCTCGACCTCCGTCGCCTCCGCACTCTCGGGCGCGGCAGGCGCCAGCGTCACAGTGTCCTGCGTCGGGTCGATTTGGCCGGTGCCAAGGGCTTCGACGGCGGCAAGGATAGCGTCCTGTTCCTCCGCCTGCTCGGCCAACCGCTGTCGCTCAGCCTCAAGCGCGGCTTCGGCTTGCGCTGCCGCCTGCTCCCGCCGGATCTCGGCGGTCTTTATCGCCTCGCGCTTTGCGGCAAGCTCAGCCTCGGCCTCCGCCGTCTTTCGCTGCTGCTCGGCCTGAGCGGCCTCAAGCGCGGCTACGGCCGCCGCTGCCGCCTGCTGCCGCCGGATCTCGGCGGCCTCAATCGCCTCGCGCTCCGCGGCTAGCGCCGCCTCCGCTTCCGCCGTCTTCCGCTGCTGCTCGGCCTGAGCCGCCTCCAGTGCAGCCCGCTCCGCGGCAAGACGCAGATCTTCCTGCTCCCGCCATTTCTTCGGGCGGACATGACGACGCGGCGGCGGCGGCGTCTCGCCGCGCGCATAGGCCGCGCGCCCCGCCTTCGCCCGCTCCTCACCCCGCTTGAGGCCCAGTGGCGCGAAGACCTTCCCGATCTCGTCCTGGAAGTGCTCGTAATCCGCGATGACGGCGTGCTTCGACGGCTGGACCATCCTGCGGCCGTCCTTGCCGGTCTCGATCGGCAGGATGACGGCGTGGATGTGGTAGGAGGTCTCGTCGAGGTCAGCGCGGGCGTGGACCAGATCGTCGCCGAAGGTCTGCTTCAGCCACGCCAGCGCGACCTCCTCGAACTGCTGCTCAAGGCCGTCGGCCTCGCCGAAGAAGCTGCTCAGGTCGCTGGCGAAGAAGTCCTTGTTCGCCGTCAGGATCATTTCGCGCATCGGGCCGTGCTCGCTGGCACGCCATGGATCGCGCGGCCCCTCGACGATGCGGTTCAGCCGCTCGGTCTTGCGCCGGCGCTTCTCGAGCGCGGCAAGCTCCTGGTTGTAGTTCTCAAAGCGGATCTCGTCGATCCGGGCAGCTGCCTCGGCGGCCCAAGTTTCGCTGCCGTGGAGCAGCTTGTTCTTGCGGGAGGGGTCGACATGACCGCAATCGCCGCCGCGCCGATGGCGATGCATCTCGAAGGTGGGAAGCTGGTGGGGCCACAGACCCTCCATGCGGCCGACGATGGCAAATTGCTGTTCTGACATGGCGGGGTCCTGACGCGGTGAGGTCAGGACATCGGAGGATCTTGTCGAGGACGGAAATCGCCGTGGAGGATCGAGGCGCAGGGACCTTACTCACTAAGCAGCCCGCGCAGTCGCCGCCTGACGGCGGCTTGGTGCTCGGGCTGCCGTTCGCCGGGGGCAAGCCCCCAGACCCCCTGCCCCGCTGGCGCGGGGCCGGGAGACGCGCCGCTCTCCCTGACCCTCTCCGGGCCTTCCGCCGGACCAGAGGGATGCGCTCACCCCTCTGGACTCCCCCGCGCAGGGGACCGCTCGCCACGCCCCCTGCACCTCCTCGGCGTCTCCGACGGCTCGGGCGTTCTGCACGCCCCGAGACCCCGGCGCCCGGAGAGGCCGCTCCACGCTCTCCCCAAGCCCCTCCCGTTCCCGGGAAGATCGTTCCGCACCTCTTCCCGAACCCATCTCCGCTCGCCTGCCCGGCGGGGTCGAGAGGGTGCGCCCTCTCGACGCTCTCCCCATCAGCGCAGGCAGGAGAGACGACATGAGGGAACGGGATGGCAGGGAGCAAGGCGCGGCCTGTTCCGTCGTGCACGCGTCCTGTGACGCGCACGACGGAACATCCCCGCCGGAGAGAGTGAGGAGATCGAGCGCGTCAGTTTCAACTTCACCAAGAGCCGAGGACACCATGCTCGACACCACCACTGCCCCGCTGCCCGCGATGACGCCCGACTGGCGCGACTGCATCGCCGTTGGCGATGTCGTCTCGTTCCGCTTCCCCTGCGCGACGGACGACGACACGCCAAAGGCGAGGCCCTGCCTGGTCCTCGACATCGAGACCATCAACGGCCAGCGCTACGCGCTGCTGGCCTATGGCACGACGGCAACGGGCGGGGCGAACCGCGGCTACGAGATCCGCGTGAGCTTTCCAGAGGCTCTGGCCTCAGCCGGCCTACACAAGCCGACCCGCTTCGTCGCGGCCCGGCGCCTGCTGGTGCCGCTCGAAAGCGCCGGCTTCGCCTGCTCCGCGATGACCGCGGCACCGGTCCTCGGCCGCCTCACCGGAGAAACCCGGGAGCGGATGCAGGCCATCCGCGCCCGCCTCCATGCGGAGCGCGACATCGCCGCCGACCGGCGCGCCTCCCGTCGCCGGTCCGTCAGCCGCCAGCCGAGCGCACCGCGGCCCCTCGTCGTGGAAATCCGCCGCACGAAGCGGCAGGCCGTCAGGAGCGGGAAGGCATCCTGATGACCGACATGACACCTGCCACCCGCTTCACCAGCCGTGTCGAAGCAGTCCTCGGCCAGTCCCGCACCATCCGTGCGATGCTCCTGGACGAGGTGGTTCCGCACCTGCCGCCGGCGAGGCGCAGCGCCGCCGAGCATGTCGCCCGGCGGCTCATCCCGAGCCGGATCTTCGCCTCCGAGACACTGCACGACCTCGACGCGCTGATCGCCCAGTTGGAGCAGGAAGCAGAAGCCGGCACCCGCACCGGATGGGAGGCAGACGACGGCCACTCCCGCGGCGGCTGGACGACAATCTGGCGCGACGAACGTGCCGCAAGCCTCACCGCATCCGCAGCTGAGTTGCGGCGCTTCCGGATGTCCATCACCACCGTCATCGACGCGCTCGAGGCGGAGCGCATCGCGAACCGCCTGATGGATGCGGAGTGAACCACCGACGGCGCCGACACCTGGCGCCGTCTCTTGAGGACCTTCGGGTCCCTCTGCCACCGGATCATCCGGCGGCAGGCGCGCCGGCGACCACTGCTCCGTCGCTGCTACGACCGAAGCCGGCGCGCCACTTCACCAGGCGAGGGAGTTGAAACTTGGCAGCAACTGCATCGCAAAGCATCGACCGCCATGTAGAACCTACCGTGCACCCATCGCGCCTGCGGCCTCATAGCCTTGCCTCAGTGTGCGTCGACTGCATGAGCGAAGAGCTAGCCATCGCCGGGCCCACCATTGATGCCGCCCTCACCTTTAACCGATAGACGCTGCCAAGCATAGCCTCACCCTTTGCTATCGGTCATCACGTGCATTGCTGCCTCATCTGATGATTTTCCAGGCGGACGCGAAACGATCCTCGCCATAGAAAATGGCACAGCACCGAGATCCCCATGCTTTCTGTAGAACAAATTGCTCTGCGCTAGGTTTATCCGGAAATGCCCTAAGCGCCCTTACTGCGCCCTTAGGATAGACTTTCCATCTATCGTCGATCCATTTTACCTTACAGAACATCACGTCTGCAGACGTCAGTGGACGCCTTCCAGACAAGATGTCATGGTCACGCCTCTCGAACGCACACAAAGCAGTTTCTAGTAAAGCATCGAAACATATCGATATGGCTATGCAGTTCTTCCTCAGCGTCTCAAGTTCGCCAACGGTTATGTTGGCGCTGGGCACGTGAGCCGCCTTGTGCCTTAACCGCGCGCTTGATTCGAACCTGCCTTTGAGATCCAAGCCTAGATCGAGCTGACCTGCCAAAGCAGTCATGTTCTGCCATGCAGAGGAAACACCAACCGCAGACAGAAATCTATTTACAGATTCTGATCCAATATTCGAGGCGTCGAACCCGAATGCGTGACGGTAGAGATTGTAGCTCTCGCTGGCAGTAGAAAAAATTGCCCCCGCAGATTCTTGCGCATAGACCTCTTTCTCCTCGGGCGACCTAATCTTCAACTGAAACGCTATCGAGCCGAAAGCTTCATAAGTAGTAGCCTTCTTCAGCTTGTCCGGAAGTTCTACGAAGGGTATCCCGCAATGCCCGATCTTGTCGAGAGCTTCCGAAGCCCTTCTTTTCACAAAATCCTCTAACGCAACAAACGCCACAACGGCCATTCCTTGGCGGAAGAGAGCTGCTACTTGATTATGCTCAACCTCAGCCGGTGACTTTTGCGCTATCGTTTCACTGGATAGGCCGAGTTCAAGAGCAGCCAGTCTTCTTATAAGCTGGCTCCTTGCCTCACTCACTGGCGAGCTCCTGCAAGAGTTGCCTCATGGTGTTCAGACGGTACTTAATGGCCGACAAGTTATTAGTGGACTGAGTAACAGATTTCACAAACTGAAGGTCGCGTCGAAAAAGCTCTTTGGTTGCCTCTCGCACTCTTTCAGGTCTATCGGCCAGAACATCAAATTGACCTGTGGATAAACAACAGCAAGCATGCATCTCTGCATCGTACATCGGCGCGATAAATTGAGAACGCCAACCGTTATCAACAGGCTTATTGAAGGCATTATCGCCCCAAAGTGTAAAGCACCGGCTTATGCTGACATGAAACGCCTCTTGAAAATCTCGAGGCCAACTTTCCTTGTTTGCTCTCATAAACTCATCCATCCCGCGGGACATGAAATTCACGTCGAGCTCGCCGAAGTTCATGTAGAGAAAGCGGAGGACCATCTCCACATCATTCATGTCCTTCGAAACGCGGCCACCCGTTAACTTTAGGCTCCAGACTCATTAAGTTTCACAGCCAGAACAAGACGGTTGCGGCGAGCATGATCGCTGAGAAGAACGTTTCCGGGCAGCGGTCATAACGGGTTGCGACGCGCCTCCAGTCCTTCAGACGTCCGAACATGATTTCGATGCGGTTACGCCTTTTGTAACGCCGCTTGTCGTATTTGACGACCTTCTTGCGGGACCTCCGTCCGGGGATGCAAACCTTTATCCCCTTGTCTTTCAAAGCGTCTCTGAACCAATCAGCGTCGTAGCCCCTGTCGGCCAGAAGCCACTCAGCCTTCGGCAGGCTGCCCAGCAGCGCCGCCGCGCCGGTGTAATCGCTAACCTGGCCGGCCGACATGAAGAACCCGATCGGCCGCCCCTTCGCATCGGCGACAGCGTGCAACTTGGTGTTCATACCGCCTTTGGTGCGCCCGATCTGGCGCCCGCGCCCCCCTTTTTCACCCCAAGGCTCGAGGCCGTGCGGTGTGCCTTGAGATAGGTCGCGTCATTCATGATCGTCTTGTGCTCGGCGCTCTCGGCGGCAAGGCCGACCATGATCCGGGCAAAAACCCCGTTATCGCTCCAGCGCTTCCAGCGGTTGTAGAGGGTTTTGGCCGGGCCGTATTCCTTCGGCGCGTCACACCACCGCAACCCATTACGATTGATGAAAATTATGCCGCTGAGGACGCGACGATCATCGACCCGGGGCTTGCCATGGCTCTTGGGAAAGAACGGTTTCAGACGCTCCATTTGGGCGTCGCTCAGCCAGTAAAGATTACTCATCGATCAGGTCTCCTTGCGGAGCCTGAATCATGCAAAGACCGTAAGATCAATGGGTCTGGAGCCTAGCGCCCTAGCAAGCAAATCATTAGTTGAAGCTTCGATAAGTCCAGCATTGAAAGGGCCGTCATAGGCAACATTCCTTATTTCCTGTGCGGTTAGACTTTCCCCACCTGTATTGAGTCGCAGAAATACTTCGTATGTTAGCTCTGGGTCTGACTGGTTCAGCAGCGTAGTAACCCGGAGGTATGGCCGCATAACTAGTCCGTTCTGGATTTCACGGGGCAGATCCCTGAACTTCAGGGTGTTGAGCTCTGGAAAACTTTCTAGGCCCTCAAGCCCAAACTCTCCACCAAGATATTGATCTATTGCAGTAAGCCTCTGCTTTCCGTCTATAACGCTATAGCTTCCAAACTCGTGTTCGGACAGGAAAATTGGTGGGACGGGAACGTTGAGAATGAACGACTCGATAAGACGAGACTGTTTCGCTCTGGGCCAACGATCACGTCGTTGATAGTGCGGATTAACGTCAACAGCTCCGCTCTGGATCATTTCGCGCATCACAGACAATGAAAAATCGGAATTTTGAATCACAAGGCTGTGCTGTGCCTCTTTGAATTTCTTGAGTATCTTACTCGACTCCATGTCAAGCTTCCCTTCGCATTGACGTTGGCTTCCGTGAAAAAAACAAACTTTTTTTGAAACGTAAAGAGTTAACTGGCGCAAGCCTATCCTCTCAAAAGTGCACGTCGTATTTCTCGCCGTGTCTCTGAAGACTCCCCTCCGATAGCGGATGGGACACCCTCTTGCCGCGCACCTTCAGATGGCACGCCGCGCCCAAATCGTTGCGAAGATAGAAGTGGTGGCCGCAGTAAGTCGCCGGCGCTATCGCCCGTTTCCAGCGACTGCGCCTTGCGGATTCGCGCTACCCTGATAGGCGCCTTAGGGTCGGAGCGTAGACTCCATGGCGGGTGGCCGACGCCCGCGGCTATGGCCGCGGGCATCTCTGCGGGTTCTTGATGCTTTCGGCGCTCCGTTCCCGGCGCGTTGCGGGGTGTTGGGGTGGCCCGAACGGAAGGAGACGCAGATGCACCTCAAGACACTCATCGACCTCATCGCCGAGCAGGCCGCAAGGGAAGCCGCGAAGCGGACAGCCGAGGACGCGCCAGGTGCAGTGCGTTCTTGCTATCCGCCCCGCGGCCGCCGGGCAATCGGGCTCTTGATGAAGATTCTCGCGATCGTGGCGCTCGCGCGGCGCGCTGTGGGCCGTTATCGTCGCATCAGCTGAGGAACATTGCCTATGCACCATGCCCCCTCCGCGTGGCGATCTACGCCCGCTACTCGACCGACCTGCAGAACCCGAACTCGGTCAAGGACCAGATCGCCAGCTGCCGTGCGCTGGCGCAGGCGAAAGGCTGGCGGGTGGTGGCGGAGTATGCCGACGAGGCGATGTCGGGCTCGCGCTCGGACCGTCCAGACTTCATGCGCCTGTCGGCGGATCTTTCCAACGGTCGCTTCGACCTGGTGGTTGCCGAGAGCCTCGATCGGATCAGCCGCTCGATGAAGGACACGGCCGAGTTCTACGCCATTGCGACCTTCAACGACATCGGTATCCACACGGTGGATGCTGGCGAGATCGACAAGCTGCGGATCGCCATCACCTCGACCATGGCCGAGATGTTCATTGACAACCTGCGCGTAAAGACGCACCGGGGGTTGGCGGCGCGCGTCAGTGGCGGCGGCTCGGGCGGTGGGCGCGCCTACGGCTACACGAAAGCGGTGCTTCAGGGCGAGGACGGGCCTGTTAGGGGACTGGTCATCGTGCCTGAGGAGGCCGAGGTCATCCTGCGGATCTTCCATGCCTACGCAGAGGGCCAGTCCCCGATGAAGATCGCCGCCGCGCTGAACCGCGACGGCATCCCGGCGCCGCGGGCGCGGTCCGGGTCCGGGCACTGGATGCAGAACACCATCAACGGCCATGTCCGGCGCGGCACCGGCATCCTGAACAACGAGCTCTACATCGGCCGGCGGGTCTGGAACCGGCTGGAGTATCGCCGCGACCCCGCCACCTCGAAGCGCGTCTCCCGCCTGCGGCCGGAGAAAGACTGGGTCTGCCAGGAGATTCCCGGCCTTCGCATCGTCCCCCAGGAACTGTGGGACGCTATGAAGGCCCGCCAGTTGGCGATGACGAAGGCGATTGCTCGGGCTGAGGGACCGGAGAGGCAGGGCCTTGGTGCGCGTGGCGCGGCCAAGCGGCGCAAATACCTGCTCTCGGGGCTGCTGCACTGCGGTGGCTGCGGCGGGGCGCTGATCGTCGCCGGCAGCGGCAACTCGAAGGGCTACTACTGCGCCAACGCCAAGCAGAAGGGCCCGGCGGTCTGCCCGGGAATGCCGGGCCTGCGCAAGGCGGCGGTCGAAGACATCGTGCTGGACGGGCTGCGCGAGGCCCTGATGAGCCGGGAAGCCGTTGCTCAGTTCCGCAAGGACTACGCCCGCCACCTGGCCGAGCAGAACCGTGGCGCCAGCCAGCGCATCTCGCGGCGCGCTGCCGCCGTCCGGAGCCTGGAGCAGAAGCGGCAAGGCTTCCGCGAGGCCATCGGAGCCGGATACGCCAACCCGTCGATCTTCGAGTGGCTGACCGACACGGAGCAGCAGCTGGCGGCGCTGCGGGCCGAGGCCGAGGCCGACGCGGGATCGGTGATCCAGCTTCCCGAAGACCTGACGGCGCTCTACAGGGCCTATGTCGAGGACCTGGCGCAGACGCTGTCGGGCAGCGATGTCGTCGGCCGTGCGTCGGACGAGCTGCACCGGCTGATCGCGCGGATCACGGTCACCTGGAACACGGAGGAGGCGCGTCACGATCTCGATCTGCAGGGCGATCTCGTGGCGCTGCTGTCGGCGGCGGACAACAAAAAAGCCGCCTCGTATGAGGCGGCTGGATCTTCGCTACGACTGGTTGCGGGGGCGCGCATTGGACACTGTTCCGTAATGTCGAGGGCATTCAATCTCCCCTACCCGGCACGGACTGCCCGATCCGCATAGAGACTGCCATTCATCATCCCCTAGATCGACTTCTCTTGATCCAGTCGGCCCACCATGGGTGACGGCATAGATGAGAACTTCTCGTGCGCCATCCTCAACCTTGAAGACAATCACACTCTTGCGTCCTGCCGGGATGGCACGGCGCCCCGGCGTAATCTCATCGCGCAAGTCGCCCTTGTGCGAAACCTCGGAAAGACTAAGGATCACAGCTTCGATCTCCGCCAGCTTTGCTGCAGCGGCAGATGCGCCCGCGTAATCCGCTATCCATCCGGCGATCTGCTCAAGATCGTCCACCACCAAAGGGTGGAAGCGTATACGATAGCTCAACGATGACCGCTCTTCGAAACACGGCGACGGACGCGGCGAAAGGCATCGCCGGCATCAATGAACTCCTCGCGCAACGTCTGAAGCCTGCTTCAGATTTCATCGGCCAAGACCCCAGCGCGACTTCGCGTTCCAGCTCGTCCTGGATCATCTGCTCCAAGGCCGCGGCAACCATCGCAGACTGGGACGCGAACACACCCGCACTCACCTTTTCCGTCAGAAAGCGGTGGTGGCGATCGGTGAAACTCAGCGTCGTCTTGGTAATCCCCCCCGAAAGTAAGGGGCTGCATAAGTAGAATTTTCTCGGCAAGATGAACGAGGAGATTCTTAATGAAGACAAGCAAATACACTGAGGCGCAGATCCTTGCGATCCTGCGTCAGGCCGAAGGCGGGATGCCGGTGGCCGAGCTGTGCCGCGAGCATGGCATGAGCAGCGCGTCGTTCTACAAGTGGCGGGCGAAGTATGGCGGCATGGACGCGTCGTTGATCAGCCAGATGAAGGCCACCGAGGACGAGAACCGGCGGCTGAAGCGGATGTATGCGGACCTCAGCATGCAGGCCGATCTGCTCAAAGAGGCGCTGGGAAAAAAGTGACGCGGCCATCTCAACGCCGCGAGATGGCCGAGAAAGCGGTGGCGCGACACGGGGTCAGCATTGCGCTGGCGTGCCGGGCCTTCGGGGTCAGCGAGACCTGTTATCGCTACAGCCCGAAGCTGAAGGACGAGAACGAGGAGATCGCCGATCTGCTGGTCGGGTTGACCGATGCGCGCAAGACCTGGGGGTTTGGCCTGTGTTTTCTGCACTTGCGCAACGTGAAGGGGCATCCGTGGAACCACAAGCGCGTCTACCGCATCTATTGCGCGCTGGAACTGAACCTACGGATCAAACCCCGCAAGCGGCTGAAGCGGGACAAACCGGAGGCTTTGGCGGTGCCGGACGCGCCCAACATGACCTGGTCGATGGACTTCATGGCCGATCGCCTGGGGGATGGCCGCCAGTTCCGGCTCTTGAACGTGCTGGATGACTTCAACCGGGAGGGCTTGGGCATCGAGGTCGACTTTTCACTGCCCGCCGAGCGCGTCATCCGGAGCCTTGACCGGATCATCGAATGGCGTGGCAAGCCTGGCACTATAAGGGTCGACAACGGCCCGGAATATATCAGCGGCAAGCTGATGGAATGGGCAGAGAAGCGTAAGATCACGATCCAGCACATCCAACCCGGACAGCCGCAGCAGAACGCCTATATCGAGCGCTACAACCGCACCGTCCGGCATGAATGGCTCGACCAATACATCATCGAAACCATCGAGGAGGCCCAAGACTTCGCCACACAATGGCTCTGGACTTACAACAACGACCGCCCGAACATGGGCATCGGCGGCATCACACCCGCCATGAAACTGAAAATGGCCGCGTGAATTCTACGGATGCACCCCGCTAAGAATGGGGGGATTACCAAAAGACTGCGCAGCAGCGCGTCAGCCAAGCAATGTGGGGTTCAGCCGTCGGTTACGCATGATCGGGCTTGGGGTCAGGTCGTCCAAGGGGTCTCTCCTGTTGGATGATCCGGGAGTATCTCTTGGACAATCCGAGGAACTGCAATGGATGATGTATGATTCTATGACGAGCCCGACTTGCGCCTTATTGTCTTATTGTATGCTGCGCCAGGTATCGAAGGAGGAACTGTGGTTAGCACGGAACTATTCGTAGATTTCCTACACCTCGCGCAGAGCCGCAACTTCTCTACCACGTCCCGCGAGCGGGGGATGTCTCAGTCGACCCTGTCGAGACGGATCGCCGCGCTGGAGGCATTCGTTGGAAGTGAGTTGTTCGACCGGACGATCCAGCCCGTCGCGCTGAGCGAGGCGGGTGAGGTGCTTTTGCCCCTGGCTCAGGACATTCTCGAGAAGATGGAGGAAGTCCGCGCGATCGGCCGCCCGAAGCCCCGCCGTATCGAAACGTGCCACCTGATCGCCCTGAGCACCCTGGCGCTGCACTTTTTCCCAAACTGGCTGGCGAGGTACGAGACGACCGAGGCGTGGCAGGTGGACCTGCTGAACACCGAGCCTCTGCTGGCCGCGAACATCCGCAACTTCCTGCGCGGCCAAGCAGAGTTTCTGCTGACATTCGCAGACGACCGGGTGCCGGACCTGCTGGTCTTGCGTCACCACCGTTACATCGTCCTGGGGCACGAGACAGCCGTACCGGTCAGCCGACCGGACGCCGCTGGCGCGCCGCTGTGGTCCCTGGAAGGCGAGGCCGAGATCGCCTATTGCGGCTATACCAAGGGCAGCTTCTTTCAGCAGGCCCTGACGCCCTGCTTCGACCGCGTGGGGAGCCGCTTGCGCAAGGTGCGGGACAACTCGATGGCGGCGGTCATCCACGGCCTTGTCCGGCAGGGGCACGGCATGTGCTGGCTGCCCAGAATCATGGTCGACGACGACCTGAGGTCCGGCGTGCTGGTGCGCGCCGGGGGACCGGATTTCGATCTGCCGACCGAGATCCGGCTCTACCGCTCGCACAACATGAGCCGCTATGCCCACAGCTTGTGGAACGCCGTCAGCAGCGGCCACCAGATCTGCCGAAGATCGGTGCGAATGGCGTAAGATCCGGCGCCGCATCCAGCGTCATCAGCGTATCATACAGCGGCTGCGCCCAAGGCGCATCGGTACAGCAGGCCAGGAACTTGCCGTGCAGTTCCTCGGCCGCGAAGGGCTCGCGCAGATCGCCACGGGCAAACATCCGCTCGGTCGTCAATTCGCGGCCGCCGGTCAGGCGCAGGTGCAGTTGATGGGGCAGCCGGGCATCGGCGGCCGCCGCCTCTTCCGCGGGCGTCCACGAGGTCATCGTGAGGCGTTCCAGCAGCGGGTCGTCCTGCCGCGCCCGGACAGCCGCAGGCGTGAAGTCATCCAGCGCGAGGGCCCCGTTCCGCAGCGCGACCGCGACGCAGTAGTTCATCGAGAAGCGGGCCTGCATCTCATTTTCCGGGCGGGTGTAAGGCAGGTTGAGGCGGTTGGCGGTGCCGACCTTGACTGCTACCGCCTCGACCTCGTCGGCCGCAAAGGTGACTTCGCGGCGCAGGTCCGACAGTGCGTCTACAATGAGGTGCGTCGAGCCGCAACACGGGTGCAGTTTCGGTACGACGCCGTCGGTTTCGATGACGTGGCGGGTCGTTCCCGCGATCTCGGCGCTGTCATAACCGGGCGTACCGGGGCCGCGGAACATATCGGCGAAGCCCTGGGCACCCTCGAAGGCGCGCGGGTGCCCCTCCAGTCCCGCCATGGCAAGCCGTGCGGCCTCGACGGCATTGCGGGCGGCCAGGCCCGCGTGGAACGGCTTGGCCGGGGTGCCGAACTGGCCCTTTGTCCCGCAGGCGAAGCTGCAGGCCAGGGTCAGGGCACGCCGCATCCCCTCGGCATCCGCGCCCAGTAGATGCGCAACGCCCGCAGCCGTGCCGACCGACCCGATGGTCGAGGTGCCATGCCAGCCTGCCGCATAATGTCCCGGGCCCACCCCCGCCCCGACGAAGGCCTGCGCCTGCAGGGCCACCAGATAGGCGTCGATGAGCTCGCGCCCCGAATGCCCACGGCCCCCGGCGGCCAGCAGCGCCGGGACGATGACCGCCGAGGCATGGGACATGCCCGGCATGAAGTTGTCGTCGAAATCCAGCGCATGGGCCGCGGTTCCATTGACCATCGCGGCGGCTGCGGGGTCGGCAGCGCGGCCGTTAACGACCCACGCCTCGCCCGCGGCCGTTGCCGCCTGCGCCACGGCCCGCGTCGCGGCATCCGTCCGGCCCGCATACATGCAGCCGAGCGTGTCGGCGATGGCCGTCTGCGCGAGCTTCCGCGCCTCGAGGCCAGCCGCAAAATAACCGTTGTCATGGCGCGCATGCATCCAGCCGGCGATCTGGCCGGCGATCGTGTCGTGATGTCCCATCATCTCAATCCAGGTGCTGCAGGACGTGGCGCAGCAGCGCGCCGAACTGGAAGCCGGAAACCTCGTGACCCTGATCCGTGTCGACGCGGTGAATGACAATGGCGTTACGCTTGGGCATTACCAGCGCGTAGTGCCCCCCCGCCCCGATGGCCATGTAGCTGCCCTCGGGCAGGATGACATGTGGCAGGCCGCAGCCGTCGCGTTCCAGCCACCACATGTAGCCGTAGGCGCCCCTCGGCCCAGCATCGCTGTTCCGCAGCGTGCAGAGGTCGGTCCAGCCCTCCGGCAGGATCTGCACGCCCTGCCACTGGCCGCCCCGCAGGAACAGCCGGCAGAACCGCAGCAAGTCGCGGCTGGAGAGACGGAAAGGATAGGCGTTGTGGCGGGATTGGCTGAAGCTTTCGGTCCAGGCGTCTGGCTGAGGCCCGTCCGGGCGGAAATCCTGCAGCTCAAGCGGGCCGGCCAGATAGCGGGTGAAGCCTTCGGCAACGCTATGGCCGCTTGCTTGAACGTAGATCGTGCCAAGCGCATTGAAGTCCCAGTTGTTGTAGCACCAGAAGGTGCCTGGCGCATGCGAGTGGCGCTTTTCCTTGATCATGCCCATCCACTCGGTTTCGTAACCGGCGGGGTGGTAGATCCCCGAGCGAGCCGTCAACAGGTCGTAGACCGTCGCCTGCCGCTCCACTGGCGAGAGAGGGTCGTTGTCGTCGATGCCCAGCTTCTCCAGCGTGGCGCCGAGGTCCAGGCGGCCGGCCTCGACCTCGATGCCGATCAGCGCTGCTAAAATGCTCTTGCGGATGGAGTGGCACAGGAAGCGGTGATCCTGGGGGCCAAATTCGCCAATGGTCCGGTCGTTCTGCCAGACGGTCAGCGCGGCTGTGGGTTGCGCTTCGATATGAGGCATCAGGGCGGCGATCATGCGGCGTCTCCTTCCAGGGCAGCGGCGAAGGACGCGCTCGCGTCCAGGAATTCCTTTGTGTAGGGGTGGCTGGCCTGCCCCTTGCGGACAGCATCCGAAGTCAGCTCTTCGATGATCTCGCCGTGCTGCATCATGCCGATGCGCTGGCAGACATGGGCAATCACGGCCATGTCGTGCGAGACAAGCAGATATGTCAGCCCCCGGTCGCGCTGGATCTGGACCAGCAGGTTCAGGATCTCGGCCTGAACCGAGACATCCAGCGCCGAAGTCGGCTCGTCCAGCAAGAGGACCTCGGGCTCCATGATCAGCGCGCGAGCGATCGCCACGCGCTGGCGCTGGCCGCCGGACAGCTCGTGCGGGTAGCGATAGCGGAAGGCCGGGTCCAAGCCGACCTGCACCAGCACCTCGTCGATGCGCTGGCGCTGGCGGTCGAAGCCGTGAATCTGCAAGGGCTCGCGCAGGACCTTGTCCACCATCTTGCGCGGATGCAGCGAGGCATAGGGGTCCTGGAACACCATCTGAACGCGGCGCAGGAAGTCCGCGCCCCGCCGCGCGTTCGGCTGTTCCCGACCATCGAGGACAATGGCGCCCTCGTAGTCGGGGTTCAGCCCGGCGGCAGCACGCAGGACGGTGGACTTGCCGCAGCCGGATTCGCCGATCAGGCCGTAGCACTCGCCGTGGCCGATCTGGAAGTTGACGTCCTTGACGACGTGATGACGGTCGTCTTCCTCACCGAATGAAACGTTGAGGCGGACCGCCTCGAGGATGGGGTTGGGCATCAATGATCCTCCAGCCGGTAGACGGGCCCGTCCAGCCACGCCGGGTCGCGCTGCGGCACGCGCAGCACATCGGTCTGCCGGTCCAGGCGCGGCAGGCTGTCCAGCAGGGCGCGGGTATAGGGGTGACGGGCGCGGCGCAGGTCCTTCGCCGCGATTTCCTCCAGCACGCGGCCGGCGTACATGACCAGGATGCGGTCGCAGAAGCTGGCGACCAGGTTCAGGTCGTGGCTGATCAGGATCAGGCCGGTGCCGCGGGCTTCGACCAGTTCGTCCAAAACCGACAGAACCTGCTTGCGCACGGTGACGTCCAGCGCGGATGTCGGCTCGTCCGCGATGATGATGTCGGGCTCGGGGATCAGCATCATCGCGATCATGATCCGCTGGCCCATGCCGCCCGAGACCTCGTGCGGCAAAAGGCCGAAGACACGTTCGGGATCACGGATGTGGACGGCCTCCAGCATCGCAAGCGCACGTTGGCGGGCAGTCTTTCCATCGACCTGATGGTGGACGCGGTAAGCCTCGACGATCTGCTCGCCCACCCGCATCAGCGGGTTCAGCGAGAACTTGGGATCCTGCAGGATCATCGAGATCTTGCGGCCCCGGATCTGCCGCATCCGTTTCTCGCTGGCCGCCAGCAGGTCCTCACTGCGAAAGCGCAGTTTCGAGGCTGTCACCGTGGCAGAGCGCGGCGTCAGCTTTAGAAGCGCCCGCCCGGTCTGGGACTTTCCCGAGCCAGATTCGCCCACGATGCCCAACTTCTCGCGCCCCACCGCGAACGAGACGCCGCGCACGGCGTCGCGCCCCGTGCGGTTGCCTGCGAAGCGGATGCGCAGGTCTTCGACTTCCAGAAGCGGCTCAGTCATGGCGGGGGTCCAGTACGTCGCGAAGCCCGTCGCCGGCGAGGTTGACGGCAAGGCTGGTCAGAAGGATGGCGATGCCGGGCACGGCGGCGACCCACCAGGCGTTCATCATGAACTCGCGCCCGGATGACAGCATCGCCCCCCATTCAGGGCTGGGGGGCTGCGCACCCAGACCCAGAAAGCCAAGGCCCGCCGCGGTCAGGATGACGATGGCCATGTTCAGCGTCACGCGCACGACGACAGAGGGCAGGCACATCGGGATCACGTCCGACAGGATGATCCGCGTGTGCGAGGCGCCCTGCATCCGCATGGCGGCGACATAGTCGGATTTGCGGATCGTCAGCGTCTCGGCTCGCGCGAGGCGCGCGATGGGCGGCCAGGCAGAAAGGGACAGCGCGATTACCGCGTTCTCGATCCCAGGTCCCAGGGCGGTGACGAAAGCCAGCGCCAGGATCAGCGAGGGGAAGGCCAGGAAGACATCGACGATGCGCATCAGGATCAGGTCGATCCAGCCGCCGAAATATCCCGCCAGCGTGCCGACCAGCAGCCCGACCGGGGCGACGATGGCCGCCGTCAGCACTGCGATGTACAGCGTGATGCGCGTGCCGTGGATGATCCGGGACAGGATGTCCCGGCCCAGCTCATCCGTGCCGAACCAATGCGCGGCCGAGGGTGGCTGCAGGCGGTTGGCAAGCGATTGCTGGAACGGGTTGTAGGGCGAGATGACTGGCGCCAGCAGGGCGACGATCACCAGGATCAGCAGGAAGATAGCGCCCGCCAGGGCGGATCGGTTGGCTGCGAAGCGGCGGCAGCTCAGCACGAATTGCTGGGCCCGCGCTTGCGCGGCCGACGCCGGCACAGGCGCCTGAAGCCAGCCGCGCATGCCAGATGAAAGGGTCTGGGTCATCGCAATCCTACCGGGTTCTGGGATCGAGGACGCGGTAGAGTACGTCGCAGATCAGGTTGATGGTCACGAAGATCAGGCCAATGATCAGCGTGCAGCCGACAACAGCGTTCATGTCGCCCGCCAAAAGCGCGCTGGTCAGGTAGCGGCCGAATCCCGGCCAGGCGAAGACGGTCTCGGTCAGGACAGCGCCCTCCAGCAGGAAGGCATAGGACAGCGCGACGACGGTCAGTACCTGTACCGCGATGTTGCGGAAGGCGTGGCGCCAGACGGTGCGCCGCCATGACAGGCCTTTGACGCGGGCGGTGATGACGTATTCCTGCGTCAGCTGCGCGGCCATGAAGCTGCGCGTCATGCGGCTGATATAGGTCATTGCCCCAAAGGCCAGGATCGAGGCCGGCAGCACGATATGGGATACCGCGTTGCGGAAGGCCGCCCAGTTGCCGGCCATCGCGGTGTCGATCAGCAGAAGCCCGGTGCGCTGCTCGAAGCCGTATTCGTGGATAAAGCCGATCCGTCCCGGTCCCGACACCCAGCCCAGGCCGGCATAGAAGACCATCAGCCCCATCAGGCCAAGCCAGAAATTGGGGGCGGAATAGCCGATCAGGCAGACCGTGCGCACGAGATGGTCGATCCAGGTATTGGCATACATGGCCGACAGGACGCCAAGCGGCACGCCAAGGCCGGTGCCGATGATCATGGCGACGGTCGCCAGCTCGATCGTTGCGGGAAAGACGCGGGCGATATCCTCGATCACGGGACGCCCCGAGGTCAGGGAATTGCCCAGATCCAGCGTGACCGCGTCGCGCAGGTAGTTCAGGAACTGGATGATCAGGGGCTGGTCCAGCCCCAGCTCGCGGTAGACGCGGTCATAGGCGGCCTGCGGGGCGTTCTCGCCCACGATCTTGATGACCGGGTCCAACGGCAGCATCCGCCCGATGAAGAATGTCAGGGCCACGAGGCCCAGAAGCGTCACGCCCACCGACCCGATAGTGCGAATGCCGCCGCGAAGCTGACGCTTGCGCCGGGATGTGAAAAACCCGCCTTGCGCTGCTGCTGCCCGCATGGTCCTGCCTCCTTTCCTGTCTGGGGTGGCCCGCCGGCGGGGCGCCGGCGGGCCGGGCGGGGCTTACTTCGTCACCTGGTTGTAAAAGGCTTTGAAGCCATGGGCATTCCAGCCCTGCAGTTCGGCACGATGCGCGACATTCTGGGTCGTCTGGAACATGAAGACCTGGGGGCCTTCCTGCATCTGGTCCAGCTGAAGCTGGTGATACATCTCCTCGCGCGTGTCCGCGTCGGGCTCAAGCAGGGCGTCCATGACGCGCTGGTTGTACTCTTCCGAGAAATAGGCCGAGCGCCAGCTGGGATACTGAGTCAGCTGCGCCTCGGCGGCGTTGTCCGGGTTGTAGATCTGGCGCGAGGCCATGCCATGTGCGTCCCCGACTGAAGTCTGCCAGCTCATCACCCCCATTTCGAATTCGCGGCCCCGGATGCGCGAGAAAAGCTGCGCGTTCGCCATCCGCTCGACCGAGACATTCAGTCCGGCCGCTGCCGCGTTCTCTTGAAAATGCTGGCCGATGGGCATCGAATACGGGTGGGTGCCGAGGATCAACGAGATGCTCGTGCCCTCTTCCACGCCGGCTTCGGCAAGCAACTCACGCGCGCGCTCGATGTCCAGCGAGAAGGGGCGGCCTTCCTCTTCGGTCAGTGCGCCGAACGCGCCAAGCTGCACCGGGCTCTGCCGGATTACTCCGATGTTGCGCAGGAACGAATTGCCCATCGCCTCATAGTCCAGCAGGTAGCGCAGGGCCAGGCGCGCCCGAGGGTCGGTGAAGGGACCGAACTCGTTGTTCAGCGCCAGGTAGGTCAGCTGGGGCTTCATAGTCGTGACGACCTCGATGTTGTCCATCGCCGAGACATCTGCGATGTCCTCGGGTGTCAGGTCGCGGGCGATGTCGATGTCGCCGCTGGTCAGCATCAGGCGCTGCGTTCCCGCCTCGGCAACATGGCGCACGAGGATGGTCTGCATGCCGGGTGCCTCGCCCCAGTAGTCGTCGTTGCGCTCCAGGATGACGACTTCGCCGGGGTTCCAGCGCTCCAGCCGATAGGGGCCGACGCATTCGGTGTGCGTGGCCAGGTACTGGTTGCCCAGATCGTCATTGACCTCGTTCTCGAGGATCGTGTCGCGGTCCAGCATGATCGCCACCGGATAGGCGGCGATGGCCTGCAGCAGCAGCGAGGTCGGATAGGGCTGGTCGAACTGCATCACCAGCGTGCGGTCGTCAGGCGCGGTGATCCGCTCGGCCGCATTCTCGGCAGAGAATCCGTATTCGGTCAGCGCTGCTGCCGCGCCGAGCCCGATGTTGAGAACGCGGTGCAGCGACCACATCATCTCTTGCGCGGTGGCGGGATTGCCCGAGGGGAATGTGAGCCCCTCGCGGATAGTGAAGGTGATGGTAGTGCCGTCCTCGGAGACCTCATAGCTTTCGGCAAGGCCGGGGACGACGTTCGTCTCGTCTTCGGGGTCGTACTCCATCAGCCGGTCGCAGGCGTTGACCAGCAACTCGACCGTCACCACCTCGCCCACTTGGGCAGGATCGAAGGTCGAGATGGCGTCGATGTTCCATGCCATCACCATCACGTTCGGCGGGGTCTGCGCCGCCGCGGCAAGCGGCATCGCGGTGGCCCCGGCAAGGGCCAGCGCGGATGTCAGCATCTTGGTTCTGCGTTTCATTTCTCTCTCCTGTTGGTCGTTTTTCTTGTTCTTCAGGCCGCTTCGGGGCGGGGCTGAATGGGGGGGCTGACCTCGGCCGGGATCGGGCAGGTGTAGGGTGCCTCAGCCAGCCTTGCGTCCAGATCGGCGCGCGCGCGCGTCAGAAGGTCAGGATCGGTCAGGCAGTCCTGCGCCGTGGCGGCCATGACCTTAGCAACCCAGGTCATCGCCTTGTGGGCCTGCGGGGTCTTTCCCTGCGCCGTGACCTGCCAGCTGTGACCCGGCGTGCCGATGGCCAGCGTCGCCGCATGCGCCTGGACCGTTGGTACGATCCAGCTGACATCGCCCACATCGGTCGAGCCGATCATCGGCTCGCGCTTGGTGTCGCGCGGGACGATGAAGTCGCACAGCGGTGTCTCTGCTGCGGCCAACCCGACGCCGCGATAGGCGCTGGAGATGTCGCCGGCAGACAGCGTCGCCTGAATCTTGGCGGCGAAAGCGCGGTCGGTATCATCGAATTCCGGCGGACCGAGCCGTTCGAAATTGGCCTGCATCGCCTCTTCCAGCGGCGTGTTCGCCAGCAGGTTAGACACCGCGCTCATGATCGACATCGAAACCTTGGTATCGGTCATCATCGCCGCGCCCTCGGCAATGCGCTTCACGCGCTCGTTCAGCTCGAACATGCCGGGCAGGTCGGGCGAGCGGATGGCAAAGCGCAGCTTGGCCTTGGCCTGCACGACGTTCGGCGCCACGCCGCCAGCATCGAGGAACGAGTAATGGATGCGGCTTTCCTGCGGCACGTGTTCACGCAGGTACTGCACGCCCGTACACATCAGTTGCGCCGCATCCAGTGCCGAGCGGCCCAGATGCGGCGCGGCGGCGGCATGGCTGGCGCGGCCAGTGAATTCGAAGTCCATCCGGGTGTTGGCAAGCGACAACGCCGGCGCAACCTCGTTGAAGCAATGGGGGTGCCACGTGATTGCGGCGGCAACGCCATCGAAGGCACCCTCGCGCGCCATGAAGGACTTGGCAGCGCCCCCTTCCTCGGCAGGGCAGCCGTAGTAGCGCACCCGGCCGGGGGTGCCCGTTTCCTCAAGCCAGTCCTTCAGCGCGCATGCCGCCAGCAACGCGGCCGACCCCAGAAGGTTGTGCCCGCAGCCATGCCCCTGCCCGTTGCCCGGCAGCGGGCGAGGCTCGGCCACCCCGGCCTCTTGGCTGAGGCCCGGCAGGGCGTCGTATTCACCGAGGAAGGCAATGATCGGCCCGCCCTCGCCGGCTTCGCCGATCACGGCCGTGGGGATGCCGGCGACGTTCTCGGTGATCCGGAAGCCCTTTTCCTTCAGCATCGCGACATGCTCGGCGACCGAGGCATATTCCGTGTAGCAGATTTCTGGCATGCCCCAGACCCGGTCGGACAGCCCGATGAGGTCAGGTGCGTGCCTGTCCACGCTGCTCCAGATGTCGGCTTCGTTCTTCATGCTCGCTCCTCAAAGTTCCTGTGCGATGAATTCGGCCAGCGTCCCGAAGACGCGCCGGATGTTGTCGATGCGCTTGAAGCCATGCCCCTCGTGCGAGATCCGCAGAAAGTCGCAGCGCCTGCCCAGCCCGAACATCAGCGAGTTGATGATCTCGCTCTCGCAGGGGGGCACGCGGGGGTCGCGGTCGGCGTGGACCATCAGCAGCGGCGCGCGGACCCGGTCGATCCGGTTCACCGGAGAGATGCGGGCCAGCATCTCGGCGTCAGTCGCGGGATCGCCGTACTCGGCAACCCGGATCTGGCGCGCCCAAGGCCCGGTCGCCAGAAGATGCGTCGCAAAATTGCCAATCCCGTAGAAGTTGACCCCGCAGCGCCACAGATCGGGCGTCTCGGCCAGCGCAGCCATGACCATGTAGCCGCCGTACGAGCGCCCGAAGACGCAGGTGCGCGCACCGTCCACGGTACCGTCAGCAACCAGATAGGCCCGCAGCGCCGTCAGATCGACAAGGCTGTTCAGCCGCTTCTCCCGGTCGTCGAGCCCGTGATAGCGCCGCCCGTAGCCCGTCGAGCCGCGCACGTTCGGTGCGACGACCATGATCCCCTGCCGGACCAGCCATTGCACGTCGGCCCGCCATTCCGGACGCCACTGCATCTCGGGGCCGCCGTGGATGATGAAGACGGCGGGCCAGCCGGAGGGCGGTGCCTCGCCCTTCGGGCGATAGAGGAAAAAGGGCACGCGCAGCCCATCGAAGCTGTTGAAGGCGCTGAGTTCGGCCTCTACCTCGCCCGGCAGCGGCTCGGCGCCATGCCGCTTCACCGCGGTGTCGCCCGACAAGGGCAGCTCCCATATGGCCGAGGGGTTGGCCGCGCCTGCGACGGCGCAGAGGGCGACGTTGCCGCCCGCAGGCACCGTCAGGCCGGTGACCACCCCGTCAAGCGGCACCGCCAGCGGGCGACTTTCTCCCGTGGTAAGGTTCACCCGCGCAAGCCGGCAGAAACCATCCTCATTGATGGTGACGACCGCGCTGTCCTGATCCGGCTCCCGCGCAAATGCGTCGAGATCGCAGCCCTCCGCGCGAAAGACGCAACCGGTGCTGGCGCCATGCTGGTCAAAGCCCCACAACGCCATACGGTCGCCCTCGAAATCGCAAAGCGCAAGACCGCCACCGGCTTTCAGCATTCGCGCCGCCGCAAACTTCACCCGGCGGTCAGCGTCGAGGACCGGGCTGCGCCGTCCCGTGGCGATCTCGACCAGTTCAAGCTTCTGGTCGCTGGCGGCACCCAGAGTACGGCGCACGAGCAGGCTTGCGCCGTCCGGCGCAAAACTCAGAACCTCTTGATGGCCAGCCGCCTCTGCGACCGCCTGCACGGCACCCGTTGCCAGCTCCATCACCCGCAGATCCAACTGGTCCTTCTGCCGGTCGTTCGCGGTGAAGGCGATTTGCTGCCCATCCGGCGAAAAGGCGCCCCACATATGTACAGTCATCGGGTCCGCCGTCAGCGCCCGGATGGCACCAGTCTCCGGCTGCAGCAGATACAGCTGCCAGCGTTCGTCCCCGCCGCAATCCGCCGTAAACAGGATCTGGGTGCCGATCGGGCTCCAAGCAAAGCTGTTGACGGGCTCGGGATGATCCGTCAGCTGCCTCGCCTCGCCATCTTCGATGATCCAGAGTTGCGGCATCCCACTGCGGTCGTCGATGAACGCCACCGCATCACCGGTGGGAGAGCATGCTGGAGCACGCGCCGAGGGAATTTCGACCAGCGGCAGGATGGAACTTGGATCAATTTGGGCCAACGGCGTGGGTCCTTTCGAGCAGCCGCTGCGTCGCCGCCCGCTGCGCGGCGAGCATGGCGGGTGAGCTGGCATGATTGGCAAGCGTGACGATCTCGAACCTCGCCTCGGGCCACGCTTTGTGCAGATCCCAAGCTGAGGTCATGGGCGTCACCATGTCGTAGCGCCCCTGCAGGATCTCGGCCGGAATGTGGCGGATACGGTCGATGCCCGCCAGCAGCGCGCCTTCAGGCAGGAAGAAACGGTTCATGCAGTAATGGGTGAACAACCGCGCCACCGGCAGGTACCGGGCCGGACTGCTCAGAAGATGCGCGACATGCGCTTCGTCGGGTTCCAGCGTCTGCGTCCGAGCCGAGAAGTTCCGCAGCGCCCATGCCGCCGATTCCTGCACTGCCAAATCTGCCGAGATCAAACGGTGGTAGAAAGCCGTCAGCAGGTCGCCCCGTTCATCGGCCGGGACGTGGCTGGCAAAGTGCTCCCACTCATCGGGAAAGACCGAGGCGATGCCGTGGAACCACCAGCGGACCTCTTCCGGCCGGCCGAGGAAGATCCCGTGCAGGCGCAGCGCCAGGACCCGTTCGGGATGCGCTTGGGCGTAGGCAAGCGCAAGGCAGCTTCCCCAGGAGCCCCCGGCGACCATCCAGCTGTCGAAGCCGAAGTGCGTGCGAATTCGCTCCAGATCCTCGATCAATAGCGCGGTGGTGTTGCCGTCCAGCTCCGCGCTTGGCGTCGAGCGGCCTGCGCCACGTTGGTCGAACAGCACGAGGTCGTGGCGGGATAGATCGAAGCTGTTCAAGCAGGCATATGACAGGCCCGCTCCGGGTCCGCCGTGCAGAAAGACCGTCGGGAGGGCGCCGGCAGTCCCGTGCCGCTCGAGGTGAAGCTCATGCCTGGAGTGAACTGCCAAGCGCTCCTCAGAGCGTTGCGTGCCACAGACAGTGCCCGGTTGATGAAAGGCGTCTACCATGCGGGAAGGGTATTCAGCCGGACATTCCGGTAGCAAATGCGAAATTCGCATGACCAATCCGTTAAACGGATCGGTCGTGGTCCCCTTGGGCCATTCGCCTGCAGTTGCAGGGGCAACCACGCTGGCGGCCAGACGGAATGCCCGGGCGTGCGTCTGTACTCCGCGCCGGTTTTTCAGGCAAGGCATCAGGAATCGTGCAGAATATGAAGATTCCGCTCGAGGCACTGGTGCAGGTCGCGTCTACAAGCAAAAGCTCAACGCGACCTGCAGAGCATCTTGTCAGAAGCTGCGAGTCAGGGTCAGCTTGACGTTGCGCCCCGGCGCGGAGCCGGTCACCCAGGTCGCGGGGACGTAGTCGCGGTTCGTCACGTTGTCGATGCCGAGACTGACGTCGAGCACCGCATCATCCGGCAACGCCTCGCGCAACGCCGCCTCGGCGGCCGCGTCAGCGAGGCCATGTCCGCGTCTTAACTGCGCGATCAGCAGCGCCCGATCGAGCGGCGCCAGGCACAGGTGGGTCACGCCGGGCACCTCTCCTCCCTGCAGCTGCGGTGGCAAGACGCCCAAATCTGGCACCGGCAGGATCAGCGCGCCGCTACGTCCCATCGCGTCTTCCACGAGGTGTCACGTCTCGCTGGAAATCAACACTCAGCACTCAGTACGGAAAGAGCATCAGCTACCAAGTAAAAGTGACATAAATCCGTTTACTGGTATATTAATACCGATGTGGTGGGCTCGTGGGACGGGCATCAGTAGGCGCGCGCATAGGGCTGCATTGCAGGCGCCAGACGTTCATCTTGTCTCGGCCGCAGCGCAATTGATCACTGGGGCGACACCTACGCCTACTCGTAACGGCCGTTTGGTTCAGATGCGGAGCTGAAATGTGGGTGAAAGGTGCGCAACGGGCCAGCACGTTGCTACGGGTAATTGTGCTCCCGCCACAGATCCGCATCCTGCTCCAGCGTACCCGTGATCAGGGCAAGCAAGTCTTGGCAGCGGACCAGCTGCTCTTGGGCGACGAACTCGTCCGGGCGGTGCCCTTGGGCCATATGGCCGGGGCCACAAACCAGCGTCGGCGCATTGAAGGCCTGTGCGAACAGGCCGGCCTCGGTGCCGAAAGCCACCTTGATCGGCGGCTCGTCCTGGCCGAGCAGCTTCTGCAGAAAGGCAGTGGCGGGACTGGTGTCAGGGGTGTCGAGGCCGGGATAACCCGTGACTTCCTGCACCTCGATCCACACCTCGGGAAAAAGCTTGCGATGGGGGGCTGCAACCGCCTCGGCGTCCATGCGGATCGCCTGCAGGATCGCGTCGGGATCGTCCGCCGCGACATTGCGCAGCTCCAGCTCCATGTCGCAGCGCTTTGGAACGATGTTCAGCGCCGTTCCGCCATGCATCGTGCCGACATGGATCGTCGAATACGGAATGTCGTAGGCAGGGTCCCGAGCCCCTTCGGCCCGCAGCGCGTCCTGACGCGCCTGCATCCGGCCGATGAACGCCGCGCCCAGATGCAGGGCATTCAGGGCGGTCGGCGCCAAGGCTGAATGCGCCTCCTGGCCGTGGCAGCTGGCGGTGAGCGCCCGCTTGCCCTTGTGGCCGGATGCGATCCGCATTCCGGTTGGCTCTCCGATCAGGCACAGGGCGGGACGTTCCGGATGCGCGCGGCGCGCCTCCAGCATGGACCGCACCCCGACGCAGCCGATTTCCTCGTCGTAGGATATGGCAAGATGCAAAGGACGCTTCAGCGGGCGTTCGGCCGCGCGCAACATGGCGTGAATAGCCACCGCAAGAAAGCCCTTCATGTCGGCCGCCCCACGCCCGTAGAGCAGACCGTCCCGTTCGTGCAGCGTGAAGGGATCGGTCGTCCATTGCTGCCCCTCAGTCGGAACGACGTCGCTATGGCCCGACAGCACCACGCCTCCGGCAATGGCTGGGCCGGTGCTGGCCCACAGGTTCGCGCAGGTGCCGCTTTGGTCGGGATAGCGGGTCAGGCGCACACCCACCGGACGCAGCAGTCCCTCGACATAGTCCAGCAAGGCCAGGTTGGACTGCCGCGAGATCGTCGGAAATGCGATCAGACGTTCGAGGATCTTGAGGATTTCAGCCGTCATCGGTGTCCTCGTCTCAGCTTTTCATGCCCGGTAAGGCACCGGCGTCGGAAATCTCGTGGCAGTGGTCGATGAAGGCCTGAATCGTGCGCGAGACATGGGCTGCGCGCGACAGGGCGATTCCAAGGCGCAAGTGAGGTACATCGGTCTTCAGCGGAACGAATTTCAGCGGCTTGCCGTCCATCGAAGACTCCGACACCGTCCGCAGATTGGCGATCCCGAATCCATACCCGTTTGCAATCAGGCCACGCTGGATCGAGATCTCATTCGTGCGCTCGGCGATGCGGGGGCGACGGCCCAGGGTTCGGAACAGCGACAGGAAGTAGTCCGAGCTGTGCGGCATATCCAGCATCACCATGTCATGCTCCAGCAGGTCACCGGCCGTGACCGAGGTCTTGTCGGCCAGCGGATGATCCACGTCGAAGATCGCGAAGGGCGGCAGGTCCCGCAGGGGGTGAAAGTCGATATCGCTCGGGATGGACATGTCATAGGTCAGCGCAAGGTCGATACGAGACGCGCCGAGTGCGTCGAAGATCTGCGCCTGATCCAGCTCCAGCTGACTGAACTCGACATTCGGATAGCGCGTCTCGAAGCTGCGCCGCAGCTGCGGCACCATCAACTGCACGAAGGTGCGCAGGCACCCCACGCGCAGCGATCCCAGGACGCTGCCGGTGTGGATATGGGCCAGATCGTTCAGCTTGGCCGCGCTGGCCAGCACGATCCTCGCCTGTTCCATGAATTGCTGGCCCACCGGTGTCAGCGCCGAACCTTGGGCGTGCCGCCGGGTGAACAGCTGCACGCCAAAGCCCGCCTCGAGCTGGGCGATGGCGGACGACATCGAGGGCGCCGTCACGTTCACCTTCTCAGCGGCCAGCGCGATGCTGCCCGCCTCGCCCACGGCAATGAAATATTCAAGCTGTCGCAGAGTGAACCTGAGCGGCATCGCGTGTCTCCGGCCTATTCGTCGCCCGGCACGCCGTAGGACGGCGCGGCCTGCGGATCAAGCGCGCGGGTGACATAGTCGTCCATCTGGGGGTGAAAGACCTCCCACGCGCGTTCAAGCGCGGCTATTGGACAATCGTCCGACCAGTCGATGCGCAGCTCGGCCAAGGGCCAGCTCTGGCGGTCCACCAGCAGCAGGCCCGCGGAGTGGACCGGCCCCGCCTCGCCGCCGGCATCCAGACCCGCCCGCAGCGCGCCGACCAGCCGGGCGCCCAGATGCCCGGTCGAGGCGCCGAAATGCTGGACCATCACCTCGGGCACGCCCGCATCGGCCAGAAGGTTGCCGGCGGCGGCGGTGTCGCGACCCTGCGCCTCGGACCACATGCCCAGAACCTGCGTGCCGGAATAGATCGCGCTTTCGCCGCTGCGCCCCACGGCCAGCACCTGGCGATAGGCCATGTGCGCGCCCGCGCGTTCCAGGATCGCCAGCGCCTCGGCCGGGGCGGCGCCGCGCGCCATCAGGTCCAGCGCATGCGGCCCGAGGCGCGGATCGGTGACGTTCTGTGTCGCCACCGCGCCCACGCCTGCCCGCGCGAAGGAACAGCGCGCCGCGACCGCGGGTGAGGAGGACGAGATCGCGACCCCGAACATGCCGCTGTCGGGGCAATGGCCGATGATGGAAAAGGTCATGCCGCCCCCTGCGCCGCATCGTCGGGAATGACGGCGGTCGCGTCGATCTCGACCAGCCAGTCGGGACGGGCCAGCGCGACGACGGTCAGGCCGGTGCAGACCGGGAAGACGCCTTTGATATATTCGCCCATGGTGCGATAGACCGCCTCGCGGTGGCGCACATCGGTCAGATAGACGACCAGCTTGGTCACATGCTCCATCCGGCCGCCGCATTCTTCGACCAGCTGGCGGATGTTCTGCATGACCTTGTGCGTCTGCTCGACCGGGTCGTGGCTGGGCAGGTTGACGGCGGTGTCCAGATCCTGCGGGCACTGGCCGCGCAGGAAGATCGTCGTGCCGCCTTTGGTCACGACGGCCTGGCACAGGTCGTTGTCCAGGTTCTGTTCGGGATAAGTGTCGCGGGTGTTGAACTTGCGATGGCGGTAATGGGCCATGGGTGTCGTCTTTCCTTGAAGGGATCGTTCAGGCGAAGGGCCGCGTTGCGGCCATTGCGGGACGTTGGTCGAACTCGGCCTGCCACGCGGCCAGCCCGCCCCGACCGTCCCGCCAGTCCAGATCGGGAAAGCGGAAGTCCAGCCAGCCGAGCGCGCAACCATATGAGATCGCGCCGATATCAGCGCAGCCCGACGCCGGCAGGTCGGCGGCCATGGCATCCAGCCCGTCCGCGATCTTGGCGGACTGCGCCTCGATCCAGCCGGGCGATTGCTGCGCCTCGGGCCGGGCCAGCCGCTCGTAACGGATCAGCAGCGCGGCATCCAGAACGCCGTCCGCCAGCGCCTGCCGGCGCAGCGCGGTCCAGCGCAGGGGACCGGGCGCGGGGAACAGCCCGCCACCCGCCTGCGCATCCAGATATTCGCAGATGACGCGGCTGTCATAGAGCGCGATGCCATCGGCCGTCATCGCGGCCGGCACCTTGGCCAGCGGGTTGAAGGCCGCGATCCGATTGTCGCGCTGGACGGGATGGGCGGCGCTGTCCAGCCGCTCGATGCTGTCCTGAACGCCCAACTCGTGCGCCGTCACCATGACCTTGCGCACGAAGGGCGAGGCCGAGCCCCAATAAAGCCTCATGTCCGGTCCTCCGCGACGGTCAGGACGATCTTTCCGAAATTCTGCCCGCCCTCCAGATCGGCATGGGCCTTCCCGGCCTGCGCCAGCGGCAGGGCTTGCGCGATCACCGGCATCACCCGGCCCGGTCCGATCAGGGGGATCAGATGCGTGCGGATGGCGGCCGCGATGGCGGCCTTTTCGTCATCAGGTTTGGGGCGAAGCGTGGACGAGGTCAGCCACAGCCCCTTGCGCATCACAAGGCCCAGATTGACGGTCGCCTCGACCCCCGCCATGAAGGAAAGCCCGACATGCCGCCCGCCGGGGGCCATGCATTCCAGGTGCCGGCCGACCATCTCGCCGCCCAGAATGTCCAGAACCACATCGACACCGCGTCCCCCGGTCAGGGACTGAACCTCGGCCACCAGATCACCGCTGCGATAGTCGATTGCTGCGGCGCCCATTTCGGTGAGGCGCCCGCACTTCTCGGGACCGCCGGCGGTGACGATGACCTTTGCGCCCCAGGCCAGCGCCAGTTGCAGGGCAAGCGTGCCGATGCCGCTGGCGCCGCCCTGGATCAGGACCGTCTCGCCCGGTTTCAGCGCGCCCCGGTCAAAGAGGTTGTGCCAGATCGTGAACAGCCCCTCGGGCAGGACGGCGGCCTGTTCCAGCGACAGGCCGGCCGGGACAGGCAGGCAGTGATCGGCGCAGGCGGTCGCATGGCCAGCATAGCCGCCGGCCTTCAGCAGTGCCATGGCCTGCGTGCCGATCAAGGCGGCATCCACTCCCTCGCCCACTTCGACGATCTCGCCTGCCACCTCCAGCCCCAGGATGTCCGAGACATCCGCCGGCGCCGGCAGCGCACCCGAGCGTTGCATGATATCGGGCCGGTTCACGCCGGCCGCGGCCACCCGGATCAGAACCTCGCCGGCGGCGGGCCGGGGAACGGGCCGGGTCACCAGCGACAGCACCTCGGGTCCGCCCGGACGTTCCGCGACGATTGCCTGCATGTCCATCATGCCACCTCCTTGTTCGCTTCGTCGGCGGCGTAGATCGCCGGTCCGGTCTGCGGCAGCGCGATGCCCACGGCCGCCCCCGCCGGCAAGGCCTCGGCTGCGGGAACGCGTAGCATGACCCGGCCACCCTGCGCGGCCGCGCAGTCCAGATGCAGCTCGGCATAGCTGCCCTGATAGACCGACAGCGCCACGGTCGCGGGGACGGCGCCGGGCTCGTTCGTGTCGGTCAGCCGGCACTGTTCAGGGCGGACGAACAGAGTGACGGGACCGGGCTGCGGCAGGTCGTCCTGATAGCTGGTCAGTGACAGGCGGGCGCCGCCCACGCTCAGATCGAGCGCGCTGCCCTCTGCGCCCTGCAATGTCGCGTCGAACAGGTTCGCATCCCCGACGAAGGTCGAGACGAACAGGTTCCGGGGCCGGTCATAGATGTCGGCGGGCGCGCCGATCTGGCGGACGCGGCCGCGCGACATCACGGCGATCCGGTCGGACATGGACAGCGCCTCGTTCTGGTCATGGGTCACGAAAACCGTGGTCAGGCCAAGCCGCGTCTGGATCTCGCGCAGCTCGACCTGCATGGCGGTGCGGAGGTTCCGGTCCAGCGCGGAAAACGGCTCGTCCAGAAGCAGGACACGCGGGCGGATCACCAGCGCGCGCGCCAGGGCGACGCGCTGCTGCTGGCCGCCGGACAGCTGTTTGGGGCGGCGATCCGCGAAATCCTGCAGCTTGACCAGCGCCAGCGCCTCGGCCACGCGCTGCGCTGTCTCGGCCTTGGACACGCGGCGCGTGCGAAGGCCATAGGCCACGTTCTGCGCGACGGTCATGTGGGGAAACAGCGCGTAGTTCTGAAACACGATCCCGATCTCGCGCTGGTGCGGGGGGACCTGCGTGACCAGTTCGCGGTCGATGAACAGCTCGCCCTCATCGGCCTCCAGAAAGCCGGCGATCAGGTTGAGAAGCGTGGTTTTCCCGCAGCCCGAGGGTCCAAGCAAGGTCAGAAACTCGCCCCGCCGGATCTTGAGCCAGATCGGCTCCAGCGCGACCGTGCCTGCGAAGGATTTCGAGACACCGTCGATCTGAACGGCGGCATCGTTGCGGCTTTCACTCGACATTGAGAACCTTTTCTAGTCGGAAGAACTTGTGGACGACCAGCAGGATCACCGCGACCGCCAGCACGTAAAGGACCGACACGGCGGCCAGCGTGGGGTCGGCGTATTCACGGACATAGTTGTACATGGCGACCGGCAGGGTCTGCGTGCTCTGGTTCACCACGAACAGGGACGCGGTGAATTCGTTGAAGGACAGGATCGCGGCGAACAGCCCGCCCGAGGCAAGCCCCGGCACCAGCAGCGGCAGCGTAACGGTGCGCAGCACATGCCAGGGCGAGCCGCCGAGGCTTTCGGCTGCCTGCTCGTAGCGCCGCTCGAAGTTCTGCAGCGACACATAGACCGAGCGGACGACGAAGGGCAGCACGATGATGACATGCGTCGCCACGACCAGCCACAGGTTGCGCGGCAGGGACGCGGCGGCCGACAGGATCAGAAGCCCAAGCCCGATGGTGAAGTTGGGAATGATCAGCGGCGACATGAGGATGCCGTTCAGCACCCCCTTCAGCCTGAAATCATAGCGGTTCAGGACATAGGCGAACCCCGCCCCCGCAATCAGCGCGATGGTGGCACCGAACGCGGCGATCTTCAGCGAATTGACCAGCCCGGCGCCGAAGTCGCGATACTGGAACGCATTCGCATACCAGCGCAGCGACCACTCGCGCGGCGGAAAGGACAGGATCGCGCCGTCGTTGAAGGACGCGATGGCGACCACGAAGAACGGCAGCAGGACAAAGCCCAGGATGGCGGTCAGCAGGATTCGGCCGGTCCAGTCCAGAAGATGATCCAGCAGGGATTTGCGCATCAGTGACCTCCGATCCGCTCAAGACGGCGGATGCCGGTGTTGAAAATGGCCAGCACGGCCACGGTGAACAAAAGCCCGGTCAGCGACAGCGAAGCCGCCAGCGGAAAGTTGAACGAGGCAAAGCCCACCTGATAGACCAGCGTCGAGATCGTCTGCACCTGCCCGCCGCCGATCATCTGGGGCGTGGCAAAGGCCGAAAACGTCCATGCGAAGGCCGTCGAGGACGCCGCCACGATGCCGGGGATCGACAGGGGCAGCGTCACGGTTAGGAACGCCCGCACGCGCCCCGCGCCAAGCGACGTGGCCGCCCGCTCAAGGTTCCGGTCGATATGGGAAAGGGCGGCCGCCAGCATCACCACGACGATCGGCAGCGTGAAATGCACCAGCGCGATCACCACCCCGGTCATGGTGAACATGAAAGGAATGGGCCGGTCGATCAGCCCCATCTGCATCAGCGCCGCGTTCAGAAAGCCGCGATTGCCCAGAACGATCATCCAGGAATAGGTCCGCACGATCTCGCCCAGAAACAGCGGGGTCAGGGAAATCAGCAGGATCGCGCTGCGCAGCCGGGCGGACCGGGCGCGCACCATCGCATAGGCCAGCGGATAGCCGATCAGCAGGGTGAACAGGGCGGTCCACAGGCACAGAAGGACGGTGTTCAGGAAGGCCTCGCCATAGACGGCCTTCCACAGGGTCGTGAAATTCTCCAGCGTGAAACCGCCGGGGTCCAGCGCGCCAGGGATGTTGGCGCGGAAGCTGTATTGGACGATGGCAAGGAAAGACGCCGCGATCCCGAAGGCGATCAGGATCGAGGGCGAGGCAAACCAGCCGAGAAATGGGCGCTTCGTCATCGCGGACGTCTGCTCCTTGGTTCGGGTTGCGCCCCGCTTCCGGGGCGCAATGTCATCAGTTCGCGGTCATGTTTTCCGAGAACCACTGCCTCCATTCGCCGATCGTCTCGGCGCGGAACTCGTCCGGGATGACCAGCGTCTGCTCGGCCCATTCCTCGGGCGTGGTGAAGATGCCCGGCAGCGCGGCCAGTTCCTCGGGAAGCTCGACATTCGAGACGACGGGGCTGCCCTTCTTGATCTCGGCGATCTGGGCCTGCACCTCGGGGTCAAGCGCCGCGTTCAGGAACTGATAGGCCAGGTCGATCTTGTCGCTGCCGGCGGTGATGCCCATGGTATCGACGCCCAGAACCGCCCCCTCGGCGGGAATGGCCAGCTCGACGTCCAGACCTTGCGACTGGATGTGATAGGCATTCATCGACAAGATGACTTGAACCGGCGTCTCGCCCGTCGACAGAAGCTGCTGCGAATTGGCGTCATTCGTATAGAGGGCACGGATGTTCGGCCGCAGCGCCAGAAGCTTGTCGGTCGCATCGCGCCAGTTCTCGACCCCGACACCTTCAAGCGTCGCGGCGGCGGCGATGATATGCGAGGGATCGAAATCGGGCAGCGCGATCATGCCGGCCAGCTCGGGCGACCACAGATCCTCCCAGCTGTCGAAGGTGACGCCTTCGGGCAGCATGTTGGGCAGGAAACCGATGGTGTAGACATAGGCCCATGCGCCGATATGCGACGGGCTGATGCGCGCCTGATCGACAAGGTTCTCGGCATTCGGGATCCGGGACATGTCCAGTTCCTCGAACAGGCCCTGATTGCGATAGAGCCAGCCGATATGCGAGGTGGTGAAGGTCACGTCGCTTTCGGGATTGTCCTTGGACAGATTGGCCTGGTTCAAGCGGTCGATCGTGCCGCCGGTGATGAACTCGACCTCGACGCCGGTTTCCTCGGTGAACTTGGCGGCGATCGTCTCGTCGATCAGGTCGCGGAAGCTGCCGCCCCAGCTGCTGACGACCAGCGTTTCCGCCTGAGCGGAGGCAGCGATCAGGCCGATCGCGACGGATGTCAGGAAAAGTCTTTTCATTTCAAAGCACTCCATCTGTTGTCGTGACGCGGCGTTTCTCGCCGCTTTTATCGGTCCGTGGTTATTCGGCCCGTCTGAGGGGATCATGCGTCACCGAGCCTCGGGTAACCTCACTGTAAATGCCTATGCACTAGGAAGGCTCGCCCAACGACCAGGCTAACCAGTTGATAAGGCTTGGTTTAGAATCAGGCGGGGTTGCCGTTTCATCTCCTGACTGGCGAATGCCCGGGCATTCTGCCTAATAGCCGCGCAGACGGGAGACCTGCTGCCCCACCTGCGCGCCCGACTGGATCGCCAGAATGTTGTCCGCGATCTGAGGCGCCGCGCTTTTGGGCAACGCGACCGAGGCGAGGTGCGGCGTGATCAGCACCCCCGGCAGCGTCCAGAGCGGATGATCGGGGCTCAACGGCTCGCCGTCGAACACGTCGAGCGTGGCACCGGACAGATGACCGCTGCGCAAGGCCTCGACCAGCGCGTCCTGATCCACGACCTCTCCTCGCGAGACGTTGACGAACGCGGCGCCGGGCTTCATCGCCCCGAACGCCTCGGTCCCAAGCCGACGCCGCGTCGCAGGGGTCAGCGGCAGCATGCAGACCGTGATGTCCGCGCGGGCAAGCAGCCCTGCCAGCGCCTGATCGCCACAATGCACCGTCACCCCCGGCAGGTCCCTCGGCCGCGTGGCCCAGCCATGGGTGTCATATCCCATCCGCGCGATCTCGGCCGCGGCCATCGCGCCCAGCTCACCCAGGCCCAGGACGGCGACGGTGACCTCGGATGCGGCGCGGGGATGGCGATAGGCCCATTCGCGCCGTGCCTGCGCGGCCTCGAAATGAGGGATGTCGCGGGCATGGCGCAGCACCGAGAACAGCACATATCCCGCCATCATCCGGCCCATCTGCGGGTCCGACAGCCGGGTGATCGGCACATCGGGAAGATCGCTGCGCGCGACCAGACGGTCCACGCCCGCGCCAAGGTTGATCACCAGCTCAAGGTTGGGGAAGCGGGCAAAGAACCCCTCGGGCGGCATCCAGACCAGCGCATAGCGCACGGTGTCGGGGTCCGTCACCGCATCGGCCCGCTCGATCCGGACCCGGTCCCCCAGCAGGGGCGAAAGGGCGTCGCGCCACGGCTGGAACGGGTCGGGGCCGCTGTAGAAAACCAGAGTATCGGTCATGTGGACCGTTCGGCGATCAGGTCCGCCATCGCGCCGAGCCCCAGCAAATAGCCGCGCACTCCAAGCCCCGCAATGACGCCGGTGGCGGCTTTCGAGATGAAAGAGTGATGGCGGAACGGCTCTCGTTTCCAGATATTGCTCATATGGCATTCGATGATCGGCCCGTCGAATGCCAGCAGCGCATCCAGGATCGGGATCGAGGTATAGGTCAGCCCCGCCGCGTTGATCAGCAGCCCGTCACAGGACTGCCGTGCCTCCTGGATCCAGTCGATCAGGACGCCCTCGTGGTTCGACTGGCGGAAGTCCAGCGTCAGGCCGAGATCGGCGGCGCGGGCCATGCACGCCGCCTCGATCTGCGGAAAGCTGTCGGTGCCGTAGGTTCCCGAGGGATCAAGACCGTAGAGATTGGCGTTCGGGCCATTCAGAAACATCACCTGCGTCATGTGTCTGCCTTCTCATAGGCAACGTAGTTGCGCTGAACGCCGATATGGGTCGCGATGTACTTCGCGTCATACCAGCAGCCATAGATGAAGGACGAGGCGCGGTTGGTCAGTTCGGGCAGGCCAAGGAAATAGATCCCCTGCTCGGCCGAGATGCCACGCTTGTGGAAGGGCGTGCCGTCCTCGTGGAAGGCGTTCACCTGCAGCCAGCTGAAATCGAAGCGGAAGCCGGTCGCCCAGATGATCGTGCCGATCCCTTCGGCGGCCAGATCCAGTTCGCGGACGGGATGGGTTACGCAGTCGGGGTCGGGCTGCATCTGCCAGGCCTCGGGCTCGGGCGGAAGGTCGATGCCGTTGCGTTCCACATAAGCGTCGGCCTCGCGCAGGACGTCCAGATAGGCCTCGTCGCCGGCGGCGATGTTGGCGACCAGATCGTCCGCGATGTGCAGCTTGCCGCTCTCATAGGATTGGGTCATCCCCAGCACGGTCACGCCGGCATTGCCCATCCGGCGGAAATCGACCGTCTTGCCGCCGTCATAGCCGCTGACCGCGAAGGCGACGTGCTTTTTCTTGGCCTGGATGGTGATCTCGTCCCACTTGCCCAGAACGCCCAGCCACCAGACGTAATCGCGCTGACGGTAGGACCGCGGAGGGCGGTAATGCTCGCCGATGGACAGGAACACCTTGCGGCCCGAGCGTTGCAGTTCCTCGGCGATCTGCGAGCCAGAGGCCCCGCCGCCGACAACCAGAACCGCACAGTCCGCCAGCTGGTCCGGGTTCTTGTAGGCCGTGGAATGGATCTGCGTGATGCCCGCATCCTCGGGCACGATCTGCGGGAACGCCGGCACCTGGAACGGCCCGGTGGCGGCCACGACGCGCAGCGCCTCGATCTCGCCCTGCGAGGTCGACACGATGAAGCCGGGCCGGCCGGGCGCGCGGCGCACCGATTGCACCTCGACCCCGGTGCGCACGGGCGCGTCGATCAGGCGGGCATATTCCTCGAAATAGCTGGCCATCCGCTCTTTGGGCGGGAAGGTTTCGGGCGTGACGTCGTCGAATTCCAGTCCCGGGAAGCGATCGTGCCACGCCGGGCCGTTGGCGACCAGCGAATCCCACCGCTCAGACCGCCACCGCTCTGCGATGCGGTTGCGTTCCAGCACCAGATGGGGAACGCCCATGTCGCGAAGATGCTCACTCATGGCGATGCCGGCCTGGCCGGCTCCGACGACAACGGTGTCGATTTTTTCTGTCATGTTCGTGTCTTTGCTGTTTGTGCGGCGCGTGGCCCGCCGTGGTGCCTGCGCCGTCGTGTTGATGTCTCAAGACGTGCGTGGAGCGGCCCCGAGATGAAAGAAGTAAGTTCCGAGGCAAGGATCAGGCTGAGCCACTGCCACATTCGCCGGGATCCGCGCTGTTGCGCATTCCTCCCGCAGGGGCGGGCGGAACGGCATGTTTTCCCTGCCCGAGCCGTCAGTTCATCAGGCCGGGAAGCGTCAGGGACAGCGCGGGAAACAAGGTGAGTATCACCAGCGCGACGACCAATGCCCAAAGAAAAGGCATGTTCGCGCGGGTCACCGCCCAGACATCGTCCCGCCCGATCTTGGCCGCGACCAGAAGCGCGACGGCCACTGGCGGAGTTACCTGCCCGATGACCACCGTCATCACGATCAGGACGCCGAAATGGACCAGATCGACGTCCAGACCGATCAGCGTCGGCAGAAGCACCGGCATGATCATCGGGATCAGCGGGTCCAGAACCATCCCCGCGATCAGCGCCAGCAGCAGCAGCGCGAAGATGCGGATGGTCACGTTGTCGGACGGAAACAGACCGTCGACTCCGGCGGACAAGGCCAAGGGCACGCCCGCTTGCGACAAGGCCCATCCCAGGGCGGTCGAGAAGCCGACGACCATCAGAACCTCGCCGGTCAGGATCGCGGCATCCACCAGCGCCTGCCGCAGCTTGGCGATTGTCAGCGTCCGATAGACCAGCAGCGACAGGGCCAGCGCATAGGCGACCGCAAACGCGCCGGCCTCGGTCGCGGTGAAGATGCCGAAGATCAGACCGCCGAGGATCATCGCCGGCATCCCGAGCGGCAGGATCGCATGGCGTCCGGTGTGCAGGACGCGCGACCATTCGAAGCTGTTCATCGGCTGCCACCCGTTCCGCCGCGCCAGGATCGAGATCGTCACCATCATGATGCCCGCCATCAGCAGACCGGGGACGACCCCTGCCAAGAAAAGCGCCCCGAGCGAGGTTCCCGTGACCACGGAATAGAGGATCATCGGCGAGCTGGGCGGGATCAGCACTCCGACCCCCGAAGAGGTCGCGGTCAGCGCCGCCGAGAACGACCCCGCATAGCCATTAGCCTTCATCTTCGGGATCATCACCGACCCGGTGCCCGCAAGATCGGCGACCGAGGTGCCGATCATGCCCCCGAACATCAGGCTGGAGGCGACGTTCACATGGGCCAGCCCGCCCCGCATCCAGCCGACAAGCGCCGCCCCGAAGGCGAACAGGCGGTCGGCGATGCCGGTGGCGTTCATCAGACCGCCCGCAAGGATGAACAGCGGCAGGGTGATCAGCAGGTTATCCCCCACCCCCGCCAGGACCGCTGATCGGCACGGACTTCGGCATCCCGATCAGTGGCGAGCGATCGCCGCCGAACAGCCCGAGATACTGCCATGCGAACCATGCCAGCACCGCCATGGTCGCCAGACCGAACACGACGCCAATTCCTCGGCGGACAGGTGCTCGGGCCGCGCAAAATCATAGCCTAGGGCAATCTCGATGCTGGCATTCTCGAGCCCCGCGACGAGTTCGGCATGATCGCCCTCGACAAGGCGGACGGTGATGTTCGGCAGGGATCTCCGGAAGCTTGCGATGATCCGGGGCATGTAGCGCATGGCGAGGGTCGGAAAGCTGCCGACGACGATCTCTCCGCTCAGCGGATCTCCAAGGGACCTTGCCGTGTCGGCAAGCTCGCCGGCGGCCCGCAAAAGCTCTCGTGCCTGATCGACCAGCACCCGCCCCGGCACAGAAAGTTTCATGCCGCGCGCATGCTGACGCACGAAGATCTGCACGCCCAGATCGCGCTCGGCCTGAGACAGCGCCGCAGACACCGAAGGCTGCGAAACGGCCAGATGCCTTGCGGCATCGGTGACGCTGCCGCAATCGGCAACCTCGACGATATAGCGCAGCGTCCGCAGCGAGACCGGAAGATCTATCACCGACTGTTCTTGGAAGACAATGTAGTGATGTCGCGCAAAAGCGGCGCGTGAAGCGTTACCTTTCTACCTGAGGATCGTTTCTTTCCCATGTGCCATCCTGTATACGACGCCCTGCTCCTTCTCGAGCTGCAGCATTCCAGCTTTATCCAAGCCCATGCACAAGCCCCGCATGACAGCCGATGTCGTCCCATGTGTAAAGATCACAGCAGGCTCTTCAAGGTCAGCCAGGAATGATGACACCCGGCCGATGATCGCTGCAAAACTTTCTCCACCGGGGCTCTCGAAGTTCCACTCACCAGTGGCAAAGGCATCACCAACCTGCTGCTTCACCTCATTCTTGGACACGCCTTCCCACGCGCCGAAGTCGATCTCGCACAAGCGCTCATCTTGCCGGATGTCAGCACTGTCGCCCAAAGCGAGCTGCGCGGTTCGAAGCGCACGGCCTTGGGGGCTTGAAAACACCACTCCGGGCCTGTCCTCTAGAGATTTAAGTATATGCCCTTGCCGCACTGCCTGGCATACACCCCTTTGTGTAAGAGGCGCATCCTTTCTGCCTTGATACAAACCCATTTTGTTCCAAGTCGTTTCTCCATGACGAAGAATATATGAGTTGGGAAAACTTTGCTCCATCACCATGATAATAACTCTTGCGGCCCGTCTGACCAAACGCTTGTCGATTGAGGCAGAGCTGCGCTATCAAACGCGCTTGGGGAGCGCATTTCAGCCACAGATGCGAACAGCTTTTATTTTAAACCTCCAATGGGCTTTCTATCAAGTCGAGGACACTTCACCTTTGAGCAGCGGCGTGCCCCTGACCCTGCGCGAGCTGTCGACTAGGTGTTTGATCCCATGGTTTGATGGTGCAATCCTTTCGCAGGAATGGAAGGAAGCATTATGGGACAAGTTCGTCACGGGAGCGCCACGACCACGCACGCTGTCAGAGCTGCAATAATGAGGGCCGGCTCGCCATCGGTCCGAGGGCCTCGCCCGAATGATCGCAAGCTTCGCTCGCGCAGCTGAGCCGGGAGCTCGGCATCAACCCAAAGACTGTCGCGAAGTGGCGCAAGCGCGAGACAGTTGAGGACCGTAAGACTGGGCCGAAGGAGCCACGCTCCACGGTCTTGAGTGAGGCCGAGGAAGCAACAATCGTCGCGTTTCGGCGCCATACGCTGCTGCCGCTGGACGACTGCCTCTACGCTCTTCAGCCCTCTATCCCACATCTGACGCGCTCGGCGCTGCACCGATGCCTGCAGCGGAATGGCATTTCGCGACTGCCGGACGTGGGCGGGGACAAGCCCAAGCGTGCGAAGTTCAAGCGCTACCCGATAGGTTTCTTCCATATCGACATCGCCGAGGTGCAGACGGCCGAAGGCAAGCTCTTCCTCTTCGTAGCCATTGATCGCACCAGCAAATTTGCTGTCGTTCAATTGGCGGAAAAGGCCAACAGGAAAACCGCTTGGGAGTTCCTGGAGCACCTTCTGGACGTCGTGCCCTACCGCATCCACACGATCCTGACCGATAATGGCATCCAGTTCGCAGAGCAGCCTCGAAACCGTAACACTCCTTACTCTCGGCAAATGCGGTTCGACATGATTTGCGAGGCAAACGGGATCGAGCATCGGCTGACCAAGCCCAACCACCCGTGGACGAATGGCCAAGTCGAGCGGATGAACAGGACGATCAAGGACGCGACCGTCAAGCGCTACCACTACGACAGCCACAGCCAGCTGCGCACGCACCTCGCCGATTTCATCGCCGCCTACAATTTCGCACGCAGGCTCAAGACGCTGAGCGGTGTCACACCCTACGAATACATCTGCAAGGTCTGGACTTCAGAGCCAGACAGATTCATCGTCAATCCGATCCACCAGATGCCGGGACTGAACAGATTACGCCCAGAGAAACAAAGGCAGCGGCAAACCGATCGTCATCGACGAGGTTCAGCGTCACCCCATAGAAAAAGCGCAGGGCGCAGACCGTCTGGTTCAGCGCCGGCCAGGAAATGCCCTGCGATACAAGATAGACTTGGAAGGCGCGGACCTCCTCCAGCCCCAATTGATCCGGCGAGCGGTCGAAATACCGGCTGAACTTTGTGACGGCATGAAGGTAGCCTGTAGCGGTCCGGAAGAGAGTGGACCTCAGGAAAGCCCCGCGGGCCATCAGTTCTATGGCCTCAGTGCCGTGGCGCGGGCGCTGGCGCGACCGGTCAGCGAGGGCGAAGAAGAATCCGCCGCAGCGTGATCCAGTACTTGTTTGCCATGCATACTGGCATCATATAATGTCAGTCAGAATGGAGATGTCGATGCGTATCGAAGCACTTGCAGAGGGTGGGCAGTTTGCACCCGGCCGGATCGCCGAGATCCTGCGCACGACCAAGGACGAGGTCGCTCGCACGGTTGGCCTCGGTCGCGACGCCGTCATGCGTCCTGATCGCGTAGCCAGCGCCAAGACCCAGAAACGCCTGCGCGAAATGGTCGAGATCCTGAACAGGGTCGAGCCCCGTTTCGGCTCCTCGCTGATTGCCTATGCCTGGTATCGTTCCGAGCCGCTGGCAGGTTTCGGAGGGCTGACGGCGATGCAGCTGGTGCGTGACGGCCATGCGGCAGACGTCATGGACTATATCGACGCGGTCGAGGCCGGCATCCACGCCTGAAGCATCATGCATTATCGCGGCCTTCTCTATCGCGCCCTCAATCCGGTATGGGCACGCGAACCGCTGTCGGGCGAAGGCGCGCGACGTTTCGGCGGACGGTTCAATCCGAAAGGCACCCCGGCGCTCTATACATCCCTGTCGATCATGACCGCGATCCGCGAGGCGAACCAGATCGGCACCCTCCAGCCCACAACGCTGGTAGCGTATCGCGCTGATCTGGAACCAGTCTTCGACGCAACCGATGCCGAAGCCCTGAAGGACTACGACATGAGAACGACCGATCTGGCCGCTGAAGAGTGGCGGATCCGGATGCGCGAGGATGGCAAGGCGCCGACGCAGATCTTCGCGGAGCAACTGATCCGGAAAGCCTATTGCGGCATGCTTGTCCGCAGCTTCGTCAAGGGCGCAACAGAGGCTGATCGCAATCTGGTCCTGTGGAACTGGCGCGATACCCTGCCCAGCCAACTCTCCCTCGTGGATGATGAAGGAAGGTTACGCTGACACGCGCAGGAAACTCGGCCCTTAACCGCCGCTCAGCTGACCGGGATGCTGCGCGGCAGCATGCTTCAAAGTCGCAGTTCGGAAGTTGCCGCAGCAAAGCTCGGACAGCTGTGGTAGCGATGCGGGACCTAGCAGGTCGCTGAAATAGTCGCGCCGCCGGGATGTTTTCCTCTTCAGGCCTTCAGGAGCTTGGCGCCTTGCGGCTGTTTCAGCGGACGAGCGGCGTTCTGCCGGCTCCCATGGCCAGGCGGCAAGCAGCCTCGGGAGCCGGGCGCGATTGTTGGCGGCCATGGTGAGGATGAAGCGGGATCGCACCTTCTCGAGGCCGCGATAGACGGTCTGGGCCATGCCGCCGACGGTCTTGGCCCAGCCGAAAGCCTCTTCGATGCGTTTGCGATGACGCTGGGATTTGGCGTAGCCGTCGTGTCGGGTGGTTCGCCCGTCTATCGCCGAATATCGTGATCTCTGCGCGACATGGGGCGTGACGCATGCCTCGCGCAGGTTGGCGACAAAGCCCCGCGGCATCGAAGCCGCGGTCAGCACCCAGCGTCAGCCTCCGGGTCGAACCCGGGGAGTGGCGGTGGATCATGTCGAGCGCCGCGCGCCGTTCGGCTCGGCCATCGGCACGGGTAAGATCGCCCTGCACGATGAGGCCCGACCGGTTCTCCATCAGCGCATGCCCGATGAAGCACAGCGTTGCCCCGGTGCCGGGAGACTTCCTGTAGAGGCGCGCATCCGGATCGGTGATCGAGCCATGGGTAGCATTCGTCCGCCTCTGGCCCCGGAAATCGACCTCGGCATTGCGGCTGTGGCGTTGGTTGCGGGGCATCGGATCGGTCTTGGCTGCTACGGTCAAGGCGGATGGATCGGTGGCGGGGATCCCGAGTCCGGGAGGATCGCCAGCTTCGTCATCCGGCGGGGTCTCGCTCGTCCGCGGCTGGACGCTCTTCATCGAGGCCCAGGCCTTCACCAGCGTGCCGTCGACCGAGAAGTGGTCGTCAGACAGCAGCGGCGCCACCAGGCGGTGCGCCAGGATCGCGGCCATGATCTTGCGCGACATCTCGGTGCTCAGCAGCCGGTCGCGGTTCTTGGTGAAGACGGTCGGCACCCACACGGGATCATCAATGCCGAGGCCGACAAACCAGCGGAACAGCAGATTGTAGTTCATCTGCTCCATCAGCTGGCGCTCGGACCGGACCGAATAGAGGAGTTGCAGCAGGCTCGCCCGGATCAGCCGCTCCGGTGGGATCGAGGGGCGACCAAAGTCGGTGTAGAGCTCATCGAACGCGGCATCCAGGCTGGCCAGCGCCTCGTTCACCACCTGCCGGATCGGCCGCAGCGGGTGGCCCGCGGGGATGCGGGCCTCAAGGTCGACATAGTTGAACAGCGATCCGCTCGCCTCGTCCGTCCCGCGCATCTTTATCGCCCCCATCGACCTGCGCAGGGTGAATCATGTTCCGCGCGGCAGGTCGAGGGCTGACTTTTTCAGCGACCTGTTAGCCCCTCATCGCAACAATCGTCACGGGTGAGATGGATGCTAATCGAGCCACGGTTCGATCCGGCAATAATAAGCATATTGACCACAATGAAGGAGTGAGATAATTATTGTCCGACACTAAATACGTAAGGAAGCGAGTTGACACCTTCGCAACAGAGCGCATTCCGGACCTCCGTAGCCGGGCTTGACCTGCCGAATCTGGACGCCTACCTGTCCCCGCGCGGCCTGAAGCTCGACCCCGGCCGTGTTCCGGAACGATTTTCCTCTGGGTTTGGAAATATGAACTTCCTGATCTCGGCAGGCGGGCAACTCTTTGTTCTTCGGAGGCCTCCGGAGGGGCCGATCCCTCCCGGCGCCAATGATATGGCGCGTGAATTCAGGATCCTTTCCCATCTTCATCCCGTTTTCCCGCTGGTCCCCCGGGCGCATCTCTTCTGCAGCGATCCGCAAGTGATCGGAGCCCCTTTTCAACTGATGGAATATCGGCCGGGGCTGGTCGTCGGTGCCAAAATTACGTCGGACACTATTTCCAATTGGAACAGACCGGAACCGATCGGCCAGCATCTTGGCGGCGAGGTCATACGGGTGCTGAACAGCCTGCATCAGGTCGATGTGCGGGCCTGCGGTCTTGAAGATCTTGGTCGGCCGGCAGGCTTTCTGACCCGCACCCTGCGGGGATGGAGCAAACGGGCCGCGCTGAGCTGGAAGGACAGCCCGAACACCCTTCTGCCGGCACTGCTCGACTGGTTGCAGACGAACCTGCCGCCCGAGACCGACGGTGCCACACTGATTCACAACGACTTCAAGCTGGACAACATAATTCTTGACCCCGCAACGCTACGCCCGCGCACCCTGATAGACTGGGATATGGGAACGCTCGGAGATCCGCTCTACGATCTTGCGGTATTGCTGAGCTATTGGCCGGAAAGCGGCGATCCAGCGGTCATGCATGCCCTGCGCCAGATGCCGACCGCCGGGCATGGCTTTGCCAGCCGCGCCGAAGCCGCCGACCTGTACGTCGCGCTGAGCGGGCGCGACCTTGGCAATTTCGTCTTCTTCCGCGTGCTTGCGACGCTGCGCATCGCCGTAGTCTTCCAGCAACTCTATCAGCGCAACTGCCTCACGGAAAACAAGGATCCGCGCGCCGCCGGTTTCAACCAGCTCGCCCTCGACCTGCTTGCCTTCGGAATGCAGATCGCGCGCGGCCGGTATTTTTGAAAAGGACAACCCAAGCCATGATCTCCTTTGATCTGACCCCCGCCCAGGAAGAACTGAAGCGCCGCGTTGAAGGCTTCACGATGGATATCGTAGCGCCTTACGAGAAAGATCCCCGCAATACGCCACACGGCCCGACAGATGAGCTCAGGATCGAATTGAACAGGCTGGCCCGCGAGGCTGGTCTTTTTGCGCCGCACCTGCCGCGGCGGTGGGGGGGCATGGGCTTCGACCATGTCACCACGGCCATCGTCTTCGAGGCGGCGGGGCTGTCGCCGCTCGGTCCCATTGCGATGCATTGCGCCGCGCCCGATGAGGGCAACATGAATCTGCTCGACAAGGTCGCGACGGAAGAACAGAAGGAACGCTGGCTGAAACCCTTTGCCGCCGGCCGGATCCGCTCGTGCTTTTCGATGACGGAACCCTGGGGCGCGGGGGCCGATCCTTCCAAGATGAAGACCAGCGCCGTCTATGATGGCGATGACCTGGTGGTGCACGGCGTCAAATGGTTGATCACCGGGGCGCGGGGCGCGGGCTTCACCATCATCTTCTGCCATGTCGAAGCCTCGGAAGGCAGGCCCGGCGGCCCGACCATGCTGATCTCGGATATGGACGCGCCCGGCATCGAGCTTACGCGTGAGCTGGATACGCTGGACAGCTCGTTCACGAATGGCCATTGGGAGGTCACTTTCGCAGGTCTCCGTGTGCCCATCGGGAATGTGCTGGGCCAGATCGGCGAGGGCTTCCGCTATGTCCAGGTGCGGCTGGCGCCGGCGAGACTGACCCATTGCATGCGCTGGCTGGGCGGGGCCGTGCGCGCGCATCGCATTGCACTCGACTATGCACGCCGCCGCGAAGCCTTTGGCCGCCCCATTGGACAACATGGCGAAATCGGCGCCATGCTCGCCGATAATGAACTGGAGCTGCAACAATGCCGCCTGATGATCTGGTGGGCGGCCAAGCTTCTCGACAAGGGGGACCATGCCCGCCATGAAAGCTCCATGGTCAAGACCATGGTATCGGAGGCCCTATACCGGGTTGCTGACCGCTGCGTCCAGATCCTTGGCGGCATGGGCGTGACCTCGGACACGGTGGTTGCCCAGATCTTCCGCGAGACCCGTGCCTTCCGGCTGTATGATGGCCCCTCCGAGGTGCATAAATGGGCGATATCGCGCAAAATCCTGAAAAACAGCTAAGATTTGCAGGGGAGGAGACAGCCATGGAACGCGTTGAGATGGTCACATACGAGGCCGCCCGCGACAACTTCGCCTGGAAAATTCCCGAGGATTTCAACTATGGCAGGGACGTGGTCGATGCCTGGGCCGAGGATCCCGCGCGAATGGCGCTGATCTGGGTGAACGGCGCGGGCGAGGAACGCCGCTTCACCTATGCCGATATACGCGACCTGACCAATCGCCTTGCCAATTACCTGACCGCGAAGGGGGTGAAGAAAGGCGACCGGGTGCTAATCATGCTGCCCCGCGTGCCGGAATGGCAGATCGCGATGATCGGCTGCAACAAGATCGGCGCGGTCCCCATCCCCTGCGTCACCATGCTGACCGCGAAGGATATCGGTTATCGCCTGGAGCATTCCGGTGCGGTGGCCGCGGTCACCACCCGCCACGAGGTCGGCAAATTCCCGACGGATCTTCCGGTCAGGCTTTCGGTGGGCGAGGTCGAGGGCTGGGACAGTTTCGAGGCCGAAATGGCGCGGCACAGCCCTGATTACACCGCGGCCGGCATGGCGGCGGACGATCCGGCGATCATGTTCTACACCTCCGGCTCGACCGGGATGCCCAAGGGGGTGCTTCACGGCAGCCGCGCGCTTTTCGCATGGCGGGTCTCGGCCTGGTACTGGCTATCGCTGACCGAGACGGATGTGATGTGGTGCACCGCCGATACCGGCTGGTCGAAAGCCGGCACCTCGATCCTTTATGGCCCCTGGAGCTGCGGGGCGACGGTCCTGTTCTACGACGGGCCGTTCGACCCGGAAACCCGTCTTGACCTGCTGGAGAAACACCGCGTCACCGTCTATTGCGCCGCCGCGACCGAGATCCGCCAGCTGGTGCAGCTCGATACCGCGGGGCGCGACCTTTCCGCACTGCGCCTTTCCGTCTCGGCGGGGGAAACGGTGAACCCCGAGATCGTGCGCGCATGGTCGGCGATGTCCGGCGCGCCCTTGCTCGATGGCTATGGCCAGACCGAGACGTTGATGACGGTGCTGAACTATGCCCCCCTGCCGGTGAAGCCCGGCTCGATGGGGAAGGCGCTGCCAGGCACCGAAGCCGCGATCCTGTCCGAAGCGGGCGAACGAGCCGCAGCGGGCGAGCCGGGCCAGCTTGCCATTCGCTGCCCTCATCCGCAGATCATGCTGGGCTACTGGAACAACCCGGCCAAAACGGCCGAGTGTTACCTGCGGGCTGCCGATGGCACGAACTGGTTTCTCACTGGCGATACGGCGTCGATGGACGAGGACGGCTATCTGTTCTTTGCCGGGCGCGATGATGACGTCATCAATTCCTCGGGCTACCGGATCGGTCCGATGGAGGTGGAGAATGCCCTGATGGAACATCCGGCGGTGCTGGAATGTGCCGCCGTCGCCAGCCCGGATGAGACGCGGGGCGAGGTGGTCAAGGCTTTCGTCATCCTCAAGCCCGGGATCATCCCCAGCAAGGCATTGGCCAAAGAGCTTCAGGATTTCTCCAAGGCCCTGACCGCTCCTTATAAATATCCACGCCGGATCGCCTTTGTTCAGGACCTGCCGAAAACCAATACCGGAAAGATCCAGCGCCGGGTGCTGAAGCTGCGCGAATTCGCCGCCGCAAGCACCTGATCGAGGCAGAGATGCAAGATAGCGAAATCATTCTCGATGCGATCACCTCGCGCCGCGCGATACGGGGGTTCCGCCCCACGGATGTCGCGCCCGAAACCATCAGGCGGATCCTTGCGGCGGCGGGCCGCGCGCCCAGTGGATCGAATATCCAGCCCTGGTTCGTCGATGTGGTGACGGATCTCGCCCTCGCGCGACTGACCTCGCATATCACGGCCTTGTTCGACGCCGGCGAGCGCGGAACGAAAAGCTATCCCTATTATCCCGACACCTGGCGCGAACCCTATCTGGGACGGCGGCGCAAGCTGGGCTGGGATCTGTATGGCATGCTGGGCATCAAGCGGCATGAGAAGGAAAAACTGGCGGCGCAGCACCGCCGCAATTTCCTGTTCTTCGATGCGCCGGTCGGGCTGATCCTGTCGATCGAGCGCGACATGGGGATCGGCAGCTGGCTCGATTCAGGCATGTTCGCGCAGAATATCATGATCGCGGCGCGGGCCTTCGGTCTGCACACCTGCCCGATCCAGGCCCTCGCCGCTTGGGAGCCGCAGATCATCGAGGAACTGGGGCTGCCGGAAAACCGCAGGGTGGTCTGCGGCATGGCGCTTGGCGAGGCCGATCCCGACATGCCCGCCAACGCGCTGGAGACAGAACGCATGGCGCTGGAGGATTTCGCCCGCTTCCACGACAAATAGGCAGGAGGGCGCGGTCAAGTATCCCCGAACCCTTCGCCATCATGCTGGCCGACCTGCGGCGCCGGGGAAAGCGCGACATTGTCATAGGCCGAGAACTTCACCGGCTGGCGCAGAACGCTCTGCTGCGCCCCGTCCTGACGGGTCAGTTTCCCGAAAAGGCCGCGCGCGGCAAGATGCGGATCATCCACCAGCCCCTCGCGGGTCAAGGCCGGTCCCCACATCTGCCCGGAAGCTTCGAAAACCTCCTCCCAGTGGCTGAAGGGTTTCTCGCGGATTTTCGCGCCGATCTGCGCCACCATTTCATCGTGCCGCGCAACCCGCTCGGCCCGCTTCAGCCCGATCCCCGCTGTCACCCCGGTATCCCTGCAAAGCATATCCCAATAGGCATCCTCATGCGCGATCGAGGTGGTCAGCCAGCGCCCGTCAGCGGTTTCATAGAGCCCATAGCCCGGATCCGCCTGCGGGACCGCGCCCTGATCCGTGCGATCCGTGCCGATAAAGGGCAACTGCAACGACATGACCGCATCGCTCATCGCGATGTCGATATGGCTGCCTTCGCCACTGCTCTGACGGCCATGCAGTGCCGCAAGCACCCCGATCACCGCGTAAAGCCCCGCTGTGGCATCCCCAAGCAGCAACGCGGGAGGCCGGCCCTGGACATCTCCCCGGATACGTTCGTCCAGCGCCCCCCCGAGGCCGCTGAAGCTCAGGTCATGGGCGGGGCGCATCCGGTAGGGCCCCGTCTGTCCGAAACCCGAGATCGAGGCATAGATCAGCCGGGGATTGATCGCCGCCAGCGCCTCATATCCAAGGCCCAGCTTCGCCAGCTTGCCCGGCCGGAAGCCCTCAAGGAAAACATCGGCCTCGCGGATCAGGTCCAGCAAGGCCTCTTTCTGTTCCGGCACCCGCGCATCCACCGCCACCGAGCGCTTGTTGCGGTTCAGGCTTTCATAGAAACTTGCCAGAAACCGCGAGGGATCGCCCGTTTCAGGACGCTCGACCTGAATGACATCGGCCCCCATGTCCGAAAGGATCAAGGTGCAGAACGGGCCTGGATATTGCTCGGCCATGGAAACGACCTTGAGGCCCTTCAGGGCACCTGGCTTGAGATCGGCCGGATTCGGAAAAGAAACTGTCATGTTCAGATCGCCCAGCTTTGCGCATCATCGACGGTTACGGATTCGCCGTTCACGAAACGGCTTCGCGGATCGACAAGAAACAGCAGCGCCGAGTCGAGGTCCGAGGGTATTCCGGTTCGCGGCCGCGGCAACCGCCCCAGTTCCGCCCGGCCCTGATCGCTTTCCCAGAACGCTTCATTGATCGAGGTCCTGATATAGCCCGGGCAAAGCGCATTGACGCGGATTCCGTGCTTTGCCCATTCCAGCGCGTGCCCCGCAGTCATATGGCGGATCGCGGCTTTCGACATCGTATACAGCGAGACGCCTTTCGCCACCCGGGTCGACAGCATGGAGGCGACATTGACGATAACGCCCTCGCGGCCCGCATCGATCCACCGCCCGGCACAAAGCTGCGACAGTCGCCAAGGCGCGCGCACATTCACCGCCATCGTCTGCTCGAACTGGTCGAGCGAGGCCTTGTGCGCGCGTGCTGGCAAGCTGATACCGGCATTGTTGACCAGGATATCGGGCGTGCCGAGTGCGGCATCGATCGCCGCAATCAGTTGATCCGGTGCCGCCGGATCCAGCGCGTCAAAGGAAAAAGCCCGGGCCTCGCCGCCCGAGCGGGCGATTTCCTCAACCAGTGCGGACAGCTTGTCCACGCGACGCGCCGCGACGGCGACCCTCGCCCCCTGCGCGGCAAGCACCCTGGCAAATTGCCACCCCAGACCGGACGATGCGCCTGTCACCAAAGCTGTTTTTCCCGAAAGCATCACGGCCTCCTCCATTCCCATAGTCCTAAGCCGCCTCACCGAAAAATCGCTGCCGCATGGTGCTGCGCACGTCCGGCATGCCCGCCAGTTCGATGAAGCACCTCACCTCATGACGCAATGCCGGTTCAATAGGCAGTTGCAGGCCGTGATAAAGCGTCTCGGCGATCAGCCTGCGTTCGGGCCGGTCTGCGGCGCCATCGCGTATCAACGCGGCGTTGAGCGCCGTGAAATATTGTTCGAAATCGGCGGCGGCCCCGGGCGGGCGATAGCCACGCACCGCCCAGGGCTGCTTTGCCTCGCAGGTGCACCACAACCAGTCGCGCGCCGCAGCCTCCAACCCGTCGGCGGGGACCACTCCGCCGACCAGCCCCAGCGATAGGGCGGTCTGCGGGTCATGGCACCGGCCCTCCATGATATCCTCGGCAGCCTGTTTCCATGGCGCGATCCTGGCCATACGCTGAGTGCCGCCGAAGCCCGGCATCAGCCCCAGCCCGGCCTCGGGCAGGCCGATGCGAATTCTCGGATCATCGGCGACAAAGCGGGCATGAGCCGCCAGAGCCATTTCGAACCCGCCGCCAAGGCAATGGCCGTTCAGCGCCGCGACCACCGGCTTGCCGCATGTTTCCAGCCGGTAAAAGCTGGTCATGACCAGCGACATGATCTCCCACAGATCGGCTGCGGACATATCGAAGAAGCCGGACACCATGTTCAGGTCGGCCCCCGCATGGAACGAGCCCTTGCCCGACGTGATCAGCACCCCGCGAATGGCATTGTCATCGCGGATCCGGGTGACGATTGCGGCGAATTCGGCAATCTCCGCCGCCGAGAAGACATTGACCTTGCGTGCGGGATCATCCCAGCGCAGTTCGGCGATGCCCTCCGCATCGACCGAAACCGAAATTGCCTCGCTCATTTCCTGCCTCCGTCAAGACGTTCGATCACCATGGCGATAGCCTGGCCCGTGGCCGCACAAAGTGTTGCGCAGCCGAATTGCCGGTCGGCCCGTTCCAGTTCATCGAGAAGCGTGCCAAGGATCATCGCCCCGGTCGCCCCCAGCGGATGCCCCATTGCGATCGCCCCGCCGTTCACATTGACCCGGGCAGCATCAAGCCCGGTCTGTTCCAGGAAATACAGCACAACCGCCGCGAAAGCCTCGTTCAACTCCCACAGATCGATATCGCCGAAGCCGAGGCCGGCCTGTTTCAGCGCGCGTTCGCAGGCAGCTTTCGGGCCGGTCAGCATGATCGTGGGCTCCGAGCCGACCGACGCCAGCCCCCTTATCCTGGCGCGCGGCAAAAGACCCTGGGCCGCGCCCGCCTCCCTTGATCCAAGCAAAAGAGCCGCGGCCCCGTCGACGATCTGCGAGGAATTGCCGGCGTGGTGGACGTAATTCATCGCATCAAGGCCGGGATATTTCTGCGCCGCGACCGCGTCATACCCCATCTGCGCGGCAAAGCTTGCAAAAGAGGGCTTAAGCGTCGCGATCGATGCAAGATCCGCGTCCGGCCGGATCGCCTCGTCACGATCCAGAACAAGCAAGCCGTTGCGATCCGTGACCGGCACGATACCGCGCGCAAAACGCCCTTCCGCCCAGGCCCGCGCGGCACGCGTCTGGCTCGTGACGGCCAGCATATCGACATCGTGGCGGCTGTAGCCGCGCAGCGTCGCGATCAGATCCGCCGCAACCCCCTGGGGAATGGATTTCTGCGCAATGGCAATCGCCGGATCGGCCAGCACCGGCATACCCGAAGACAGCATCGGGATCCGCGACATCATCTCGACACCACCCGCGACCACCAGCCCGGCTTCGCCGCTGGCGACCTTGCCCGCGGCAATCGCACAGGCTTCAAGCCCGGAGGCACAGAAACGGTTGATCTGCACGCCCGGAACGCCTTGATCATAGCCGGCGACCAATGCCGCCGTGCGGGCGATGTCGCCCCCCTGCCCTCCGACCGGATCGACGCAACCGAGGACGACATCACCGATGGCCGCCGTATCCAGGCCCGAGCGCTGTTGCAGCGCGCGCAGCGGTATGGCGGCCAGTTCGGTCGGGCTCAGTTCAGCCAATGCCCCGACCGAGGCCTTGCCGCGCCCCCTCGGGGTCCGAACGGCATCGAATATCTGCACCGAGGTCATGTGCTTGCCCCCCCTATCTCGGCGCCATGCGCAGCGCGCCGTCGAGACGGATGACCTCGCCATTGAGCATCGGGTTGTCGAAGATTGCCGCGACCAGATCGGCGAATTCCTCCGGCCTGCCCAGCCGTGGCGGGAACGGGACTGTCGCGCCGAGGGAATCCTGCACCTCCTGCGGCATCCCTGTCATCATCGGGGTCGCAAAGAGGCCTGGCGCCACGGCCATCACCCTTATCCCCGAACGCGCCAGTTCCCGCGCCGCAGGCAATGTCAGGCTGACCACCCCGCCTTTCGAGGCCGCATAGGCCGCCTGACCCACCTGGCCATCGAAGGCCGCAACCGAGGCCGTGTTCACGACAACGCCCCGCTCGCCGGTGCTGCCGGGTTCATTGCGTTCCATCGCGGCAGCCGCAAGGCGCAGCATGTTGAAGGTGCCGGTGAGGTTGACCGCTACGGCGCGCGCAAAAAGATCCAGATCATGCGGCCCTTCCCGGCCCGTGATCCTGCGGCCAGGGGCGATCCCCGCACAATTCACCAGTCCATGCACGGCACCAAAACGCACCAGCGCCGCATCCAAGGCCCTCGCGCCCTCCTCTGCCGAGGTGACGTCGGCCTCGATCAGCTGGATTTTCCCGCCGGGCTGCGTCCGACCGTCGGCGGATGCCGCAGCATTGACGTCCAGCCCGACAATATTCGCACCGCCTGCGGCCAGCCGTGCGGCCACCGCAGCCCCCAAGCCGGAAGCGGCACCCGTCACGAGGATCGTCTTGCCCTCAATATCCATGTCTTCCCCCTAGTTTCATTGATTTTTATTGGTGATTCTGGAATCCGGCAATGACATTACAGTTTTAATCCGTGACCGGATTTGCCATATTCACCGCATGGGAAATCTGGATTCGGCCATTGATCCGCTGTTTGTGGAGGAAATATCCGATTGCGCCGGACGCGCAGGTCTGGATGTTGCGCAGATCATCCGCGACGTGCAGCCGGCGGCCGGGCCGCTTACATTGAACCAATATGGCCAGGTCTGGTTCTCACTCGCGCGCATGATGGGGGACGAGATGATCGGCACCATGCCTTATCCGCTGCGCCCCGGCGGTTTCGCACTGATGTGCCATACGATCCTTGCCGCGCCCGAGCTGAGGACAGCCCTGCGCCGGGCGCTTTGGTTCATGCATGTCGTCACCGGATTGCCGGAGGCCGCGCTCTCGACCCGCAACGACATGGCGACCGTTACCGTCCCGGGGCCGGTCAGCGCCTTTGCCTGCCGGACGCTGCTGATTGTCCTGCTGGGGCCGGTTTGCTGGCTGGCGCGCCGTCCGATCCCGCTGACCGAGGTGGCTTTCCCATGCGCGCAACCGGCCAAGGCGAACGCCTATTCACGCCTCTTTGGCACCCCCGTCAGCTTTCAGGCCCGGGCGCTTCAGGTCAGCTTTGCCGCGACATATCTCGACCTGCCGGTCAATCGCAGCGAGGCGGCGCTGAAACGCTATCTGAAACAGGCGCCCGCCAATCTTCTGGTCGGCTATCACGGCACGGATGACCTGACCGGGCGGATCCGCGCAATGCTCGCCGCCCGACCGACCGGCGACTGGCCCGATTTCGAGGATATGGCGGCGCTCTACGGCATGTCCGTCAGCACCCTGCGCCGCCAGCTCAGGGCCGAAGGCAGCAGTTACCGCGACATTGCCGCAGCCCTGCAACTTGCCCGCGCAAAGCGGATGCTGGGGGAAGGGCAGCTCTCTGTCGCCGCGATAGCCGAGGCCCTGAACTATGCCGAACCAAGCGCGTTTTTTCGCGCCTTCCGCATCGCGACCGGCACGACGCCGGCCCGCTACAGGCAAAACCTGCGAAGACCCCCAACAGTGTCGGACAGAAATCGCCAAATCCCCGGATAGCTCTGGCCATTCCGCCCCTCGCCGCCTACTATCGCATAAAGCGGATCTGGACGGTGAGGGGTCGACAGATGAAGTTGAGCCTCGATGCAAATGAAGATATCCCGGTCTTTCGCCAGGTCGCCCAGGCATTGCGGAAGAAGATCCTGACCGGAGAGCTGCAACCCGGCCAGCGGATGCCAGCGGAGACCGCGCTTGCCAGCGAAAACGGCATCCACCGCTCCAGTGTGCGCGAGGCCATCCGCTCGCTTGAACAGCAGGGCCTGCTCTATCGCGAAGAGGGCAAGCGCAAGCTTTTCGTCTCGACGCCCAGCACCGCCACATTGTCGCGCAAGCTGGTCACCCCCATGATCATGGAGGGGATCACCTTCGAGGAGATCTGGGAAACGATCCGTGCCCTTGATCCTGTCGTGGCCGAGGCCGCCGCCCATCGCCGCAATACCGCCAACCTGCAGGCGCTGGAAGAAAACCTCGAACGCACCCGTGCGGCACTGGGCGACACGGATGCGCTGGTCCGGCTGGATATCGAGTTCCATGAGCTGATTGCCCTGGCGGCGAACAACCGCGTCATCCAGGCGCTGCGCCTACCGATCAGCGACCTGTTCTACCCCTCTTTCCAGGCGGTCATGATCAGCCTGAATGCCGGCGAAAGGCTGCTGACCGCGCATGAGAAGATCCTGCAGGCGATCAAATGGGGCGAAGCCGACGAGGCGCGGGAATGGATGATCCGGCACCTGAACGATTTCCACAAAGGCTATGAGCTTGCCAGCCTCGACATCCGCCAACCCGCCGCGCTTCAGGCCAGCGAAGCCTGAAGCGGCAACCGCCAGATCAGCCCGCAAGCCGCAAGATCTCCAGCAGGTCCCCCACCCCTGAGATCGGTCGGGGGTTTCTGGGCACCCAGGGGGTTGCAAGCGCGGCTTCGGCAATGGCGGGGAAGTCTTCGGCGGCGATCCCGGCGGCGACAAGGCCTCGCGGCAGGTCCAGCCTGCGGATCAAACGGTCCACCAGAACGGCGGCAGACGCGCGCTCATCGCCCAGAATGGCCGAGATCCTGCGCTGGCGCTCGGCGGTCCGATGCGCATTCCATTCCAGCACCGCAGGCAGCATCAGGCAAGATGTATGGCCATGCGGGATTGCGTATTTCGCGCCAAGGACATACCCGATCCCGTGGCTTGCGCCCATCGGCACGCCACTGGCCAGCGGCCCCATCGACATCCAGGCCCCCAGCAGGCAGTCCAGCCGCGCGGCCAGATTGCCCGGATCCGCTTTCACCGCCTCCATGCCCCCGGCCAGCAAGGCCAGCCCATGCAGCGCCTGCGCATCGCCAAGCGGATTGGCCTCTGCCGAACAGACCCCCTCGACACAGTGATCGACGGCGCGCATCCCTGTCGACAGGAACAGGTCTTCAGGCGTATGCCGCGCGACCGCGGGATCGAGGATGACGACGCGGGGCATCAAGCCGGGGTGGCGCAGAATATCCTTCACGCCGGTCATTTCATTGGTGACGCCAGCTATCGCGCTGAATTCTCCGGCGGAAAGCGTAGTGGGGATCGAGATCTGCGGCACCCGGGGCGCGGCGATCACGGGCGGCAGAGACCGGCCCTGGATATCCCTGGCCGGCAGCAGGGCGTCTATTGCCGCGACATCGTCGATCCGGTTGGCAAGGCAGAGCGCGACCGCCTTGGCGGCATCCGTCGGAGAGCCTCCACCGACCGTCACGATCAGATCGGCACGGAGATCACGCGCGGCCAGAGTGGCGCGGACGACATCCCCGCGCGGCACATGCGGCCTGACGCCGTCGAACAGCCCGGCAAAACGACGCCCCAGGGCTGCCGCGATCCGGCTGACCTCATCCGTCCTGCGATTGAGGGTCGCACTGGCAATCACGAACACATTATGCGCGTCAAGTCTCGCGGCTTCGGCTGCAAGCGCCTCGGCCGCGGGCTCGCCCCAGATCACCGCCTCCATATTCGTAAGCCCGGCCCTTGCCATCATCTCCCCCCGGCTGCTGCCCGCCATGTCAAGGCGGTCGCGCGCCTTCCCGGCGCGCGACCCTCGGAATCGTCAGTCGACGTTCATCACGTCGCCGAACAGCTCCCAGCTATCGCCGTTGAAACGCATCAGCGACATCGCCTCGATGGGCGCGAAGTCATCCGGCCCGGTGGTCAACGTGATCCCGTCCAGCAGCATCGGCGTTTCGAGGTCCTTCAGCCCCGATGCGACGGCCATGAGATTGGTCCGCGTCAGATCATCGCCCGCCTCGTTCAGCACATGCTCGATCGCGAAGGAAGCCGAATAGCAGGACCAGTCCCACCAGTTCCCCTCGGACCCGGCCCTGAAGTAATTGTCCCGGAAATCATGCCAAGCGGCAACATCCGCGTCTTCGGCATAGGCGGGGCTGGACGGCTCTTTCAGATATTGTGTGGTGATGATGCCATCCGAGAAGGCAAGCCCCGCCGGCTCCAGAACCGCCGATTTCGCATTCGACACCGAAACGAGGAACTGGGTCGGGGCCCAGCCGATCTCGCCGGCACGCCGGATTGCCTGGGCCGCGAATTTCGGCGAGGCGACATTGAAGAAGATGTCCGCCCCGCTGTCCTTGAGCGCCGACATCTGGCTGTCGACGGTCGCGGCCGTGGTGTCAAAACTGACTTGGGAAACCACCATGTCCTCGCCCAGTTCCTGCAGGAAGGGCTCCAGGTAATCGCGACCGAAATCGTCGTTCTGATAGAGGATGCCAACCTTGCCCTGCGGGAAGTTCTCCTTGATATATTGAGCATAGATCAGCGCCTCGGCCGCATAGCTCGGGGTGAAGGCCATGGTCCAGGGATAGTTCTCGGGGTCATCCCATTTGGATGCGCCGGTGATCAGGAAGATATGCGGCACCTTGCGCTGGTTCATATAGGAATGGATGGCCGAGTTTCCCGGCGTGCCGATATTGCCCGCGATGAAAAGAACGCCGTCGCGTTCAACAAGGCGACGGGCCTGTTCCAGCGTTCTGGCGGGATTGTAGCCGTCATCCCGGACAATGACGCTCACCTTGCGGCCATTGATACCGCCATTGTCGTTGACCCGGTTGAAATAGCCCTCGAAGCAGGCGCCAGCCGATCCATAGGCCGACGCCGGGCCGCTCAGCGGCAGGATCACACCGAACTTGATCTCGTCGTCCGAGGCGCCGGTATCGTAGCTTTGGCCCAAGGCGGCCGAGGCAAGCCCAAGCCCCAGCACGAAAGCGGTCGTGGATTTCAGCATTTCATTCCTCCCATCTTGCTGTCTTGAAGTTTCCCTGCTCAGCTGCGCGGCAGGGCTCCGATCTTCTCTCCTGCCCAGGCCACCATCCCGGCCAGGCCACGAGGCTGCACGGCCACGATGGCGATGATCATCGCGCCATAGACAGCCCAGCTGCCTCCCTGCCAGATATCTTCCGTGATGCTGGGGATCACGACGATGAAGATCGCGCCCAGAATTGGGCCGAGCAAAGGCGAGGACAGCCCCCCCACCAGCACCGCCGTGAAAAGCGAGATGGACAGGAAGAACGGAAAGCTGTCGGGTGCGACGAACTGCACCGCAATTCCCTGCAACGCCCCTCCGACCGAGCAGGCAAGCACCGAAAAGACAAAGGCACGGGTCTTGGCGCGGGTCACGTTGAACCCCATGGCGCGCGCGGCGATCGGGTTGTCGCGGGTGGCGATCCAGGCCTTGCCATTCAGCCCGCCAACCAGCCGCAGGGTGATGAAAACGAAAAGCAGGAAATAGAGCGCGGCCAGCAGGTAGATGGTCTGATCGAGATCGAGTCCGGTCCAGGACGGGGCCGCATCCACCGACAGGAATAGGCCCTGCACGCCGCCGGTCCATTGCGAGAACAGATCCGAGCGCAGCACCGTCGGCATGGCAATCGCCAGCCCGAAAGTGGCGAGCGCCAGATAGACCCCTTCAAGGCGCAACGCCGGCTTGCCGATCAGCCAGCCCGCCCCCATTCCCACGATCCCGGCCATAACCGGCGCAAGCATATAGGGGATGCCGAAACGGTCCATGCCGATTGCCGCCGTATAGGCGCCGATGGCGAAAAAGGCCCCATGGCCAAGCGAGATCTGCCCATTATAGCCCATCAGCACATTCAGCCCCATCGCCGCAATCGCATAGGCGAGGATCGAACTGGCGAGGAAAAGGTGATACCCCTCGAAAAGGCCGGCGACCGCAAGCACGGCAAGCACAAATGCCGCTTGGGCGATCCGCCGCTTCACCGCCGTCGGGGGAATGCGGCCGGCTTCCCGCGTCATTTCGATATCATGCATGCTCATCTCACACCCTCCGGGTCACGACGACGCCGAACAGGCCGGCAGGCTTTACCAGCAGCACCGACAGGATCAGCCCCAGCGCCAGCAACTCGCGGAACTCGACCCCGTAAGGGACATAGGCCGAGATCATCGCCTCCAGCACGCCGACGATCAGACCGCCAAAGGCCGCGCCAAACGGGCTGGTGATCCCGCCCAGCAACGCGCCGGCCAATGCGAAGATCAGCGGGGCGAGCCCGATCGAGGGGTCGAGGAAGGTCACCGGCGCGATCATCACGCCCGCAACCGCCCCGATCGCCGCCGCCAGCCCCCAGCCAAGCGCCAGCATCAACGAGACATTGACGCCCGAAAGGCGGCTGCTCTGGTGATTGTCGGCCACGGCGCGCAAGGCGAGTCCGGTCCTCGTATACTTGAAGAAGAACCAGGTCGCGGCCAGAACCAGAAACGTCGTCAACAGCGATCCCAACGTATGAATGCGGATGGTCAGCCCGCCCATCAGATCGACCGCCCCATTGGGAAAGGCGCTCGGGAAGGGTTTCACGTCGTATTTCCAGATGGCCCCGACGATGCTGTGGATGCCGAGAAACAGGCCCACGAACACCGCAACGACAACCAGGTCATTGGCACCGTTGAACGGGCGCACCACGAGGCGTTCCAGCGCGATGGCCCCGAAGAACGAAGCAACCATCGTCATCGGGATGGCGGCCCAGACCGGCACGCCGGCATGAACCAGCGTCCAGGCCAAGAAGGTCGAGAACACCGCCATTTCGCCCTGCGCGAGGTTCACATGGCCGGTCGATTTGTAGATCACCACCAGCGACAGCGCGAGGATGGCATAGATACCCCCAAGCGACAGCCCGATGAACAGCTGCTCAAAGAAGAAAATCATACCGCGGCGCCCTCCCTGCCTTGCCACCTTCATCGGCCGAGTCATGGCCGAGATAGGCCCGCGCGATCTCCTTGTTCTCGGCAAGCTCGCGCGCGCTGCCCCGCGCAACGACATGGCCGACCTCCAGCAGCGCCGCATTTTCGGCAAGCTTCAGCGCGAGGTTCGAGTTCTGCTCGACCAGAAGCATCGAAACGCCTTCGTTGCGGGCGATGTCTTCCAGGATTCCGAACAATTGCTTCACAATGACCGGCGCGAGGCCGATCGAAGGCTCGTCGAGCAGGATCAGCCGCGGCGTCGCCATCAGCGCACGGCCAAGCGCCAGCATCTGCTGTTCACCGCCCGAAAGGGTGCCCGCTTGCTGGTTCATCCGCTCTTTCAGGCGGGGAAAATAGCCGAAGACCTGATCGAGCGTGCGCCGGAAATCGCTTCGTTTCGCGGTAAAGGCGCCCAGCCGCAGATTTTCCATGACGGTAAGCCCGGCAAAGGTGCCGCGCCCGTCCGGCACATGGGCCAGCCCCATCCGAACGATGGCTTCGGGGCTTTTCCCGGTGATCTTTTCGCCGAACAGCCGGACATCGCCACTGGTGCGGATCATGCCGCAAATCGCGCGCAGAGCGGTCGTCTTGCCCGCTCCGTTCGCGCCCAGAAGCGCGGTGACCTTGCCCGAGACGACCTCCAGATCCACATCATGAAGAACGGATCCATGCCCGTAAGAGGCCGTGACCTGTTTCAGTTCGAGGGCGGCAGTCATACGGATTCCTCCCCCAGATAGGCGCGCAGCACCTCGGGATGGGACCGCACCTCGTCGGGGCGGCCATCCGCGATCTTCCGCCCGAAATCCATCGCCACCACGCGGTCAGAGACTTTCATCACGAGATTCAGGTGGTGCTCGACCAGCAGGATCGCGACATCGAACTCGTCCCGGACCTGGCGGATCAGGTCCATCAGATGCGCCACTTCTTCGCGATTCAGCCCCCCGGCCGGTTCGTCCAGCATCAGCAAGGCCGGATTGGCAGCCAATGCGCGCGCGAATTCGATCCGCTTGCGGACACCGAAATTCTGATCGGAGATGGCATGATGGGCGATGTCGGCCAGATCCAACAGCGACAAGAGATGCATGATCCGGTCCCGGGTCTCAGCCCGTTCTCGCCTGACCCGGCCCGGGCGGAAAATATCCGCCACAAGCCCGCAATCCAGGGCGAACTGCGCCCCGGTCATCACGTTTTCAAACACCGTCATGCTTTCAAAAAGCGCGATATTCTGGAAGGTTCGGCCAACCCCGCGCGAGACCATATCCTCCGGGCCGAGCATGTTCACATTCTCGCCGCGCACGGTGATATCGCCCGAGCAATGCCGGTAGAGACGGCTCAGGCAGTTGAACAGCGTGGTCTTTCCCGCCCCGTTCGGCCCTATCAGCCCCAGGATTTCCCGTTCGCCGATTTCCATGGATATTCTGTCGAGCGCCACCAGACCGCCAAAGCGGATCGTGATGCCGTCGGCGCGCAAAAGCTGGCCCCTTTTCGTGTTCACCGCTCCCCCCGCGTTACACTGCGCCACTGAACAATAGGAATTACTGTCCGACAATAAGCGCGGATTTTTCGTCGGTCAAGGAATTATTGCGGCGAGCTGCCAGAGTAACGTCCGAACTTCTGCATGAAATCGTCGATGAGGCGCATAAGCCCCAGTTAGTGACCGACTTAAACGTGACGCTGCAGATGACACTGAACCGCGCCGGGTTTGCCGGAGGCTCCAACTCTTGAGTAGGATGGAGCATCATGAGCAAGACGACGAACAAGTTTTCCCCTGAGGTCCGCGAACGTGCCGTGCGACTGGTTCTCGACAACGAGGGTCAGCATGCGTCACGCTGGCAGGCGGTGATGTCGATCGCGGCGAAGATCGGCTGCACGCCACAGACCCTGAACGACTGGGTCAAGAAGGCCGAGGTCGACAGCGGTCGGCGCGCGGGCATCCCGAGTGATTTGGCCGAGAAGATGAAGGCGCTTGAGCGGGAGAACCGCGAGTTGCGCCAGGCCAACGAGATCCTCAGGAAGGCGAGCGCATATTTTGCGATGGCGGAGCTCGACCGCCGGTCGAAGTGATGGTGGGTTTCATCGACGCGCACCGGGATGCGCACGGGGTCGAGCCGATCTGCGCGGTTCTGCCGATCGCCCCGTCCACCTACTATGAACATCTGGCAAAGCGGGCCGATCCGTCCCGGCTGTCGGAACGGGCGCGCCGGGATGAGGCGCTGCGCCCCGAGATCCTGCGGGTATTCGAGGAGAACTGGCGCGTCTACGGCGTCCGGAAGATCTGGCGGCAGCTTCGCCGCGAGGGCTTCGACGTTGCCCGATGCACGGTGGCACGGCTGATGAAGGTCATGGGTATTCAAGGCATTGTCCGGGGCAAGCCGCACAGGACGACGATCCCCGACAAGAAGGCAGCCTGTCCGCTGGACAAGGTGAACCGCCAGTTCCGGGTGCCGGCACCCAACATGCTCTGGGTCAGTGATTTCACCTATGTCGCAACCTGGAAGGGGTTCGCCTATGTGGCTTTCGTCATCGACGCCTATGCCCGCAAGATCGTCGGCTGGCGTGTCAGCACCTCGGCGCATGCGGGGTTCGTCCTCGATGCCTTGGAACAGGCGGTCCACGAACGCCGGCCAGCCAAGGGCATGGGACTGGTTCATCACAGCGACCGCGGCTCCCAATACCTGTCCATCCGCTACACCGAGCGCCTCGCAGAAGCAGGCATCGAACCTTCGGTTGGCAGCGTGGGCGACAGTTACGACAACGCGCTGGCCGAGACGATCAAAGGCCTGTTCAAGGCCGAGGTCATCCACCGACGCGGACCTTGGCGCAGCTTCGAGGCCGTCGAATATGCGACCCTCGAATGGGTGGACTGGTTCAACAACCGCCGCCTGCTCGAGCCGATCGGGAACATCCCGCCCGCAGAAGCCGAGGTCAACTTCTACGCCGCTCTGGAAACTGACGCCATGGCCGCGTAACTAACCGAAATCAGCCTCCGGCAAACCCGGCGCGGTTCACAGAGATGAAGCGCAGCAGGTTTACCGAAGATCAGATCATCGGCATTTTGAAAGAGCACGAGGCCGGGGTTTCCGTTGCGGATCTGTGCCGGAAGCACGGTGTCAGCGATGCGACCGTCTACAAATGGAAAGCCAAATATGGCGGCATGGATGTCAGCGAGGCCAAGCGCCTAAAGGGGCTCGAGGACGAGAACGCGCGCCTGAAGCGACTTCTTGCGGATTCGATGCTCGACAATGCGGCGCTCAAGGATCTCCGTGGAAAAAAGTGGTGACGCCCGCCGCGAAGCGGCAAGCGGTCGCGCATCTGGTGGCGGGCCACGGGATGAGCGAACGGCGGGCGTGTCGGGTGATCGGCTGCTGCCGTATGACCATGCGCTACGAGGCGATCCGGCAGGACGACCCTGTGCTGCGCGAGCGGCTGAAGGAGTTGGCGCGGGTGCGCCGCCGGTTCGGCTACCGTCGCCTGCATGTGTTCCTGCGGCGTGAGGGCCATGTGGTGAACCACAAGCGCCTGTTCCGCATCTACCGCGAGGAACGGCTGCACGTGCGCCGTCGTGGCGGGCGGAAGCGGGCCATCGGCACGCGGGCACCGATGACATTGCCTTTGAGGCCGAACCAGCGCTGGTCGTTGGACTTCGTATCCGATCAACTGACGGATGGTCGTCGCTTCCGGATCATGACCGTGGTGGATGACTGCACGCGGGAATGCCTGGCCCTGATCGCCGACACATCATTGTCAGGCGCAAGGGTGGCACGTGAATTGGCAACGCTGTTCGATCTGCGCGGCAAACCGACGACGGTAGTCAGTGACAACGGCACCGAGTTCACCTCGAACGCGATCCTGACCTTCGCCGATGACCGCAAGATCGACTGGCACTACATCGCGCCAGGAAAGCCGACACAGAACGCCTTCATCGAGAGCTTCAACGGCCGCCTGCGCGATGAGCTTTTGAACGAAACGCTGTTCCCGTCACTGAACCATGCCCGCGCCAAGCTCGCGGCCTGGCGCACGGACTATAACACCGAACGGCCCCACTCCCGTCTCGGCTGGCAGACCCCAGCCGAGTTTGCCCAAACCTTCGCCCCGCAACGGGGCCTGTCGCTGCGCAGTCCGCAAAGCTCCGCGCCAGCCCCCGTTGCCCAACCCGCCAAAATTGGCAAAACTCAAACCCCGAGTCTCGCTCACGCTGGATAAAAGTCGGGGGCAACGTCATCGATGACGAGACTTTCGACGACATCGACGGTTTTTGCCGAGGAAGGGGCAGGTCAGTTCCAAAGACCCCAAGGAACACCGTCCCTGATCGGCGACTAATTCAGCGGCCTGGTAGAAGGTTAGTCGTTAGGTCATGTTGACAAATGGCGGAGCCAGAGGCGGATCGATGTGATGTCGATGAAGCCCAGGAAGCTCTCGGCGGTCTTGTCGTAACGAGTGGCGACGCGGCGGGCATTCTTCAGTTTGTTGAAGCAGCGCTCGACGAGGTTGCGGAGCCGGTATAGCGTGCGGTCAACGGCCACGCGCAGCTTGCGGGATTTTCGCATCGGGATCACGGGCACGACGTTGCGCGCTTCCATGGTTTTACGAACCTTGCCAGAGTCATAGCCCCGATCCGCCAGCAGGACTGAGGGCTCGGGCAGGTTGTCGTCCATGACCAGATCGAAGCCCAGATAATCCGAGGTCTGCCCAGGTGTGATGTCCGATCTCATGGGAAGGCCTGCGCCGTTGATGCGGAGGTGGATCTTGGTCGTGAAGCCACCGCGCGAGCGGCCGAAACCCTGTCGCGGAGTCCCCCTTTTGCGCCCGCTGCCTGATGATGGGCGCGAACCACGGTGCTGTCGATCATCTGCAGGGCATCCGGAACCAACCTGCTTTCGTTCAGGGCTTCCAAGATCTGCTCCCACAGTCCCGCCAGCGTCCAGCGTCGGAACTGGCGGTAAACGGATGACCACTTCCCGAACTCATCGGGAAGGTCACGCCAAGGCGATCCCGTCCGCGCGATCCAGAAAATGCCATCCAGAACAAGGCGATGGTTCAGGGGTTTGCGTCCGTTCGGGGCGCGGAGAGCCAAGATGAAGCGTTCATGGAACGCCCACTCCTCGTCCGACATCAGGTCTCGTGCCAAGCTGGTCTCCATCGTAGATACCAGCTTGAATCACGAGCAGCGCCCCCTGTGAATCCCTTTTGTCAACACGGCCTAGGAGGCAACTTGGCTCCATTGCATCACCGACGGGAGAAGGCAGGATCGTCCATCTTGTGGTTTCCCGCATCTTCGGCCTCACGAAGGCGCTATCCCTCGGACGGCCTGGAGCGTCGGTGTAACAACCGCGCCAGACGACCTTATTCAGCTTCGGCTCGATCTGCTCCAGTTGGCATCCCTGCTCTGGGCGCCGTGCAGCCTTAGACCCCATGATCGCGCTGTGAGCTGACTGGGCCGGTGGCGATGGCTATCACCGTTTCCGCGTTCGGGCATTCCTTTGGACCGATGGCAGTCATGCCCTCACCCTTGAACAGCAGCCCATATACCACCCTCTTATTCCAGAAAGCGATCTGCGCGATCCCGGCCGGCAGGGTGAAGACGAGGTGGAAATATTCGACCAGCAGCAGGTCCTCGGCCCGTGCCGCTATCCAGTCGCGTGCCGCCGGCCCCTGGCACTTCGGGCAATGCCGGTTCTTGCAGCTGTTATAGGCAATGTGGTGATGGCCGCACTTGCCGCAAGCAACCACATGCCCGCCGAGCGCTTCGGTCCGGCAGGCCTCGATCGCCGACATCACCTTCAGCTGGGTCAGGCTGACATGTCCGGCATTGGCCCGTCGCCACGCAGGGCCATGGGTGCGGATGATGTCAGAGATCTCCAGCCGCAACCGGGTCACGGCCGGCGCCGATCACTCCAGGCTTCGCTGCACGGTCTGATCCTGCAGCTGCGCCAGCATCTCATACGGGCTGGGCGACCTGCGCCTCCTCGCCAATCCCCCGAATGCGCATATCTTCGATCATCCGCTGGCGCAGCGGCGAAATCCTCTCTTCGTCCATGAGAACCTCCTGTCTGTCGATTGAGAGGCCTCAATCGACAGACAGAAGCGGCCGGCGCCAAATGCACCACGATCACAACAACCCTGAACACCAGCCACGGGCGCCATTGCCGCGCGAGCGGCTTCATCCAAGGGCCGCGTCTTCCCTCAACCCGCCGCCCGGCGTGGTGCCCCTATGCCGTGGGCACCGTGCCGCCGTCGATGACGAGTGCCCGCATCCGCCGCGAGTCGCTCGGCCAAGGCGACCGCCGCCTCGGTCTCGACCCAGCTGGGGGAGACGCGCAGGACCCGCACGCCTTTGGGCGAAACTTCCTTCGACAGGCTCTTGCTGTAGGTGGACCGCGCGACCTTCGCCGCGGCATAGACGGTGGTCGATTCCGGCAGCGGCAGGCGCCCCTGGATCGAGGTGACATGCACGATGACACCCGACCCCTGTTCAACCATGCCGGGCAGCAAGGCCTGGTCGAGACGAACGGCGGGCATCAGATTGAGGTTCAGTTCCTTTAGCCATTCGGCATCGTCCAGAGCAGCGAAGCCGCCGGGCGGGGCGGACGATCCGCCGACGGCATGGATGATCAGATCGACACCGCCCAGATGATCAAGAACGCGTTGGGCGATGGCGGCGCATCCCCCGGCTGTGGTGATGTCGGCCGCGACGAAATGAACCCTTGGAATGGGAGCGGCCGGCAGGCTGCGGGCGGTCGTGACCACGTGCGCGCCAGCGCTCATCAGGGTTCCGACGACGGCGGCCCCGATGCCTTTCGTTCCGCCGGTAACCAGAGCGCGCTTGCCCGCCAGACCGAGATCGAAGCTCATGGCGTAATCTCCAGCCCGGCGATCAGGTCGCCCTCAAGGGCGAAGGCATAGCGCAGATCGACCGGGCTGCCGGGTGCGCTGGACGCGCTCTCGGTGGGCACGACGAATATTCCCGTCGCCATCGGCCTGATCCTGATGATGTATCCGCCGCTGGCAGAGGTGCGCTACGAGGAACTGCCCCGCGTCTTTGCCGACCGGCGGGTGCTGGTCCTGTCGCTGGTCCAGAACTGGATCATCGGCCCGGTGCTGATGTTCGCGCTGGCGGAGATCTTCCTGCGCGATTATCCGGAATACATGACCGGCCTGATCCTGATCGGGCTGGCGCGCTGTATCGCCATGGTGCTGGTCTGGAACCAGCTGGCGCGCGGCGACGGGCAGTATGTCGCCGGGCTGGTGGCCTTCAACTCGATCTTCCAGATCCTGTTCTTCTCGACCTATGCCTGGCTGTTCCTGACCGTGCTGCCACCCCTGTTCGAGCTGGAGGGCAGCGTGATCGAGGTGGGCTTCCGGACCGTGACGGAGGCGGTGCTGATCTATCTGGGCATTCCCTTCGCCGCCGGTTTCCTGACCCGGCATGTGCTGATCCGGCGCAGGGGGAGAGGAGTGGTATCAAAAGCTGTTCCTGCCGAAGATCAGCACGATCACGCTGGCCGCGCTGCTCTTCACCATCGTGGCGATGTTCAGCCTGAAGGGTGGCGATGTCGTGCGCCTGCCGCTCGACACCGTCAGGATCGCGGTGCCGCTGGCGCTCTATTTCGTGATCCAGTTCCGCGTCAGCTTTGCCATGGGACGGCTGATCGAGGCCGATTATCCGCGCACCACCGCCATCGCCTTCACGGCGGCTGGCAACAATTTCGAGCTGGCGATCGCGGTTGCCATCGCAGCCTTCGGTCTGGCCTCGCCCGTGGCCTTCGCCGCGGTGATCGGCCCGCTGGTCGAGGTGCCCGCGCTGATCCTGCTGGTCCATGTCGCGCTGCGGCTCGGGCGGCGATGGTTTTCCCATGATGCTACTGCCCGGGAGATGAAAGCATGACCCTGCCGGATCTGCCGAACCTTCTTCCCAACTCGGTCGAAAGCCCCACCCTTCAGCATATCGCGTTGCCGCGAGCCACGCATCCACCCCGCATCCTGCTGCTCTATGGCTCGCTGCGCGCACGCTCCTACTGCCGGTTGCTGACGCTGGAAGCGGAACGCCTGTTGCGCCATTTCGGGGCGGAAACACGGGTGTTCGATCCGCATGGCCTGCCCTTGCCGGATGGGGAGGACGAAAGACATCCGAAGGTGCAGGAACTGCGCGAGTTGTGCCAATGGTCCGAAGGGCAGGTCTGGACCAGCCCCGAGCGGCATGGAGCGATGTCGGGCGTGATGAAATCGCAGATCGACTGGATCCCGCTGGCGCTCGGCGCGATCAGGCCGACCCAGGGGCGGGTGCTGGCGGTCATGCAGGTGTCGGGCGGGTCCCAGATCCGCTCGACTGCCATGGCTCGAAGCGCCTGAGGAGCGACGCCCGTTGGGCATGGTCGGGACGGCAAAGCCCCAGATCGTCTCATCTTCTTCCGGAACCTCTCCGTCCAGCACTGTCACCTCCTTTGATCAGGTGACAGCAGTATCGCTAACAGGCCGCTGAAAAAGTCGGCTCTCGACCCGGTTTATCGCAGCGACGCGCAACGCCTGTGACCGACACCCATGCGCTGGGTCTGCAGGCCGCGCAGGGCACGATTCTGACCCACGCCCATGGCACCGATCCTCGGCAGCGCATTGGTCAGCTGAGCGTGATCGGGACCGCCCCTGCACCGGAGGATGCGCTGCCGGCCAAGGCGGGTGGTCTCGGGAGCCGTCCACGGTTCGGTCCATTCACGCCTCTCGGGACGGTGGCCGCAAGCACATACCCTGCCAATTCAGTATCAGGGTCACTGCCGAAGCATGGAAAACGGGAAAGAGACGGCAAAAACACTTTATCCCTCAGTGTGACTCGCATTTTACCCTTTGGGGTGATCGCCATACTCCCCCTCGGTGTGACTGCCCGTCTCCGATGACCCTGCGCCGGGCTTTCGCTTGGCCCGCACAGGTCATTGTGGACAAGCGAACGAATTCTTCCGACTTTTCAGGATCGGTGTATATTTTACCTGTCGCGATAGTCTCACAGGAGAAGAGCGACGATGTCGACCCCTACCCCGAAGATCAGCGCGGCGCAGCTCGAGGCGATGCGCCATGCGATGGAAACGCTGAAGCCGAAGCCCAAGGCCGATTACACCAGCCGCGAGGCAATCACCGCGATGGCGCAGGAGATCCGCCGCGCCCGCGCCGAGTTGGGCTACAGCCTCGAGGAGCTGGCCGAGATCCTGCAGCCCCACGGCCTCGCGATCCGGCCGAGCACGCTGCGGGGCTACCTGCGTAAGATCGAGAAGGAGGCCGATGATGCACAGGCGGCGACGGCCGCTCAGCCACCGCGCCGGGCGCGGACCAAGCGCAGCGCACCGGCTGCGGCTTCCACCCGGGGCAACTCCGGGAACATCGTGTGGGGGGACCTGCCGGACCTGACGGATGAAGGCCACGACATCCGCCCGCGCAGGGTGGAGCCGGGGCGTGGGTAAGGCGGGCGACGGCCTGCCCCGTTCCGCGACGCGCCAGCGCACCCGCATCATGCGGGCACGGGTCACGCCCGACGAGGAAAGCCGGATCCGGGCCGCGGCGCGCAGTCGCGGCCATCGCAGCGCGGCGGATTACATGCGGGAGCGCGCGCTCGAGGATACGCCTGGAACGCGCGTGCCGGCATCGGTGATCGGCGAGCTGGGGATCCTCGGCGCGATCATGACGGAGGCTTCGGCCCTGCTGCAGCACGTAGGGGAGGATGAGGAGTCGCTGCGCTGTAGCAAAGCGTCGCAGCGCATCGCCCGGCTGCAGCGTCTGCTGATGGAGGACGAGGATGCTGGCGAAGGTCATCGCGCCCCGGCGCCGCGCCGCGGGCGCTGAGTCCCGCTTCGCGAAGCGGATCGCTTATGTCTGCGGCAAGGCGAGCTCGATCATGCTCGGTAATCTGGCGGGCCTGTGGACGGATGCCGCGTTCCAGATGGTGGCCGTGGCTGGCATGAATCAGCGCCTGCGGCGGCGGTGCTACCATATGGTGCTGTCCTGGGGTGACGGAGAAAACCCCGGCGACAAGGCAGCGCTTGCCGCAGCATGGGGGGTGCTGCGCGAGATGGGATGGCTCCGGTATCAGTATGTGCTTGCTGTGCATCGCGACCGTCGTAACGTCCATGTCCATGTCGTGCTCAACCGCGTGGATCCGCTCACCGGCAAGACATGCTCGATCAGTCACGACTATGCGCGGCTGGAGCGGGCCTGCCGGGTGATCGAACGGAAGTTCGGCTGGCCGCCGGATCGCGGCCGCTTCCTGCCGCGGCTGGTGGACGGTGAACTGGTGCTGGTGCCCCGGCCGAAGGCCCACTGGGACGCCCGGCGTGTGGCCCGCGCCGAAGGTTTGCGCCCCGATCCGCGCGGGGTGCGGGGCGACGAACGTCGCAGCGGCGAGGCACCCCTGCGCGATCGCCTTTCTGCAGGCGTGATCAGGCAGGCACGCAGGGTGATCGCGAAGGCAGCCGGCTGGGCCGCGCTCCATGCCGGGCTGTTCGGCCTCGGTCTGCGCTATCTGCGCCATGGCCCCGGTGCCCGGATCGCGGAGGTGGCAGGCGGCGGCTGGATGCCGGCCTGTCATCTCGGATCCGCGTTCGGACTGCATCGGCTTTGTGCCCTGCTCGGCGCATTCCGGCCCGGACCACCGCAGGGCCCGGATGCGCCGAACGCGGCCGATCTCGCCATGGTGAACGCGCGGCGGCAGCACGCGACGGACCGCAGCCGTCGGCGCGGCCGGTATGCGGAATTGCGCCAAAGACAGAAGCACCAGGCGGCAGAACTTGGCGCCAAGCTGCGGGGCCTGGATCGCAAGGTCGCCGCAGCCTTCCGGCTGGTGCTTGCAAAGGACCAGCGCGCGGAACGACAGGCGTTTCGCGCGACGCCCCTGCCCCGGCTTGCGGATTACGGGCTGACGCCGCCTGCGGTTGATGCCCTCCCGCCGGGCGCACAGGAGCGTCGGCGTCATCGGCATCTGTGGCGCGAGGATAGCGTCAGGAAAGCCGGCGGACGAATCGCAGCCAGCGCGCTGGACCATACCCGGGCGCGGCAGCTCTGGCGGCAGGCGGCGGCGCGTGCGGTGGCGGCTGAACCCGAGGCGGACGCGACGCCCGCCATGCTTCGCGTTGGGCCGAAGCGCCGGCTTCTGCCGCGTCTTGATCCGCGCGGCTCGATCCTCGGCTATGATCTGCTGACGGAAGGGGTGAATGGCCTCGTTGCCCGCCCGATCTCCGGCCGGGATCTGGCGCTCAGCATGATCGGCCCGCGCGACGCGCCCCGTTGCATGGTGACGACCGACGCCGCCACGGCCGCGACCCTGTCGACCGAATACCCCGAGCTCCTGGTCATCGCCGCCGGGCCCAGCCTGACGGCCTGGACAGGCCAGCACCTCCAGACGGTGATCGGCCAGCGGCCCCTCCATGTTGTCTGCCCAAAAGAAGCGGAAGGCGACTTCGTTGCCCAGGTGATGGCGCTCCTGCCGCATGCGATCCTGCTGGAGTCCAGCGAGCACGCAGTTTCCGACCTGGCCGACAATCATGCCGTGGGGATAACCACCGTTCCGCCCCCTCTTCCTCCCGGTGATGATGCGGTGCAGCCCCCTGAGTCCGGCATGGACGGTCTGGAGCCCTAGGTCTCGACCTGGTTGTCCACATAAAACTGCGCAGCCGAGCCCGAAACAGGCAATCTTTCCCTGAAATGCAGAGCCGTCCGGCATAGAATACCCCCAGCACGGAAAGAATTCCGGTCCCTCTCCCCGAACAGCGTGATGATGCCCGGCCACCGGGCGTGGAAAGGAATGGCCTCAAGATGACGATCAACGACCCGGTCAAGGTTCTCCGCGAAAGGCGCCGGCAGCACGAGGCAGTGTGCTGCACGTCCGTGGCGAGCCTCCTGCCCGGTGCGGACAACCAGCAGGCAAGCGCCGCGTCCGGTATCCGGGCGGAGTTCTCCACCTCCCCCTGCCCGGTCCAACAGTCCAACGGTCCGACCGCTTCTGGCGCGGGCGAGGCCGTGACGCCGGCGGCATACCCTGCTCCGCCGGTCCATGGTCAGGCCGCCGCGGAGCATCCGGATCCTCGGGCGGGCGCCGATGGGGCCGCGCAGGGCGGCTCGCAGAACGCGCTTGGTGCCGCGCTGCGCCGGTTCTACGATGATCTCCACCGCACGTTGCCGGAGCCCTTCCTGCTCGACGAGGAGATCCCCTGCATCTGCGATGCCAAAGGCAACAGGCTCTGGGCGCCTATCCGGGTGGCGTCGCATGCCAGGCGCGCGGACGGCACCGGCTGGATGCTCGAGATCGAGTTCCTCGATGGTGACCTGCAGCTCCAGCGCCTGTCGGTCGCGCGGGCGGACCTCGAGTGCAAGCCGCGCCTGCTGCTGCCCTTGTTTGCCGATCGCGGCTTTCGCATCCATTCCTTTCCAGAGGACGTGCCCGTGTTTCTGCGGCTCTGGGATCACGTCCCGCGCAGCTGGCGGGCCGATCATCCCGGCTGGTTCGAGAGCCCTGCCGGCGCCTCCTGCTATCTGCGTCCCGACGGCACGCGCTTTGCGCCGGCGAGGGCCGCGGAAGAGGTGTTCCTTGCCGGCTCGCCGCGCTGCTCGGTCAGCCGGGCTGGCAGCTTCGACGGCTGGCGCGCCGAGGTCGCCGCCCGTGCGTTGGGCAACCCGGCGCTGGTCTTCGCGATTTCGGCATCACTTGCAGGACCGCTGCTCTGCCTTGCCGGAATCCAGACGGCGGGCTTCAACTTCTACGGCTCGGAAGCCAGCGGAAAGTCTCTGCTGCTGCACGTGGCGATGAGCTGCCTCGACCACCCGCACCGGGTCAATCCCTGGGCTGCAGCAACGACAGGGCTGCAGCGGCTCAGTGCTGAAGCCCAGGACGGTCTGCTGGCGCTTGACGGCTTCCCTTTGCAACCAGACGGGCGGCAGGCCAAGACGCTCCTCGCCCTCGGCAACGATGCTGGCGCCGGGCGGCCCCATTCTGATCGCGATCCCGATGGAGGACAGCGGTGGCGGCGGATGATCTTGTCGAGCTCCGAGATCCCGGTCAGCCACAGCCTGCAGCGCGGCAAGCAGGACGCCCCTGCCCCCTTGCTCCGGCGCATGATGGACCTCCCTGCAGAGGTTGGCACCTATGGGGTGATCGAAGAGCTCCACGGGGAGTCAGACGGTGCCAGCTTCGCCCGCGGCATGGAGCTCGCGCTGCACCGGCATCACGGCCACCTCCTTCCGGCATTCCTGGATCAGTTGGTCGCCAGCTTTGATATCCATACGGAATCGCTGCGGGCGAAGCTGCCGCAGTTCACCAGGCGGGTGCAGGACGACTGCCTGCGGGCGGCGGCGCTTTCGCCCGCTGCGGAGACTGCCGGTGCAGAGCGGTTTGCGCTGGTCGGCTACGCGGGCGAGCTGGCGATCGGCTTTGACCTTCTGCCCTGGAAGACCGGAACGGCGCAGGAGGCCGCCTTGCGCATGGCGTCACTGGCTCACCATGCCGCGCCGGCCTCGGGCTGGGACCAGACCCGCGCCCGTGCAGAGCTTCGCCGCTTCATCGCGCAGAAGAGCGAACAAATCATCGATCTCGAAGCCGAAGCCGCACCGGCGGGAGAGGCGGCGCCGGTCGGCTGGCAGGACCGCGATCATCTCTATCTGCGCGGCGATCCGATGCGCGACGAGCTTGCCGAACTCGATGAGATGCTCGCAGCCATCGACGATATTCTTGTTCCCGGAGGCGAAGCCCGGTCGCGGCAATATCGCATGCCGGCCGCGAAGGTGACGGAGAGGCCCCGCGTCTATCGCTTCGACAGATCTGCGCTCGAGTGAGGTCCGGGGGGTCCGAGGACATCCTCCTGCCGACCGACACCCGGTCGGCAGCATTGTTCCAAGACTCCAGATTCAGCGATTATCGGAATGATGACTTTCCGCGAGAATGCTCATCGACGAGCTTGAGGGCTTCGAACGCCTCGCCGGTAGAAGCAGGCACAGTCCTGAGACCCTACCTGCTGCCGGTCAGCTCCAGCCACTCGACCAGCGCCCGCCGGATCATCTCGGGTCTCGTGGGCAGATCCTTCTCAAGGCGTCGCCGATCATCAAGGGCCTCGATCAACTCGCGGGGAAGGCGAACCGTAAGCGCCTCAGTGTCTTTTTTGGGGGGAGCCATAACAAACTTTCGAATTATGATGTTGACATCGTAATTCTATACAGCCATGATGCAGTTGTCGAGATTGACCCTCGACGAGCCTGGCAGGGCATCTCACCTCCCCGCCAAGGCTCTAACCCTGCCAATCTGGATGGAGACTGACATGGCTGCTGCTAGCCTTACCACCCGTTCCGGCGCGGTGAAAGCGCCCTTCCACGCACTGAGCCCTTATGCCCGGCATTTCATCGTGCTGCTGAACGCGCTCGTTTATCACATCCATGCCCAGGGCGACCTCGACCGGACGGACCTCTCCGATGCGGGCTATGCGGATCGCCTTGAGAAGGCCGAGACTGAACGCGAGAAGCTTTACGACATCCTCCTGGACAATCTGCAGATGCGTGCCACCGAGCCGGATGCGCCCCTGCGCCGGATGAGCCTGCTGATCGCCACCCTGATCCGCGGAGAGCGTGCCTCTGCCTTTGCGCGCTATGCTGCACTGCGTGAAGATCTTGCGCCCTTCCTTCATGTCCATGGCGACGATCCCATCGCGGCGCGGCACCGGGACATGCTGGCGGCGGCCGACAAACGGATCTCGTTGATGGCCCGGCTGTCCTGCTATCGCACCCAAGGCGCCGCCTCCGTGCCCGAGCTGATCGCAGCCTGATCTCATCACATCCTGACCGCGCCGACTGACTGCTCCATTTTACCGGCTGGGCTGTGGGCTGACATGCCTTGCCCTCCACCTGTGGCGCAGTCGGTCGCGGCTTCCGGTCAGTTGCATATCGACAGGAGGGCATCCCATGGCCCATCTCCGCCACCACATCCCGACACGCGCGGGCAACATCCCGCATGCTGCACCCGATGCAGCCCCAGGCGCCTTTTGCGGATCGATCAGGGGAAGCACCCAGTGATCGTTCAGCTTCCCCTGCCCGGCCTCAACCATGGGCCCCAACGAGAGGCGACCGAGGCGGCAAGCCTCGCGAGCTATCCGGACGTCGACCCTCGTATCCTCTGCCTTCGGGCCAAGGCCCTAGGACATGCCGGTGAACTGCTGGTGCTCTCCAAGCTCACGCGGCTGGGCGAAACGGTTTTCCAGGCCGGCGACGGCCTGCCCTATGACGTGCTCATGCCGCGCCTCGAGATGACCGTGCGCGTCCAGGTGAAGACCACGACATCACCGCAGAACGGCTTCTATCGCTTCGAGATGCGGAAAGGGTATCGCAACAATCCGCAAGGCACTCGCCTCTATCGCCCGGAGGACTACGACATCGCCGCGCTGGTGATCCTGCCCCTGGATCTGGTCATCTTCACGGCGAGGAAGCTGGCCTCGCACCGGATCGCCCTGCACCAGATCGCAGCTTTTCAGGTCGCGCCCCGGCAAAGCCTGCATGCGGCATTTTCAGCGTTGGGCCTTTCCCATGAGGCCTGCGCCTTCACGCCGGCGCACTGACCCGCAGCATCGGGCCGCGTCTCTCATTTCCGTCCTTTTCCGTGCGGAGCACCGCCGTGCCGGCTGGTCTGCCGACCTGCCCGCCCGACACAGCGTCTTGCTTTGATCCCCTCCTCTCATTCCCATGCTGGAGATCACCATGATCGACACGACTTCCCCCACCCCCCAGGACATGGATTGGCGGGCCTATGCAGCCCGGATCCGCAATGCAGCCCTTGCCCTTCAGCTCGAGAAGATCCTGCCCCCCGGAAAGGACCAGAACGCAAATTCCGCCGCGCTCGATGGCGATGCACGCCACCCCGACCGCCCCGCTCCGGTTCTGTCACATCGACAGCAACTGATCACCCTGCAACTGGCTGCCACGCTGCAGGGCGGTGAGGCCCGCCTGGCCGAGGGCTTTTCGCAGGGGGCAATCACTGCGATTACGGGAGTGCCTTATGATCTCGTCCGCGACCTCGTGACGCTTCTGCCGGCAGCGATGCCAGCGGGCTGGATCACCGCCCGGCCCAAGTTGAGCCTTCAGAGACCAGGCGTTGTGTTCATCGTAGAGCCGGGCGTCTCGCAGTTTCACGCCGAGGAGGAACTGGAAAGCGAACTGACTGCGGCACTTCGCTGGCGCGCGCCCGTCGTCGTGATTCTCCCCGAGGGGGTGGAGCCCAACAGCGTTCTGGGCCCCGCGAAGGTGACGGCGTGGCCGTTCCATCCTGTGGATCGCGAGATCATCGTGGAGTTCTTCCGCCTGTCCTGGGCAGAGACGGACCCGGAGGCTCTTCGTGCTCTGCTGCCGCCGGATGATCGCCTGGCAGAGATGGCGCTGCTGCCTTTCGCCCTTGCCTTGCGCAGCGGCAGTGCGGAAGAGGGGGCAAGGCTTTTGGCGCAGGCCGACTGGCCGGACAGACCGTCCTTCCGGACATCATCAGACGGGACGCAAAGGACGAAGGCCTCCAGGACGGTCCCGGCAAACGGCTCTGGCATCCCCCTCGCCGAGCTCGCAGGCCTTGGGCTTGCGCGCGAGATCGCGCTTGGCATCACCGAGGATCTGCGGGCCTGGGCTGCAGGCGATCTGGACTGGAGCGACGTTCATCGTGGGCTGCTGATCGCAGGGCCGCCGGGCTGCGGGAAGACGGAGCTTGCGCGGGCTATGGCGCGCGAGGCGGGCATTCATCTCGAGGCCGGGAGCTATGCCGGATGGCAGGCCGCGGGCCATTTGGGAGACATGCTGAAGGCGATGCAGGCAAGCTTTCGCAACGCAGCGAAGAACGCCCCGAGTGTTCTGTTCATCGACGAGATCGACGCCTTCGGCAGCCGAGTCGGCGGGTCGTCCGATCGGATCCGCAGCTACGACACCAAAGTCATCAGCGGCCTGCTGGAACAGCTTGACGGCCTGGCTGGGCGCGAAGGCGTTACCGTGATCGGGGCATGCAACCATCCCGGCCAGATCGATCCGGCAATCCGCCGGGCCGGCCGCTTCGATGCGCTGGTCCAGATCGGGCTGCCGGACGCCCGCGATCTCGCGCGGATCTTACGCCAGCATCTCGGAGAGAATCTGCCGGGGGCAGACCTGCAGGCACTCAGCCAGCTCGCCCGTGGCCGCTCAGGCGCCGACTGCGCCGCAGCGGTTCGGGCGGCCCGGGCAAAGGCCCGGCGAGCCAGGCGCCCGATGACGCATCAGGACCTGATCTCCGCGCTCTCACCCGATCACCTGGAACTGCCGCCCGCCATGCGCCAGCGTGCGGCAATCCACGAGGCCGGCCATGCCATCGTCACCGCGGTGCTCAAGCTCGGTGCGGTGAAGGCCTTGCGGCTCGGTCCCGCCGGCGGGGAGACCCTGTCGGAATGGCGCCCTGGCGATCTGACCCCCGCTGAAGTTCACCGCCATTGCGTCGTCTATCTCAGCGGTCGGGCTGCGGAACTCTTGATGCTGGGCGATGCTGGTGGCGGCGCCGGTGGGCATCCCGACAGCGATCTGGCACGCGCCAGTCGGCTGCTGCTCGCCTGCGAGCTGAGCCTCGGGCTCGGAGAACAGGGGCATCTGTCGATCGGGGCGATGCCCGACCTTGGGCTGATCCCGACCCTGCCTGCCGCCACCCGCGCGGGCCTCCAGCGCCGTCTCGACCGCGCGTGCCACGACGCGCAGGAGATTCTCTGCCAGCATCACGAGTTGCTGGAAGAACTGGCCACGGATCTCGAAGCGCGGGGCTTCATCGGCGAGGATGAGCTCGCGGGGCGGCTGGCGCTGCTGAAGCCGCGGCCTGCTGCCGCGGCATTCACAGCCTCCGGCAGGATGAACCCGGCCGGAACGTTCCCTGGCGCGGACGGCAGTGGCAGCCCGTGAAGGGGCTTTGCCTCACACGAACCCTGCGCATCCTCGACGGGGATGCGCAATTCTATTTCACGAGGGTCTTTCGGCCCCGGCACCGGTCCTCGCCGTCGTCGAAGACCTTACCCATGGCCGCATGGCAGGTTCCGCGCATCAAAAGCCCCCAAACAGCTGAGTTGTCCACAATGAACCGCTCGCAAACCCCGTCTTGCACCGGAAGCAGGCCTGTTCAGCCGCTCACCGCTCATTGCGCCACGTATACTGATCCGAAGAGCAGCGGACCCATGTCCGATCACCGCAATATCGAGATCAGCCGCCGGAGCCCCCTCCGCGCGGACCGGAGAGGCACATCACGTGGCGAAGAGGCAGGGCGGCAGGACCGAAGGGCAGGATGCTGCGACCGCAGCGGCCGCACCCACGCGCTGTCATGCCAAGCCTTCCCCTGTGCCCGAGGATCGGCACGCCTATCTCGACTTCATCCGCGCACTTGCGCGCCAAGCCGCCCGGGCGGATCATGAGCGGGAGGGCCGCCTGAACTGACCGACACCACGAGGAGACCACGCCATGACCCAAGCTCTGCGCGCCGCGATCTATGCGCGCTTTTCCTCGGACCTCCAGCGCGACGCCTCGATCGAGGACCAGATCCGCTCCTGCCGCGATTATGCGGCCCGCCAGGGGCTGGAGGTCATCGAGGTTTATTCCGACCGCGCTGTCTCCGGTGCCAGCATGATGCGGTCCGGCCTGCAAAAGCTGCTGCGCGATGGCCAGGCGGGCGGTTTCGATGTGGTGATCGCCGAGGCGCTGGATCGGCTGTCGCGCAATCAGGCCGACATCGCCACCATCTATCAGCGGCTGCAGTTTCAGGACATCGCGATCGAGACCATCAGCGAGGGCCAGATCTCGGAGATGCATATCGGGCTCAAGGGCACGATGAACGCGCTGTTTCTGAAGGATCTGGCCACCAAGACCCATCGCGGCCTCAAGGGACGCGCGCTGGAAGGCAAGTCCGCCGGCGGGCTGACCTATGGCTACAAGGCGATCATCCGCTATGCCGAGAATGGCGAACCGATCCGCGGCGATCGCGAGATCGACACGGGCCAGGCCAAGGTGGTCCGGCGGATCTTCGAGGATTACGCCAGGGGCCTGTCCCCCAAGAAGATCGCCGAGCAGTTGAACCGCGAGAAGATCCCCGGACCGCGGGACGGCTATTGGGGCAGCTCGACGATCCATGGCAACCGCGAACGCGGAACCGGCATCCTGAACAACGAGCTCTATATCGGCCGCCAGGTCTGGAACCGGCTCAAATATGTCAAGGATCCGAGCACCGGCAAGCGCATCTCCCGGCTCAATCCGGAATCGGACTGGGTCATCACCGAGGTCCCGGAACTGCGCATTCTCAACGACGAACTCTGGGAGGCTGCACGCAACCGCCAAGGTGCACTGAAGTCCAAGAACACCAACGTGCCGGTCTGGGACCGGCGCCGGCCCAGATTCCTGTTTTCCGGGTTGATGCGTTGCGGCTGCTGCGGCTCGGGCTTCTCCAAGGTCAACAAGGATTCCTTCGGCTGCTCGGCGGCGCGCAAGAAGGGCCCGGCGGTCTGCACGAACATGGCGGTGATCCGTCGCGAAGATCTGGATGGTGTGGTGCTGAACGCCCTCGAACATCACCTGATGGACCCGGAGGTGGTGCAGATCTTCTGCGAGGAATACGCGGCGGAGCGCAACCGGCTGCAGGCCCAGGCCAATGCCGGTCGCTCGGGATTGGAAAAGGAGCTGCGTCAGGTCACGGGCGACCACAAGAAGCTGGTCGACGCCATCATCGCCGGTGTTCCGGCCGAGCAGGTCAAGGACCGGATGATCGAGCTGGACGCGCGCCGCAAGGACCTGGAGCGACAGCTGTCATCCTCCCCTGCCCCGGACCCGGTCCGGTTTCATCCCAGCATGGCGAAGACCTATCGCGACCGCGTCGGCCAGCTGATCCGCGGCCTCTCCGACGCCGAGGGCCAAGAGGAAGCAAAGGAAGCGCTCCGGGCGCTGGTCGAAAAGATCGTGCTGACCCCAGGGCCCGATGGCGAGGGCCTGGCGATCGACCTGCATGGCGCCCTGGCGAGCCTGTTGCGCCTGGCCATCGGCCAACCGCTTGCCCGGGCCGGCATATCGCATGCACGGTCCGGAAACGACAAAAAATCCGCCGCAGCGGATTCTCATAGCACTGATATCATTGAAGAAATAGTTTTGGTTGCGGGGGTAGGATTTGAACCTACGACCTTCAGGTTATGAGCCTGACGAGCTACCGGGCTGCTCTACCCCGCGCCAATTTTGTCCTGATCGGGTGTTTTGATCGTTTCAGAGAGATATGCGTTTCTTTCCAGGTCTGGCGGTGACCTACTCTCCCACGTCTTGAGACGCAGTACCATCGGCGCAGCGGCACTTAACGGCCGAGTTCGGGATGGGATCGGGTGTTTTGCTCGCGCTAGGGCCACCAGACCAGGAAAGAAACGCTCAGCGTCGGATCCCTTGCGGGATCTGATATTGTCCAAGGATGCTTTGGAGGAAGCGGGGGTAATCCTGCTTCTTCCGGATCAAATCAAGCCTATCGAGCCATTAGTACCGGTCAACTGAATGCATTGCTGCACTTACATCTCCGGCCTATCGACGTGGTGGTCTTCCACGGCTCTCAAGGGAGACCTTGTTTTGAGGGGGGCTTCACGCTTAGATGCCTTCAGCGTTTATCCTGTCCGTTCATAGCTACCCTGCACTGCCGTTGGCACGACAACAGGTCCACCAGTGGAACGTTCACCCCGGTCCTCTCGTACTAGGGGCAACTCCTCTCAAGTCTCCAACACCCACGGCAGATAGGGACCGAACTGTCTCACGACGTTCTAAACCCAGCTCACGTACCTCTTTAAACGGCGAACAGCCGTACCCTTGGGACCTGCTCCAGCCCCAGGATGAGATGAGCCGACATCGAGGTGCCAAACGATGCCGTCGATATGGACTCTTGGGCATCATCAGCCTGTTATCCCCAGCGTACCTTTTATCCGTTGAGCGATGGCCCTTCCACTCGGGACCACCGGATCACTATGGCCGTCTTTCGACTCTGCTCGACTTGTCAGTCTTGCAGTCAGGCTGGCTTCTGCCATTGCACTCAACGAGCGATTTCCGACCGCTCTGAGCCAACCTTCGCGCGCCTCCGTTACTGTTTGGGAGGCGACCGCCCCAGTCAAACTACCCACCACGCAGGGTCCCGGACCCGGATAACGGGCCGCGGTTAGACATCAAGAGTGCGAAGGGCGGTATCTCAAGGGTGGCTCCACGGGAACTGGCGTCCCCGCTTCAAAGCCTACCGCCTATCCTGCACATCGCAATCCTGATGCCAGTGCGAAGTTGT